>NZ_JAUTXS020000030.1:0-108538 GCF_030658255.1 Pseudomonas sp. RAC1
TGGCCACTTGTGATGCTGATAATCTAGGCGACGATCAGTCCGTACTCACAAGCACCCACACGAATTGCTTGATTCGATTTGTTAAAGAGCGTTTGGCTAAGAGCGTTTCGTCTCAACCGAGGCCGCGCATTTTACAGCAGCCTTACTTCGTGTCAAGCGTTTATTTTGAAGTTTTTACCGAGAAACTCGTTTAGCTTCAAACACTTGACTCGCTGCGATCGCTCGTAGCGGGAGGCGAATCATACAGCACCATTCGATGCTGTCAACTGCCTTTTTCGCCGCTTTCAACCCGAGGATCGAAGCCCTTCGCACCGCACCGAACTCGCTTAACCCGTTGATTAACAAGAAGTTTTGCGTTCCGTTTGCTGCGGAAGTGGGGCGCATTATAAGGGGATCTGAGAGGGCGTCAACCTTTTATTTCAAAAAAACGATAAGAATGAAAAGCTTAAGCGCGCCGGCCTATCAGCCGGGGCACCCGCCGCCATACCGGTGGGGCCCGCATCACCATCAGCAGTGCACCTACCCCAGCATAGATAGCCCACTCCTGCAGGTCCGAACGCACAATCCACAGGAAATGCAGCAAGCCCAGGCCGAGAATTACATAGACCAGCTTGTGCAGCTTTTTCCAGCGCGCACCGAGCCGTCTCTGGCTATAACGGTTGGAGGTCACCGCCAAGGCCAGCAGCCCCAGGAAGGCGATAACCCCGACGATGATATAAGGCCGCTTGCGCAACTCGACGCCAAGCTGCCCCCAGTCGAGCCCAAGGATGAAGACCATATAGGCCGTCATGTGCAGGACGATATAGGCAAAACACCACAATCCGAGCTGTCGCCGCGCGACGATCCAACCACCCCACCCCGTCAGACGCTGCAGAGGGCTCATGCCCAAGGTCACCAGCAGGAACACCAGCGCACCGAGCCCTAGCCTGTCTACCAGAATTTTTCCCGGATCCGGCCCAAGCAGATTCGTAGCCGCCTCATACAACCACCAGGCCGGAAACAGGCAGCCAACGATGAAAATCGCCAAGCGAAACCAGGGATAACGCATCAGTAGTTCTTCCGAAGATCGAGGCCGCTATAAAGAGAGGCAACCTCCTCCTCATAGCCATTGAACATCTGAGTGGTACGCACATTGGGGCTGAACAGGCCACTGGGCAGCCGCCGCTCACGCGCCTGGCTCCAACGCGGGTGATCGACCTGCGGATTGACGTTGGCATAGAAGCCATACTCGTTCGGCGCCAGCCCCTGCCAAGTGGTCTGCGGTTGCTCGGCCACCAGACTGATGCGCACGATCGACTTGATGCTCTTGAACCCGTACTTCCATGGCACCACCAGACGCAGAGGCGCACCATTCTGGTTGGGCAGCTCGCGCCCATACATGCCCACCGCCAGGATCGCGAGCGGGTTCATCGCCTCATCCAGGCGCAACCCTTCCACGTAGGGCCAGTCGATCAGGGCAAAGCCCGAGCGCTGGCCCGGCATGCTCTTGGGGTCCTGCAGCGTTTCGAAACGCACATAGCGGGCCTTGGAAGTTGGCTCGACCTGCTTGAGCACCTCGGACAGCGGAAAGCCGAGCCAGGGGATGACCATCGACCAGGCCTCGACGCAACGCAGCCTATAGATGCGTTCTTCAAGCTGCAGGGGCTTGACGAAATCTTCCAGCGCGTAGCGCCCAGGCTTGCCGACCTCGCCATCGACCACCACGCTCCAGGGTTCGGTCTTGAGGCTACCGGCATTGGCCGCCGGGTCGCCCTTGTCGGGTCCGAACTCGTAGAAGTTGTTGTAGTGGGTAGCGTCCTTGAACGGCGTGATTGCCTCATCCTTGACCGTCACGGCCTGCCAGCGCGTCGCACCGAGCTTGTCCTTGAACCAGCCAGGTGTCGAACCCGCTTCCACGTCAGCATAGCGTGAAGCCTCGGCGGCCTGGCCGAGCACGGGCAAGGCGCCCAACGCAAACCCGGCTAGAGAGGCACCCAAAACAGAGCGGCGAGAGAAATAGACACTTTCAGGGGTAACGTCCGATTCGTTGCAATCGGACGACTTGGGAAGCTTGATGAGCATGGCGGCTCCACAGCACTGGTGGCGGATGTACCAGTAAGACTATGGAGCCGGAGAGTTATTCCAGCATTAAATCTTTTTTCAGACTTTGCGACGACGACCGCGCAGCAAGTACTGCACTGGGCCTGAAACCGCATAGCCGAGGAAGATCAGCAGCAGAATCCGTGGTGGATCGCTGAACACCACGGCGAACACCAGCACCACGGCCAGGATCGCAACAAAGGGTACGCGCCCCTTGAGATCCAGCTCCTTGAAGCTGTTGTACTTGATATTGCTGACCATCAGCATGCCTGCAGCCGCCACCAGCAGCGCCACCAGGAACGACAGTTTCGAGCCCTGGATACCGTAGTCGCTGAAGGCCCAGACGGTACCCGCCACCACACCTGCGGCAGCCGGGCTGGCCAGACCGATGAAGTAGCGTTTGTCGGCGGTGCCGACCTGGGTGTTGAAACGCGCCAGACGCAACGCAGCGCCGGCCACATAGATGAAGGCGACCATCCAGCCGACCTTGCCCATGTCACCCAATGCCCAACCAAAGGCCAGAAGTGCCGGCGCCACACCGAACGCAACCATGTCCGACAACGAGTCGTACTCGGCACCGAAAGCGCTCTGCGTGTTGGTCATCCGCGCCACACGGCCATCGAGGCTGTCCAGAACCATGGCGACGAAGATGGCGATAGCGGCGAAGGCGAAGTACTTACTCGCCTCGCGCGGGTCGCCTGCGCTCAGGGCGCTCTGCGCACTGATGGAGTTGATGATCGAGTAGAAACCGGCGAACAGGTTGGCGGTGGTGAAGAGGTTGGGCAACAAGTAGATGCCGCGATGCCGGACCTTGCGCCCTTCGGCGTCGTGACCTTCCTCAACATGCTCATCGACAGGTAGCAGGCTTTCGGCGTCGGAGGGCTTGTTCGGCTCTTCGGGACGTTCGCTCATGAAATGCACCTTGCAACTGGGTGGAATAAGTTCGACAGAGGCCGGCGAAACAGGTTCTAACAGCAGGCCTCTGGTCGCTTTATACCAGAAGCTGGCTGCCTAAACGAAAAAACGCGGCCGAAGCCGCGTTTTTAATCTATCGAGGCAAGACTCAGTTCTTGGTCTTGTCGACGATCTTGTTGGCCGCGATCCAAGGCATCATCGAACGCAGTTGCTCGCCGATCACTTCGATACCGTGGGCTGCGTTGTTGCGACGCTTGGCGGTCATCGACGGATAGTTGGTAGCACCTTCGCTGATGAACATCTTCGCGTACTCGCCGTCCTGGATGCGCTTGAGGGCATTGCGCATGGCCTTGCGGGATTCTTCGTTGATGACTTCAGGGCCGGTGACGTACTCACCGTACTCGGCGTTGTTGGAGATCGAGTAGTTCATGTTGGCGATGCCGCCTTCGTACATGAGGTCGACGATCAGCTTCAGCTCGTGCAAGCACTCGAAGTAGGCCATTTCCGGCGCATAACCGGCTTCGACCAACGTCTCGAAACCGGCCTTGACCAGCTCAACGGTGCCGCCGCACAGAACGGCCTGCTCGCCGAACAGGTCGGTTTCGGTCTCGTCCTTGAAGGTGGTTTCGATGATGCCGGTACGGCCGCCACCGACACCAGCGGCGTACGACAGTGCGACGTTCTTGGCGTTGCCCGAAGCGTCCTGGTAGACGGCGATCAGGTCAGGAATACCACCGCCCTTGACGAACTCGGAGCGCACCGTGTGGCCCGGAGCCTTCGGCGCGATCATGATCACGTCGAGGTCGCCACGTGGAACGACCTGGTTGTAGTGGATCGAGAAGCCGTGGGAGAAGGCCAGGGTCGCGCCTTTCTTGATGTTCGGCTCGATCTCGGTCTTGTACAGGGTGCCCTGGAATTCATCAGGGGTCAGGATCATGACCAGGTCGGCAGCAGCGACGGCGGTGGCGACGTCAGCGACTTTCAGGCCGTGGGCTTCTGCCTTGGCAACGGTAGCCGAACCTTTACGCAGACCGACGGTGACGTCTACACCGGAGTCCTTCAGGTTGCACGCCTGGGCGTGACCCTGGGAGCCGTAACCGATGATGGCGACTTTCTTGCCCTGGATGATGGAGAGGTCGCAGTCTTTGTCGTAGAACACTTTCATGGAAATACCCCTGGTTATATCTCGGCCCCGCAGGGCCATCGCTAATTGGATGAAGTTAGATGCTGAGGACTTTGTCGCCACGGGCAATGCCGGTGACGCCACTGCGCACGGTTTCGAGAATCGATGCGGTGCCGATCGCCTGAATGAAGCTGTCCAGCTTGTCGCTGGTTCCGCTCAGTTGCACGGTATACACGCTGGCGGTGACGTCCACGATCTGGCCACGGAAAATGTCCGTGGTGCGCTTGATCTCGGCACGCTGAGCGCCGGTGGCCTTGACCTTGACCAACATCAGTTCGCGCTCGATGTGGGCGCTCTCCGAGAGGTCGACCAGCTTGACCACTTCCACCAGCTTGTTCAGGTTCTTGGTGATCTGCTCGATCACTTCGTCGTGGCCCACGGTGGTCAAGGTGAGGCGCGACAACGTCGGGTCCTCGGTCGGTGCCACGGTCAGGCTTTCGATGTTGTAGTTGCGCTGGGAGAACAGACCAACCACGCGCGACAAGGCACCGGGTTCGTTTTCCAGCAGCAGGGAAATGATGTGCCGCATATCAGGTACGCTCCGTCTTGCTCAGCCACATGTCACGCATCGAGCCATCCTTGATCTGCATGGGATAGACGTGCTCGGACCGGTCCACCGCGATGTCGATGAACACCAGGCGGTCCTTCATCGCGAAGGCCTCTTCCAGCTTCGGCTTGAGATCTTCCAGGCGGGTGATGCGAATACCCACATGGCCATAAGCCTCGGCCAGCTTGATGAAGTCAGGCAGCGACTCGACGTAGGAGTGGGAGTGACGGCCGTTGTAGGCCATGTCCTGCCACTGGCGAACCATGCCCAATACCCCGTTGTTCAGGTTGACGATCTTCACCGGCAGGCCGTACTGCATGCAGGTGGACAGTTCCTGAATGTTCATCTGGATGCTGCCTTCACCCGTCACGCAGGCCACGTCCTGATCCGGGAAGTTGAGCTTGATGCCCATGGCGGCCGGGAAACCGAAGCCCATGGTGCCCAGGCCACCGGAGTTGATCCAGCGGTTAGGTTTGTTGAACCGGTAGTACTGCGCTGCGAACATCTGGTGCTGGCCCACGTCGGATGTGACGAAGGCATCGCCCTGGGTCACTTCGCACAGCGTCTCGATCACCTGCTGGGGCTTGATCACGCTGCCGTCACCCTTGTCGTAAGGGAACAGACCGCGATCACCGCGCCATTCGTCGATCTGCTTCCACCAGGCATCCAGCGCAACCTTCTCAGGCTTCTCGCCGATTTCCTTGAGGATCGTCAGCATCTCGCTGAGCACGCTGTCGACCGGGCCGACGATCGGCACATCGGCCTTGATCATCTTGGAAATCGACGCCGGGTCGATGTCGATGTGGATGATCTTGGCATTCGGACAGAACTTGGCCGGTCCATTGACCACACGGTCGTCGAAGCGCGCGCCGACCGCAAGGATGACATCGGCATTGTGCATCGCCTGGTTGGCGGTGTAGCTGCCGTGCATGCCGAGCATGCCAAGGAACTGCCGATCAGTGCCCGGGAAGCCGCCCAATCCCATCAGGGTATTGGTCACCGGCAGGTTCAGTGACTTGGCGATGTCGGTCAGCGCCGCAGAACCGCCACCCAGAATCACGCCGCCACCGGAATAGATGATGGGGCGCTTGGCGGCCACGAGCATCTCGGCCGCCTTGCGGATCTGCCCGGAGTGACCACGCACGGCTGGACTGTAGGAGCGCAGCTTGACCTTTTTTGGGTAGACGTATTCGAATTTCTCGGCCGGGTTGGTCATGTCCTTCGGAATGTCGACCACGACGGGGCCCGGACGGCCGGATTGAGCCAGATAGAAGGCTTTCTTCAGCGTCTCGGCGATCTCGGTCGGGTGCTTGATCATGAAGCTGTGCTTCACGATCGGCCGCGAGATCCCGATCATGTCGGTTTCCTGGAAGGCATCGGTGCCGACCATGGTGCTCGGCACCTGGCCCGACAGGATGACCATCGGAATCGAGTCCATATAGGCGGTGGCGATGCCGGTGATGGCATTGGTCGCCCCGGGACCGGAGGTCACCAGCACCACACCCGCCTTGCCGGTGGCGCGGGCGTAGCCGTCGGCCATGTGGGTGGCCGCCTGCTCATGACGAACCAGGATGTGTTCGACTTCCGGTTCCTTGAACAGGGCATCGTAAACATGCAGGAGAGCACCGCCAGGGTACCCGTAGATGTGCTTAACGCCTTCGTCACGCAAGAAGCGGACGACCATCTCAGCGCCAGATAAAAGCTCCACGTTGTTCACCTCTAAAACGCCAGAATACCGCCCCATCCGGGCGGGTCTTAATAGGTTTACTGCCAAGCAGAGCATGAGCGAACGTCAGCACTGACTGAGCAAGTATTGGGAGCGCCCCAGAGTGTTGCGGGGTTTTCCCACCCAGCGCGAGGTAACGCGTTGCGGGGTGTAGCGAGTCGGCGCGGGTGTGCGCCTCATGATCTGCCTAGCGGGTCTGCTTCTGGCAGTCCCCCTACAGCGGAAACTGGATTCTTCTGATTCAGCGCGTGCAAGTCAAGAAAAATTATTGCCAGTTTTCCCAAGAGTTCAATTTCATCCACCACTAAAAAGCAGTGATGCAGCAGGAAAATAAAGATTTCCACAAAAAAGGGCCACAATCTGCGGCCCCGGAAGCAAAAACAGAGAAAATCAGGCAGATGGCGTGATCAATTCGTCGAATGCGGCCAGCAGCCGCCGAAGCTCACGACTTTCTTCAGGGCGATGAGCAAACACGGTTTCGGCCATGACCAGAATCCCCGACGCATTGGGCAGGGGATGCCCATGCTCGAGAATCAACTTCATGCGTGGCAGGAAAATCCATTGCAGCCATTGCTCGAACGTTAGGCTGTCGACTGCGAAGGGAACGTTGCTGGCAAGTGCCTCAGGACTGGGCGGATGCTCATCCCACCAACCCTGGATCTGCAGCTCCCGCTCGATCAGCAGCAGATGATCGGCGATGTCGAGGATACGCTGCTCCATCACGACGCGGTCCGCGCCTTCTGACGGGCCGACGCCGCGCCAGCACTGTCACCTTGCTTGTCACGGGCCTGGGCGATGACGTTCCACAACTCGGCTTGCAGATCAGGACGGCCGTTGGCGTAGGTCAACGCCCGGCGAGCCAGTTGCTCGGCCTGCGCGGCATCACCCTGGGACAGTCGCACCTGGGCCAGGCGGAACAGCACCTGTGGCTCACGCGGGGCGATACGTTGGGCACGTTCGAGGCTCGACGCGGCGCCATTGAAATCGCCGCCGCCCTGCTGCTGCTGGGCAGTGGTGAGCAAGGCGAGTACCGGCCCATCGAGCTGCTCGTCCGCCGACAGCCCACCAGCACTGCTGCGCGGGATGCCGGTCGGCGCACTGCTGGCCGCTGGCGCATTGTTCATAGCGGCGATATCGAACGGCTCATCACCGGCCGGGTTAGGGCTGGTGGTGATCGGGCCGGTGCTCAAGGGCGCAGCACCGGTCTGTGCCGGGAAGGTCTGGATCGGCGTCGAGCCCGCGCCTTGCGGGATCATCACGGTGACGCCCGAGTCTTCAGGCAGCGACTGAGCCTGGGACGTGCCGCCGCTCGGTGCCCGCACCGGCGCACCACGATTGGCGGTCACGCGCTCGCTGTTCGAGACCCGGGTGCTCGAATCCACCACAGGTATGGCGCCACGCGGGACGCTGGCGCAACCGTGCAACACGGCCAGCGCGGTCAAGGCAGGAAACCACCACTTGTTCACGTCATACCCTCTTCAATACAGCCACTCAATTCATCCAGCCCTTGACCCAGTCCATGACCGACTCGGCAGGATTCTGCTCGCCGCCACAGGCCGTGCCGGGCGCTGGTTCGCTGCCGCGAATATACGGCATCTGCACCGCTCCCGGACAGCTGGCATCCGAGCCCTGGCCGCTGTGCGGGTCGATCCAGGCCAGGACCACGTTGTCCGGCTGCGGCATGTCCAACGGCAGCGGATCGGCCTTGCGCATGAAGCTGGTCCACACCTGCAGCGCACCGGTAGCACCCGTAAAGGGCGTCTTGCCGTTGTCGTCGCGGCCAAGCCAGACCACCGCCAGCAGATCCTGGCTGAACCCGGAGAACCAACTGTCGCGCGAATCGTTGCTGGTGCCGGTCTTGCCTGCCAAGGTCAGGTTATTCGGCAGCACGTTGTACACCGAGCGTCCGGTGCCCTCGCGCATCACCCGCTGCATGGCGTTCTGCACCAGGTAAATGGCGCCGGGGTCGAAGGTCTGCTGGATCTGGAACGGGTAGCGCTTGAGCGGCTCGCCCTCGGCGGTCAGCACACTGCGAATACCGCGCATCGGCGTATTGAAGCCGCCATTGGCAATGGTCTGGTACATGGTCGCAACCTGCATCGGCGACATGCCACCGGCGCCCAGCAGCATCGAGGGGAATGCAGGCCAGTCCACCTGCACACCGAGGCGGCCGATGGTCTTGAGTACGTTGGGCACCCCCACCTCCAGGCCGAGTTTGGCCGTGGACAGGTTGAGGGAGTTGGCCAAGCCCTGATAGAGGTAGATGGTGCCGTGCGGGCGACGGTCGTAGTTCTGCGGACGCCAGACCTGACCATCGGCGCCCTTGACCGAGAACGGTTCGTCCTGCACCCAACTGGTCAGGGTGTACTTGTTCGGTTGTTCGAGCGCGGTCAGGTAAACCGCGGGCTTGACCAGGGAACCGATCGGGCGCACGGCATCGATGGCCCGATTGAAGCCAGCGAAGCCCGACTGCCGACTGCCGATCAGCGCCTGCACTTCGCCGGTTTCCGGATTGGTCACCACCATCGCCGACTCGACCTCATCAGCGCCTTTGCGGCCGGCCAGACGCTTGAAGGTGTCGGTCATGGCCGTTTCAGCCTTCATCTGCAGGATCGGGTCGAAACTGGTGAAAATCCGTAGGCCTTCCTCGGTCAAGTCTTCGTCGCGATAGTCCTGGCGCAGTTGACGCTTGACCAGGTCGAGGAACGCCGGGAAGGAGCTGTCTGCAAGGCTGCCGCGCTTGGTGACACCCAACGGCATCTTCTTCGCGGCATCGACGACCTCCTGACTGGCCACACCTTGCTGGGCCAGCAGGTCGAGCACCAGGTTGCGACGCTGCAATGCGCGCTCCGGATATCGCCGAGGGTTGTAATAGGACGGCCCCTTGACCATGCCCACCAGCAGCGCGATCTGGTGCAGCTTCAGTTCGGACAGCGGCTGGCTGAAGAAGAACTGGCTGGCAAGACCGAATCCGTGTACCGCACGCTGACCATCCTGACCGACGAACACTTCGTTCAAATAGGCTTCGAGGATCTCGCGCTTGTCGTAGTGCAGTTCCAGCAGCAAGGCCATCATCGCTTCGGTCAGCTTGCGGCTAAGGCTGCGCTCGTTGGTCAGGAAGAAGTTCTTCACCAACTGCTGAGTCAAGGTGCTGCCGCCCTGGCGCATGGCGCCGGACGAAGTGTTGACCCACATGGCCCGGGCAATCGACTTGGGCGACACACCGTGGTGGCTGTAGAAATCGCGGTCTTCGGTCGCGATCAGGGTTTCCAGCAAGTACGGCGGCACCTGATCGATATTGATCAGAATGCGGTCTTCGAGATTTTTCGGGTAGATGCCGCCAATCATCAGCGGCTCCAGCCGCACCACATCGAGCTTGGCACCGTTGGCGCCCGCCAGCCCGGCCACATAATCGCCGGAGAAGCGCACGCGCACGAACTGCGCAGGCTCCATGCCTTCGTAGAACTGGAAGCCACGGGTGTTGAGGTCCACCGTGCCACCGTTGACCGACGCTTCACCAGGACCGTTGACGGCGGTCTCACGGCGATAGCCCAGGGCATCGAGTTCGGTGAGGAAGTCGTCCTTGCTCAGCTTCTGGCCTGTGAAGAGCTCCAGCGGCCGAGCATAGACCTTGGCCGGGATGGTCCAGCGCTTGCCGGAGAACTTCTCCTGGACGACAGCGTCGAGATACACCGCAAAGCCGGCGATCACCACCAGGCCGACCAGACTGAGCTTCAGCGCCCAGCCCAGCCAGACGCGGGAGCGGCTGGGCGGACGTTTTTTCGGAGTTCGGGGATTTCGAGTTCGAGTCATGGCGGCGGATTATACGCACTTTGCGAAGGCAGGGGTCGGCCTGCGGCGGTAGGCAGGGGCGGCTGCATTGACCATAATGTGAGCTTCGAATTCCCTGACACCCGGAAGGATCTCCGTGAGCCAAGCCCTGATCAGCGCGCTGCAGAACCCCGCCCTCTACCCTCACGCCGTCGAGGGTTTCGAGCTCATCGAGACGCACATCTCCTGGGTGCTGCTCACGGGCGAATATGCCTACAAGATCAAGAAACCGATGAACTTCGGGTTTCTGGATTTCACCACGCTGGAGCAACGCCAGCATTTCTGTAACGAAGAGTTGCGCCTGAATCAGCGCCTGACCGACGGCCTCTACCTGGAAGTGCTGCCGATCACGGGCAGCGCCGATGCGCCACAGATCGGCGGCACGGGCAAGGCGATCGAATACGCCCTGAAAATGCGCCAGTTCCCCCAAGGCCAGATGCTCGGCACGCTGCAGGCCAACGGTGAACTGAACGCCGGACATATCGACCAGATGGCCCGGCAGATCGCCGAATTCCATCTGCAGGCGCCGCAGGTGCCGGTCGAGCACCCCCTGGGCACACCCGAATCAGTGATGGCGCCGGTCGAGCAGAATTTCGAGCAGATCCGCCCTTTCCTCACCGACAAGGCCGACCTGCAGCAGCTCGATGCCCTGCAAGCCTGGGCGCGCAGCAGCTTCGAGCGGCTGCACGGCCTACTGCAAGCGCGCAAACGCGACGGCTTCATTCGTGAATGCCACGGTGACATCCACTTGGGCAATGCCACCGTGATCGACGGCAAGGTGGTGATCTTCGACTGCATCGAGTTCAACGAGCCGTTTCGCCTCACCGACGTCTACGCCGACGTCGGATTCCTGGCCATGGACCTGGAAGACCGTGGCCTCAAGTGTCTGGCTCGCCGCTTCATCAGTCAGTACCTGGAGCTGACCGGCGATTACCAGGGCCTGGAGTTGCTGAACTTCTACAAGGCCTACCGGGCCCTGGTGCGGGCCAAGGTCGCCTTGTTCAGCATGGCGCCTGACGCCGACGGCATGCAACGCGCCACCACCCTGCGCACCTACCGCAAGTACGCCGATCTGGCTGAAAGCTACAGCGCCATTCCTTCGCGCCTGTTGGCCATTACCCATGGCGTCTCGGCGGTGGGCAAGAGCCACGTGGCCATGCGCTTGGTGGAATCGCTGGGAGCGATTCGCGTACGCTCGGATGTGGAGCGCAAGCGTCTATTCGGTGAACAGCCCGTACACAGTACCGGCGAGCTGCAAGCCGGGATCTACGACCAGGAAGCAAGTACAGCGACCTACCAGCGCCTGAACGCTCTGGCAGACACCATCCTGCGCGCCGGTTTCCCCGTCGTGCTAGACGCCACCTACCTCAAGCGCGAACAGCGCAAGGCCGTAGCGAATGTGGCCAGTAGCACAGGCGTGCCTTTCCTGATCCTCGACTGCCAAGCCCCCGAGGCGGTCATCATCAGCTGGCTTGAGCAGCGTCAGACGGAAAATGTCGATCCATCCGACGCCACGCTGGAGGTCGTCAAGGCTCAACAAGCCAGTCGCGAGCCACTGGACGATGAGGAAGCGGTACACGGCAAGCGTGTCGACACCCATGAAAGCGCCAGCATGGACCAGTTGATCGAGCAGATCCGCCAGCGCCTGCCGGGTTTGTGACAAGCGCGGGGTGATCGAAGTGGCACATGGGCAGTCCGTCGTCATCCGATGGCGAAAGGCCGCGCCTGTGCCAAGCCCCGCTACACTCCAGTCTGACCGTTCGCGATTTATCCACAGAACCGATCGGCCAGCGCAAGGAGGCTCGATGAATGATGAGTTGCAGCATCTGAAGAATCTGGGCAAGACCTCTGCGCAGTGGTTGCATGCCTCCGGCATCCACAGCGTATCCGACCTGCGCCGCCTGGGTGCGGTCGGCGCGTACCAGGCAGTCAAGACCCGAGGGTTCCGTGCCTCGAAGGTATTGCTGTACGCCATAGAAGCCGCACTGCTGGACATGCATTGGAATGACCTGCCGGCCGAGCGCAAACAAGCGCTGAACCAGCAGTTGGATGCCAAGACAGTCCCGCAAAAAAAATCGTGATGAGTGGAAAAAGAGGTTGACCACGAAATGAGAATCGTTATGATTATCACAACTGGTCGCGAGACTGGTTGGATAAACTGAAAGCCCCTGGTTCGGACTCTCAGATTATCTCCTCATCAGGCTAATCACGGTTATTGACCCGGCAATTTGCCGGGTCTTTTTTTGCCTGGACAACGCTCGTTGATCGAACACACCCGTGCCAACAACGTCAGCGGGCGATGATCAGCGGATGCCCCAATTCTGGATGCGCCTGCACCAGCACATCGATGCCAAACACCGACTTCAGCGCCTGGGGTGTGAGCACCTCGGTCGGCGCTCCGTAGGCATGGGTCCTGCCCTGCTCAAGCAACAGGATATGATCGCAGTAGCGCGCTGCCAGATTCAGATCGTGCAGAATCAGCAAAACGGACGCTCCGCAATCCGCGAATCGCCGCACCGTTTGCAGGGTCGTATGCTGATGCAACGGATCCAGCGCCGAGGTGGGTTCGTCGAGCAGTAGAATCGCGCCTTCGTTACCGGGCCACAACTGGGCCAGTACCCGCGCCAGGTGCACGCGCTGGCGCTCGCCTCCGGACAGTGCCAAGTAGTTGCGCGCGCTCAGATGCAAGACATCGGCGGCACGCAGCGCTGCGTCGATGATCTGCCGGTCAGACTGTTGCCCGCTGTCGTGAGGTAAGCGCCCCATGCCCACCACCTCTTCGACGCTGAAAGCGAATCCGAGACTGGACGCTTGCGGCAACACCGCCAGGCGCCGAGCGCGCTCTGGGCCCGACCACTGCGCGAGGTCCCTCCCATGCAGCCTGACCTGACCCTGACTGGGCGCTAGCTCACCGCTCAAGCTCCCCAGCAGGCTGCTTTTGCCTGCACCATTGGGTCCCAGTACGCCCAACACCTTCCCGGCGCGCAACTGCAGGTTGATATCACGCAGGACTTCGGCACCGCCTCGGCTGAGCGACAAGCCCTCGACTTCGAGCATCAGCGGTTCCTCCTGACCAATAGGAACAGAAAGAAGGGTGCACCGATGAATGCCGTAACGATACCGATGGGCAACTCGGCAGGCGCCAGCGCCAGCCGCGCCACCAAGTCGGCGAACAGCAGCAGCGCGCCGCCAGCCAGCAACGAGGCCGGCAGCAGTACACGGTGGTCCGGCCCTGCAAGCAGTCGCACCAAGTGCGGCACCACCAGTCCGACAAACCCGATCAACCCCGCCGCAGCCACCGCCGCACCCACGCCCAGCGCCGTGCAGAACACCAGTTCGCGCTTGAGTGCCTCGACCTCGATACCCAGATGACGGGCCTCCGACTCGCCCAGCAACAAAGCATTGAGCGCCCGCGCCCGACGCGGCAGCCACAGACTCACGCCCAGCGCCACGAGCAGCAGCGGCCACAGGCGCTGATAGCTGGCGCCGTTGAGACTGCCCAGGTTCCAGAAGGTCAAGGTCCGCAAAGTGGCGTCATCCGCCAGATAAGTGAACAGCCCGACTGCCGAACCACCCAGCGCGGTCATGGCGATACCGGCCAACAGCATGGTGGCGACGTCCGTCTGCCCGTCACGTCGGCCCAGGCGATAGACCAACGCAGTGACGCCGAGCCCACCTATGAACGCACAGAACGAGAGCAAGTAGGGCGCCAGGAGGTCGGGTAAGCCACCCACCCAGCTTCCACCGACAATGGCGACGGCGGCACCGAACGCCGCGCCACTGGCGACACCGACCAAGCCGGGGTCGGCCAGCGGATTGCGAAACAGCCCCTGCATGGCCACACCGGACAGTGCCAGCACGGCGCCAACCGCCAGTCCCAACAACGTGCGCGGCAGGCGAATCTGACCGAGAATCAGCTCGGCCTGCTCTAGCCCCGCGCCTTGGAGCGGCAACCCGAGCAATCGTGCGCCTGCGCGCAGGACGTCGAGCAACGGCAGGCTGACCGGCCCCAGTGCCAGTGACAACCACACCGCCAGCACGCACAGAAGGGTAAGACCGATGAACAGCGCGCGCGGGCGGACGCGTTGCCTCATGGGGCGAGGCTGGCCTTGTCTGCCGGATAGAACGCCGCTGCCAGCTCATGCAGTGTGGCTGGGAGGCGTGGACCTAAACCACCGACCAACAAGGTGGGATCCAGCGACAGCAGGCGCTTGTCGCGTGCCGCACGCGACGCAGCAAGCCCCGGATTCTCCTTGAGCAAAGCAGCGAGCGCCTGGTCACCCGCCAGCGCACGGTCAGAGAACACCACCACATCCGGGTCCAGCCCAGCCAGCGCTTCGACGGAAAAATTCTTGTAGCCCTGATGATCGGCCAGGTTGCGCG
The DNA here is from genome assembly GCF_030658255.1 of Pseudomonas sp. RAC1. Taxonomy (NCBI): domain Bacteria; kingdom Pseudomonadati; phylum Pseudomonadota; class Gammaproteobacteria; order Pseudomonadales; family Pseudomonadaceae; genus Pseudomonas; species Pseudomonas sp. RAC1. The sequence continues at coordinate 14,665 of NZ_JAUTXS020000030.1, forward strand.
CACCCGCTTGACGCAATAGCCAATCGCCTGCCGTGCCCTGCCCCGCGATCAGCGGCTTGGCGCCGGCATGCCCGACCAGCAGCAGTACGCCTGGCGCGCGCTGGTGAGCCTGGGCCTGTTCGATCTTGGTGCTCAGTGCCTCGAGCTCACGATGGTAGCGGGTCGTCAGCTCGCGAGCTTGTTGCTGGGCTCCGAGCAACTCACCCAGGTGCGCAAGATTCTGGTCCACTGCTGCCAGATCGGCTGCGCTGGAAAACAATTCGACACGCACGCCCGCCGCACGGACCTGCGCCAACACCGGCGGCGGCCCCATTTCTTCAGTGCCCACCAGCACATCGGGACGCAGGCTCAGAATGCCTTCGGCCGACAGCTGGCGTTGATAGCCAATGCTCGGCAAGGCCTTGAGCGACGGCGGATGCTGGCTAGTGGTGTCGACGCCGACCAGACGCGACTCACCTCCCAGGGCACTGATCCATTCGCTCAGCGCACCGCCCGCGCTGACCCAGCGCTGGGCGGGAGCTTCAGCCAACGCCTGGGTCGAAAGCGTAAAGCCGGCCAAGAGGATGAATAGTGCAGCCGTACGACGCATCATCGGGTTACCTCGCAGAAGACAGACGAGCACCTTGAGGCCCTCGGCAGAACTGCGCACCATAGGAAGGCTGACGCAGTGAATAGGGTCAATTTGATAATTATTCGCATTGATGCGTCAAGCGACTACCGCTTTCGAGAGTTACGCCTACCATGCATTTCCTCTGCCCCACCGAATCACTAGCCGAAGGCAGCAGCCGCGCCTTCAGCGTAGCCGGTCAATCGCTGTTCGGCGTGCGCCGTCAGGGTCGGGTCTACCTCTACCGAAACCGCTGTCCACACCGCGGCATCGCGCTGAATTGGGATGAACAGGCCTTTCTCGACGACAGCGCCAGCCTGATCCACTGTGCCCATCATGGGGCACTGTTCCTGATCGAATCCGGCGAGTGCATCGCCGGGCCTTGCGAAGGCGAAGCCCTGCACGCACTGGACTGTCATGAGGACAGCAGCGGCATCTGGCTCAAGGATTGAGCAGCACCGGCAAGCGACGTTCGAGCACGATCTGCTCGGCATCCAGGCGCGCGCCATAAGCCAAAACTTCGACGCCGTCAGCCACCGCAGCGCGCAACGCCTTGGCGTAGGCCGCATCGATTTCCTCGGCCGGGCGTACCGCCTCTATCCCTGTGAGATTGACGCAATACAGTTGCACCGCGCGAATGCCCTGGCGCGCCAATGCCGCCAACTCGCGCAAGTGCTTGGCGCCGCGCTGGGTCACGGCATCCGGAAAGGCAGCCACCGTGCTGTCGGGATAGCCCAGGGTGACGCTCTTGACTTCGACGTAGGCCGGGCCCTCGGCGAATTCGAGCCGAAAATCGGTGCGACTGCCCTCCTCGCCATACGCCACTTCGCGCCGCAGCGCGGTGAAGCCGGCCAGTTCGGCGATGACGCCAGCGCGCAGGGCCTCGTCGACCAAGGCGTTGGCCCGACCGGTGTTGACACAGGCCAGGCGCCCCTGCGGCGTCTCGCTGATCTCCCAGGTGCCGGGCAGTTTGCGCTTCGGGTCGTTGGAGCGGCTGAACCACACCTGTCCACCCTCACGCATGCAGTTGAGCATGGAGCCGGTGTTCGGGCAGTGAATGGTCAAGTGCTCGCCACTGTCCAGTTCGATATCGGCAAAGAAACGCTTATAGCGGCGCAGCAGGCGCGCCCGTTCGAGTGGAGGATCGAAGCGCATCAGCCTTGCCAGCTCCGCAGACCGCGCTCAATGCGCTGCACCGCCTGCTCAAGACGCGGCAGGCTCTGGGTGTAGGCAAAGCGCACATGGTGGCCGGCCTGGTGGCGACCGAAATCCAGGCCGGGCGTGAAGGCCAGATGCTCTGTCTCGAGGAAATGCCGGCAGAACGCGAAGGCATCGCCGCCAAAGGCGCTGATGTCGGCATATAGATAGAAAGCGCCTTGCGGCTCTACGGCGATTCCGAAGCCCAGCCCGCGCAGGGCAGGTAGCAGATAATCACGGCGGCGGGCGAACGCCGCACGGCGCTCTTCGAGAATCGCCAGGGTGTCGGGCTGGAAACAGGCGAGCGCCGCATGCTGGGCCATGCTCGGCGCGCTGATGTAGAGGTTCTGGGCCAGTTTTTCCAAATCGGCCACCGCCGAGGGCGGCGCGACCAGCCAGCCGAGGCGCCAACCGGTCATGCCGAAATACTTGGAAAAACTATTCAGCACGAAGGCTTCGTCATCGACCTCCAGCACGCTGGGCGCTTGCATGCCGTAGGTCAGGCCATGATAGATCTCGTCCACCACCAGATGCCCATGGCGCTCGCGCGTGGCCTGAGACAGGCTGGCCAAGTCGTTGCGATCCAGCACCGTGCCGGTCGGATTGGCAGGTGAGGCCACCAAGGCACCGACGGTGTCCTGGTCCCAGTGGCGCTGCACCAGGTCGGCGTTGAGCTGGTAATTCACTTCCGGCCCCACCGGTACCAGTTGCGCGCCGCCCTCCACCAAACGCAGGAAATGGCGATTGCACGGATATCCAGGGTCGGCCAACAGCCAATGCTTGCCTGGGTCCACCAGCAGACTGCTGGCCAGCAGCAATGCACCGGAGCCTCCGGGGGTGATCAGGACACGCTCGGGATCGACCGACACGCCGTAGCGTTGGCCATAGAAACCGGCGATCGCCTCGCGCAACGCTGGCAGACCGCGGGCGGCGGTGTAGCGGGTGTGGCCGGCAGCCAGCGCGGCCTGACCGGCCTCGACGATCGGCGCGGCGGTGGTGAAGTCCGGCTCGCCGATCTCAAGATGAATCACATCATGACCTGCCGCTTGCAGCTCATTGGCCCGTGCCAGCAGGGCCATGACATGGAAGGGTTCGATAGCGCGACTGCGCGCGCTGTAGGGATGGGCCATGACCTTCTCTCGTTTGGGACTAGACTGATGATTCTACTGTCGACCGACACAGAACGGACGCGGCGGGCCGCTGTCAATACCTCGGATCGGGCGGGCTAGCGCAACCCCCGACCTATCTGGTAAGTTCGGCGGCTCGCAGTCGCAGGGCCGGCGGTCGCCGGAAATGGAGCATCCTGCGCATTGGATCAGATGAGTGAGAGGCGGTCTATTCATGTCCACCGTAGAAAAGCAAAAAACCGGTCAGACCATGTACGGTGTCGAGCCCTATGTCGAAACCAAGGGTGAGGAATACATGGGCGCTCCCATGCGCGCGCACTTCACCAAGCTGCTCAGCGCCTGGAAAGGCGAGCTGATGATCAGTGTGGACCGCACTGTGGACCACATGAAGGACGAAGCGGCGAATTTCCCGGACCCAGCCGACCGTGCGAGCCAGGAAGAAGAATTCGCGCTTGAACTGCGCAACCGCGATCGCGAACGCAAGTTGATCAAGAAGATCGACAAGACCCTGCAGAAAATCCAGGACGAGGAATACGGCTGGTGCGACACCTGCGGTATCGAGATCGGCCTGCGCCGGCTGGAAGCTCGCCCAACGGCCGACCTGTGCTTCGACTGCAAGGAAATTGCCGAGAAGAAGGAAAAATCGGCCGGCAAGGGCTGATCCTGACTTCATCCGAATGGGGCGCATCTAGCGCCCCATTTCATTTATATGCCTGACATGCCCATGAAAGACTCCCGCTATATAGGCCGCTTCGCCCCCACTCCCAGCGGTTTCCTGCACTTCGGCTCACTGGTCGCCGCCCTGGCCTCCTGGCTCGACGCACGCGCCGCAGGCGGCCGATGGTTGCTACGCATGGAAGACACCGACCCGCCCCGCGAGATGCCTGGCGCGCGCGACGCCATTCTGCAGACGCTGGAGCGCTACGGCCTGCACTGGGACGGCGAGGTGGTCTTCCAGAGTCAGCGCCACGACGCCTATGCCGCCGTGGTCGATCGGCTGTTCAGCATGGGCCTGGCCTACGCCTGTACCTGCTCGCGCAAGCAGCTCGAGGGGCATGGCGGCCTCTATCCCGGCTTTTGTCGCAACGCGGGCCATGCTCGCGAAAACGCGGCCATCCGCATCCGGGTCCCTGAACTGATCTACCGCTTCGACGACCGCGTGCAAGGTCGCTTCGAGCAGCATCTGGGCCGCGAGGTGGGCGATTTCGTCATCCAGCGTCGCGACGGACTGTACGCCTATCAACTGGCGGTGGTTCTGGACGATGCCTGGCAGGGTGTCACCGACATCGTGCGTGGCGCCGACCTGCTCGACAACACGCCGCGCCAGCTGTACCTCCAGGAATTGCTCGGCTTCTCGCAGCCGCGCTACCTGCACATCCCGTTGATCACCCAACCTGACGGGCACAAACTGGGCAAGACCTACCGCTCGCCGCCGCTGCCGGCCGAACAGGCGACACCGCTGCTGCTACGAGCACTTCGAGCGCTGGGTCAGCAGGCACCGGCAACGCTGTCGAGCGCGCCCCCCAGTGAGGTGCTGGCCCAGGCGATCGCGCAATGGCGCCCCGACGCAATCCCGGCGCGGCCCTCGTTACCCGAGGCCGAACTGAGCTGATGCCACGGCGCACCCGCCGGCCACCGCTCCTTTCTGCGTGATAAAAAGCCCAGCCAATTCAAATCCTTGGCGAACGAGTGCGAATCCCGCTAGCATCGCCCCGGACATTTGCGCCAATAATAAGAAGCTCACTTGCGCAGCACCTTGCCATCGAGGCCCGCATGTATATCTATCGCTTGGTCCTGCTTCTGGTCGTGGGGATCTACCTGTTCTCCCCGGCCATCATGGACTGGTGGATCGAACCGACCGGAGCCTGGTATCGCCCTTACTTGCTCTGGCTGATCCTGATCGTCGTCACCTTCATCCTGCAGAGCCAACGAGATGCCGATGAGCTTTAGCCTGACCCAGATGATCCTGATCAGCGCCGCCTACCTGCTGGTGCTGTTCGGCGTGGCCTGGATCAGCGAGCGCGGGCTGATCCCGCGCTCGGTCATCCGCCATCCCCTGACCTACACGTTGTCCTTGGGCGTCTACGCCAGCGCCTGGGCCTTCTACGGCTCGGTAGGTCTGGCCTACCAATACGGCTATGGTTTCCTTGCCTGCTACCTGGGCGTGTCCGGCGCCTTTCTGTTGGCCCCCGTGCTGCTCTATCCGATCCTCAAGATCACCCGCACCTACCAGCTCTCTTCGCTGGCCGACCTGCTGGCCTTTCGCTTTCGCAGCACTTGGGCCGGCGCCCTGACCACGGTGATCATGCTGATCGGCGTGCTGCCGCTGCTGGCCCTGCAGATACAGGCGGTGGCCGACTCCATCAGCATCCTCACCGGCGAGCCGGTCAAGGCACGCGTCGCCTTCGCCTTCTGTGTGCTGATCGTGCTGTTCACCATCTTCTTCGGCTCGCGGCACATCGCTACCCGCGAAAAACACGAAGGCCTGGTGTTCGCCATCGCCTTCGAGTCGGTGATCAAGCTGCTGGCACTGGGCGGCATCGGCCTGTATGCGCTGTACGGCGTGTTCGGAGGTCCGCACGAGTTGGAAGTCTGGCTGCTGCAGAACCAGACCGCACTGGCAGCCTTGCACACCCCGCTGCAGGAAGGCCCATGGCGCACCTTGCTGCTGGTATTCTTCGCCTCGGCCATCGTCATGCCGCACATGTACCACATGGCCTTCACCGAGAACCTCAGTCCCCGCGCGCTGGTCAGTGCCAGTTGGGGCCTGCCGCTGTTCCTGCTGCTGATGAGCCTGGCGGTGCCGCTGGTGCTGTGGGCCGGTCTGCGCCTGGGCGCGAGCACCAATCCAGAGTACTTCACACTGGGCCTGGGCATCGCCGCCAATAACGAAGCGCTGGCCTTGCTGGCCTATGTCGGCGGGCTTTCCGCCGCCAGCGGCCTGATCATCGTCACCACCCTGGCGCTGTCGGGCATGGCGCTCAATCACCTGGTGCTGCCGCTGTACCAGCCACCGGCCGAGGGCAATATCTACCGCTGGCTGAAGTGGACCCGTCGCGCCCTGATCGTGGCGATCATCACTGCGGGCTTCGTCTTCTACCTGACCCAGAATACCCACCAGAGCCTGGCCAATCTTGGCATCGTCGCCTTCGTCGCCACCCTGCAGTTCCTGCCCGGCGTGCTCTCGGTGCTGTACTGGCCGACCGCCAACCGCCGCGGCTTCATCGCGGGCCTGCTGGCTGGCACCCTGGTCTGGCTGGTGACCATGCTGCTGCCACTGCTGGGCAACGTGCAAGGCTTCTACATTCCCTTGCTGGACATGATCTACGTACTGGACGACACCAGTTGGCACATGGCAGCCATCGCTTCGCTGGCCGCCAACGTCCTGCTGTTTACCTTGATATCGCTGTTCACCAATGCCAGCAGCGAGGAAGTCAGCGCCGCCGAGGCCTGTGCCGTCGACAACGTGCGCCGCCCACAGCGTCGCGAACTGCACGCTGCCTCACCCCAGGAGTTCGCCACCCAACTGGCCAAGCCGCTGGGGGCCAAGGCCGCACAGAAAGAGGTCGAGCAGGCCCTGCGCGACCTCTACCTGCCGTTCGACGAGCGCCGTCCCTACGCCCTGCGTCGACTGCGCGATCGCATCGAAGCCAACCTTTCGGGACTCATGGGTCCCAGCGTGGCCCAGGACATGGTCGAGACCTTCTTGCCCTACAAGTCCGGGAACGAGAACTACGTCACCGAAGACATCCACTTCATCGAAAGCCGGCTGGAAGACTACCACTCGCGCTTGACCGGCCTTGCCGCCGAGCTCGACGCCCTGCGCCGCTATCACCGCCAGACGCTTCAGGAACTGCCCATGGGCGTCTGCTCGCTGGCCAAGGATCAAGAGATCCTGATGTGGAACAAGGCCATGGAGGAACTGACCGGAATCGCCGCCAAGCATGTGGTGGGGTCGCGCCTGATCACCATCGCCGAACCCTGGCGCGGTTTGCTCGAAGGCTTCATCAACCTGCCTGACGAGCACCTGCACAAACAACGCCTGGCGCTCGACGGCCAGCCGCGCTGGCTGAACCTGCACAAGGCGGCGATCGACGAACCGCTGGCTCCGGGCAACAGCGGCCTGGTGCTGCTGGTCGAAGACCTCACCGAAAACCAGGCGCTAGAGGAGAAGCTGGTGCACTCTGAACGCCTGGCCAGCATCGGTCGCCTGGCGGCGGGCGTGGCCCACGAAATCGGCAACCCGATCACCGGCATCGCCTGCCTGGCGCAGAACCTGCGCGAGGAACGCGAAGACGACGGTGAGATCATCGAGCTGTCCAGCCAGATCCTTGAGCAGACCAAGCGCGTGTCACGCATTGTCCAGTCACTGATGAGCTTCGCCCACGCCGGTGGCAGCCATCAGAACAACGAAGAACCGGTGGCCCTGGCCGAGGTGGCGCAGGATGCGATCGGGCTGCTGGCCCTGAACCGGCGCAATTTCGAGGTGCAGTTCTTCAACCTGTGTGACCCCGACCATTGGGCCGAAGGCGATCCGCAGCGCCTGGCCCAGGTACTGATCAACCTGCTGTCCAACGCCCGCGATGCCTCGCCACCGGGCAGTGCGGTGCGTGTGCGTAGCGAAGCGAGCGAACACACCGTCGACCTGATCGTCGAAGACGAAGGCAGCGGCATTCCGAAAAACATCATGGATCGCCTGTTCGAGCCGTTCTTCACCACCAAGGATCCAGGCGAAGGAACCGGACTGGGGCTTGCGCTGGTCTATTCCATCGTGGAAGAGCATTATGGGCAAATCACCATCGACAGCCCGGCCGATCCTGATCGGCAATGTGGCACACGGATCCGCGTGACCCTGCCCCGGCATGTCGTAGCGACGTCCCCTGACATTCGAGACCGTCGAGAGAATTGAATCAATGCCGCACATTCTGATCGTCGAAGACGAAACCATCATTCGCTCGGCCCTGCGCCGACTGCTGGAACGCAACCAGTATCAGGTCAGCGAAGCCGGCTCGGTACAGGAAGCCCAGGAGCGCTTCAGCATTGCCTCCTTCGATTTGATCGTCAGCGACCTGCGCCTGCCCGGTGCTCCCGGGACCGAACTGATCAAGCTCGGAGAAGGCAAGCCGGTGTTGATCATGACCAGCTATGCCAGCCTGCGCTCGGCAGTCGATTCGATGAAGATGGGCGCGGTGGACTACATCGCCAAACCGTTCGACCACGATGAAATGCTGCAAGCCGTCGCCCGCATTCTGCGCGACCGTCAAAGTGCTTTCGCCAGCGCCACGCCTGCCGCCGAACCAGGCCGCGCCAGCAAGGGTGGGGCAGCCGAAAAGCCCATGAATGCCCCGGCCAATGGCGAGATCGGCATCATCGGCGCCTGTGCGCCCATGCAGGACCTGTTCAGTAAAATCCGCAAAGTCGCGCCCACCGACTCCAATGTGCTGATCCAGGGCGAGTCCGGCACCGGCAAGGAGCTGGTGGCGCGCGCGCTGCATAACCTCTCGCGCCGCGCCAAGGCGCCGATGATTTCCGTCAACTGCGCGGCCATCCCGGAGACCCTGATCGAGTCCGAGCTGTTCGGCCACGAAAAAGGCGCCTTCACCGGTGCCAGCGCCGGCCGCGCCGGCCTGGTGGAGGCGGCAGACGGTGGCACTCTGTTCCTCGACGAAATCGGCGAGTTGCCGCTAGAGGCCCAGGCTCGCCTGTTGCGTGTGCTTCAGGAAGGCGAGATCCGCCGGGTCGGATCGGTGCAGTCGCAAAAGGTCGATGTGCGCCTGATCGCCGCTACCCACCGTGACCTGAAGAACCTTGCCAAAGCAGGACAGTTCCGCGAAGACCTCTACTACCGCCTGCATGTCATCGCCCTCAAATTGCCGGCCCTGCGCGAGCGCGGGAGCGATGTCAATCAGATCGCCGATGCCTTCCTCGCTCGCCAGAGCGCACGCATCGGCCGCGACGACCTGCATTTCGCGGCCGATGCCGAGCAGGCCATTCGTCATTACCATTGGCCCGGGAACGTGCGTGAACTGGAAAACGCGGTCGAGCGGGCAGTCATCCTCAGCGAAAGTCCGGAAATATCGGCCGATCTATTGGGCATCGATATCGAATTGGCCGACCTGGACGACGACATGCTCGAAGGTCTTCACCCAGCAGGTGGCGTCAGCACCAGCAACGCCAGCCACGAACCTACCGAGGACCTGTCGCTGGAAGACTATTTCCAGCATTTCGTACTCGAGCATCAGGACCACATGACCGAAACCGAACTGGCACGAAAACTCGGCGTCAGTCGCAAATGCTTGTGGGAACGGCGCCAGCGCCTGGGCATCCCGCGACGCAAGAGTAACGTAGCCAGCGAAAACTGATCATTCGCGACGCGGGACATGCCCAACGTGTAGCACCGGACATGTCCCGCCGAGCCCCCGCCTTCAGCGTGCCATCCAGTAGCGCCCCTCCGACGTGAAAAATCTGTTACCTCGTCCGCCCCTGGCGTAACAAACCGAGGCATACGGTAACGAAATCTCATCATTTCGCCGACAAGCTTCACGCCTAAAATCGCCCAAACCCCCGATTTCATTGGCCCTCACAAAGTTGGCACGGCACCTGCTATATCTTTCGTACAAGAACAATAACAAGCACGGCAATTCAAAATAAGAACAAGACGAAACGACTCACGCATAACAAGAACAAGACGGCGGAGGCGCAGCTAACTGATTCTTTTGGAGAGGCGTTGTGTTTGGGCTTGCCCCACAACCAGGCTGAGAATAACAACACTGCACTAAAGCAGCGCCTGAACTGGTTGGATCGAATGATCAGCATGACTCAGCGACCAAAGCAATCCGTTTGCTCTTCACCCCGAACATGGGGTCGTCCACAGCGTAAATATCGGTGGACAGGGCACTCAACAAAAACAAGAAGCCCGATAAAAAAACAATAAGAGCACGCAACGACTTGAAGGGGAGCTTAGGCTCCCCTTGTCGTTTCTACCCCCATCAGAATCCCTTCGCGGCACCGCCTACACCATCCCGACAGTAAATGCTAGAATCCCCCGCCATCATGCGGCCATTCTCCTAGTCTTGGCCGAACATTCCTTCATACAGTGCATCCCATGCTGAAGAAGCTGTTCCAGTCGTTCCGTCCTCCCCTCCGTGGTCAGCACAGGCGCACCACGCCTGAGGTGATCAATCAGAGCCAGCACTCGCTCCAGCGCAGCCAGTTCAGCCGCCACGCCGTGAGCATCGTCGAGCGCCTGCAGAGCGCTGGGTACCAGGCCTATCTGGTCGGCGGCTGCGTGCGTGACCTGCTGCTGGGCATCGCCCCCAAAGACTTCGATGTCGCCACCAGCGCCACACCCGAGCAGGTCCGCGCCGAGTTTCGCAATGCGCGGATCATCGGTCGCCGGTTCAAGCTGGTGCATATCCATTTCGGCCGCGAAATCATCGAGGTTGCCACCTTCCGTGCCCACCACAGCGAGGAAGACCAAGGCGACACCCACCGTTCGTCGCACAACTCCAGCGGACGCATTCTGCGCGACAACGTCTACGGCACGCTCGAAGACGATGCCCAGCGCCGCGACTTCACCATCAACGCGCTGTACTACGATCCGGTCAGCGAGCGCATCCTGGACTACGCCAATGGCGTGCACGACATCCGTAACCGTTTGCTGCGCCTGATCGGCGATCCCACCCATCGCTATCAGGAAGATCCCGTCCGTATGCTGCGGGCGGTGCGTTTCGCCGCCAAGCTGGATTTCGGCATCGAAAAACATACCGTTCAGCCCATCCGCGACCTGGCCAAGCTGTTGCGCGAGATCCCGCCAGCACGCCTTTTCGAGGAAGTGTTGAAGCTGTTCCTGTCCGGCCACGGGGCGATTGCCTTCGAGATGCTGGTCGATTTGCAGTTGTTCGACCCGCTGTTCCCAGCCAGCGCCCAAGCGCTGGACGAACGCCCGAGCTACACCCACACCTTGATCAGCCAGGCGTTGAGCAACACCGACCTGCGCGTCAAGCAAGGCAAGCCGGTCACCCCAGCCTTCCTGTTCGCTGCTCTGCTCTGGCCTGCCCTCCCGGCGCGCTCGCTGTTCCTGCAGAGTCAGGGAGTGCCGCCGATCCCGGCGATGAACGAAGCCGCCCACGACCTGATCGCCGAGCAGTGCCAGCGCATCGCGATTCCCAAGCGCTTCACCCTGCCGATCCGCGAGATCTGGGACATGCAGGAGCGCCTGCCACGGCGCAGTGGTAAACGCGCCGACATGCTGCTGGACAACCCTCGATTCCGGGCCGGTTACGATTTCCTGCTGCTGCGCGAAAGCGCCGGCGAGGAAACCGACGACCTTGGCCAGTGGTGGACCGACTACCAGGATGCCCACGACAGCGAACGCCGCGACATGATTCGCGAACTGGGCAGCCGCGATGACGGCGCCTCGACCACGCGCAAGCGCAAGCGCAGTGGCAGCAAGCGCAAGTCCGGCGGCGAAGGCAGCTTCGACTGAGCATGACCGTTCGCGCCTACATCGGCCTGGGCAGCAACCTGGACGCCCCCGACGAGCAATTGCGCAGTGCGCTCCAGGCCGTGGACCGCATCCCCGCGACACGCCTGGTCGCAGCCTCGGGCCTGTATGGCAGTGAATCCTTGCTGCCCGGCCAGCCGCGCTACACCAATGCCGTCGCGGCACTCGACACCCGCCTGGCGCCGCTAGCGCTGCTCGACGCCTTGCAAGGTATAGAGAACGACCAAGGCCGAGTGCGCAAGGAGCGCTGGGGACCGCGCACGCTCGACCTGGACATACTCCTGTTCGGCGACGACGTCATCGATATCCCCCGGCTAAAAGTGCCTCATTACCATATGCACGCCCGCCCGTTCGTGCTCTACCCGCTGGCCGAACTGGTACCCGCCGACTTCACCCTCGCCGACGGTCGTCGCCTCGCGCAACTGCTTCAGGCCTGCCCCTTCGTGGGGCTGGAGCGCCTGTAATCCGGGCACTTCTGCCATCGGTAACGGCAGTAACACTCCGGGCGTAACAATGCGGTAACAGGGTCATTGACTTCCCCCACCTCGCTCACGACTATAGGCGTCCCGCGGCGCCCGTCAGCCGCTCTCTACCCATTTAGGCCCGGACAGCCCTGTGACCCGAACATCACGCACGATGATGTGCCGCTCCGGAAGATGAATACACGCGTTGTACGCAGTCGTTTTTCACAGCGCCTGAACGAGGATCTCGCTACATGCCTGAAGTCACCCTCACCACCCTGCATGGCCTGAAGGCCAAGGGTGAGAAAATCACCATGCTGACCTGTTACGACGCCACTTTCGCCAAGGCCGCAAGCCAGGCCGGCGTCGAAGTACTGCTGGTCGGCGACTCGCTGGGCATGGTCCTGCAAGGCCATGACAGCACACTGCCAGTCACCACCGCCGAGATGGCCTACCACACCGCCTGTGTCAAACGCGGCAACCAGGGTGCGCTGATCCTCGCCGATCTGCCGTTCATGGCCCACGCCACCCTCGAACAATCGTTCAGCAACTGCGCCACGCTGATGCGTGCGGGGGCGCACATGATCAAGGTCGAGGGCGCCGCTTGGCTGGGTGACACTATCCGCCTGCTGGCAGACCGTGGCGTTCCGGTCTGTGCGCACATGGGCCTGACACCGCAGACAGTCAATGTACTGGGCGGCTACAAGGTCCAAGGCCGCGAAGAGGCCCAGGCGCAGCAGATGCGCGCCGATGCCCTCGCCCTGCAACAGGCAGGCGCGGCCATGCTATTGCTCGAATGCGTACCCAGCGCGCTGGCTACGGACATCGCCCAGGCTGTGAGCATTCCAGTGATCGGCATCGGTGCCGGCAGCGGGACCGATGGCCAGGTGCTGGTCCTGCACGACATGCTCGGCCTGTCCCTCAGCGGTCGCGTGCCGAAGTTCGTGAAGAACTTCATGGCGGGTCAGCCCAGCATCGACAGCGCCCTGGCGGCCTACGTCAAGGCGGTCAAGGATATCTCCTTCCCGGCACCTGAACATGGGTTCAGCGCATGAATACCGTCAAGACCGTCCGTGAACTACGCGCTGCAGTAGCGCGCGCGCGCGGCGAAGGCAAACGTATCGCCTTCGTCCCGACCATGGGCAACCTGCACAGCGGCCATGCCGCTCTGGTCGTCAAGGCGGCCCAGCGCGCCGACTTCGTGGTTGCCAGCATCTTCGTCAACCCGCTGCAGTTCGGCGCCGGCGAGGATCTGGACAAGTACCCGCGCACCCTGGTCGCCGATCAGGCAACGCTGCTGCAGGCTGGCTGCAACCTGCTGTTCGCGCCAGCGGTCGAGGAGATGTATCCCGATGGCATGGGCGTGCAGACCCGAGTCAGCGTGCCGCATCTGTCAGAGGGACTGTGCGGCGCCAGCCGCCCGGGCCACTTCGAAGGTGTAGCGACCGTGGTGAGCAAACTGTTCAACATGGTTCAGCCGGATCTAGCCGTGTTCGGTGAGAAGGACTACCAGCAACTGGCAGTCATTCGCGCCATGGTGCGCGACCTGAACATGCCGATCCAGATCATCGGCGAGCCGACCGTGCGTGCCGAGGACGGCTTGGCGCTGTCCTCGCGTAACGGCTACCTGAGTCCGGACCAGCGCGCTACGGCGCCGGTGCTGTACCAGGTCCTGCGAGCGCTGGCCGAAGGACTGGGTCGCGGTCGGCGCGATTTCTCGACGCTGCTCGCCGAAGGTCAGGCGCACCTGATCAATGCGGGACTGCGCCCGGACTATCTGGAAATCCGCCATGCGCTGACGCTCAAGCCAGCCGTGATCGACGACCGAGACCTGGTCATTCTCGCGGCGGCTTATCTGGGCACTACGCGGTTGATCGACAACCTCTACCTGCACCTTGAAGAGCCTACTGCATAAGACCTTGCAGGCTCTGCGCAGACAAACGCGCAGAGCCTGCTCGCAGCACCTTGCCGCATTTCTCGCAAAAATTTCATCCCCCGCAGCACCGCTCCCATTCCCGCAATCGGACCAATGCCTATAATGGCCTTTTCTTGCAACTGGCAATGACTGCCAGTGTCCAAGTCAGACCATGCCCGAAGGAAACCACCCGCAATGGCGTATTACCGCACTCCCCACGACGTGACGGCCCTGCCCGCCTGGCAAGCGCTCAAACAGCACCGCGACGCCATGCAGGGGTTCAGCATGCGAGAAGCATTCGCCGCCGACCCCAAGCGCTTCGAGCAGTTCTCGCTCAGCAGCTGCGGCCTGTTCCTGGACTATTCGAAGAACCTGATTACCGAACAGACCCGCGACCTGCTGGTCGACCTGGCGCGGGAAGTGGGCCTTGAAGAGGCAATCAAGGCCATGTTCAGCGGTGAGATCATCAACGGCTCCGAAGGCCGTCCTGTGCTGCACACCGCCCTGCGCCGCCCGGTCGGCGACAAGCTCAATGTCGGCGGCGTCAACGTGATGCCGGAAGTGCACAAGGTGCTCAACCAGATCACCGAACTGGTAGGACGCATCCATGACGGGCTGTGGCGCGGCTACAGCGAGAAGCCGATCACCGACGTGGTAAACATCGGTATCGGCGGCTCGTTCCTGGGCCCGGAGTTGGTCTCCGAGGCGCTGCTGCCATACGCCCAGCGCGGCGTGCGCTGCCATTACCTGGCCAATATCGACGGCAGCGAATTCCATGAGCTGTCAGCCAAGCTGCGCGCCGAGACCACCTTGTTCATCGTTTCGTCGAAATCGTTCAACACCCTCGAAACGCTGAAGAATGCCCAGGCTGCTCGCACCTGGTACCTTGCCCAGGGCGGCTCGGAAGCCGAGCTCTACCGTCACTTCATTGCTGTCTCCAGCAACAAGACCGCGGCCGTGGCGTTTGGTATCCGCGAGGAGAACATCTTCCCGATGTGGGACTGGGTCGGCGGGCGCTATTCGCTGTGGTCGGCCATCGGTTTGCCGATTGCCCTGGCCATCGGCACCGCCAACTTCAAGGAACTGCTGTCCGGGGCCTATACCATGGACCAGCATTTCCAGACGGCACCGTTCGAGAAGAACATGCCAGTGCTGCTCGCCCTACTGGGCGTGTGGTACGGCAACTTCTGGAACGCCAGTAGCCACGCCATCCTGCCCTACGATCACTACCTGCGTAACATCACCAAGCACCTGCAACAGCTGGACATGGAGTCCAACGGCAAAAGCGTGCTGACCGATGGCTCGCCGGTGAAGACCGAGACCGGCCCGGTGATCTGGGGCGGCGTCGGCTGCAATGGTCAGCACGCCTATCACCAGTTGCTCCACCAAGGCACCCAGATGATCCCGGCTGACTTCATCGTGCCGGTGGTCAGCTTCAACCCAGTGGCCGACCACCACCAGTGGCTCTACGCCAACTGCCTGTCGCAAAGCCAGGCCCTGATGCTCGGCAAAACGCGCGAAGAAGCAGAAACCGAGTTGCGCGCCAAGGGGCTCAACGAGGCGGACGTGGAAACGCTTGCGCCGCACAAGGTCATCCCGGGCAACCGTCCGAGCAATACGTTGGTGGTCGAGCGCATCAGCCCGCGGCGCCTGGGCGCGCTGGTGGCGATGTACGAACACAAGGTGTTCGTGCAGAGCGTGATCTGGGGCATCAACGCCTTCGACCAGTGGGGCGTCGAACTGGGCAAGGAGCTAGGCAAAGGCGTGTACCAGCGTCTGGTGGGCAGCCTTGAGGAAAGCGCAGAGGATGGCTCGACCCAAGGTCTGATCAACTACTTCCGCGGACGTCACCGCGGTTGATCCACACGCCCTTGGAAGCACTGCGTCGCCGCATCGAAACTCAGCTGATGAGCATGACCGGGCTTGCGCTCGGTCAACTCGACCTGGAGTCGCCCAAGGGCGATCCGGGCCTGTTTGGTCCACACAGCGTGAGCTGGCGGGTCCATGGCGACTTCCCCAGCATGCTGATCGGCGGCATCAGTGCGCTGATGCTGCAACTGCTCCACCCCCTGGCGCTGGCCGGGGTGTGGGACCATTCCAACTTTCGTGAAGATTTGCTCGGACGCCTGCGTCGGACCAGCCAATTCATCTCCGGCACGACCTTCGGCTCGACCCAGGATGCGCAGTGGCTGATCGAAAAGGTCCGCAAGATTCACCTTCAGGTCGTCGGCATCGCGCCCGATGGACGCCCCTACGCAGCCAGCGACCCAAACCTGCTCACCTGGGTGCACGTCGCCGAGGTGAGCAGCTTCCTCGCCGCACATCTGCGCTACCGCAACCCGCAGATGTCCGCTGGGGACCAGGACGCCTACTATGCGGAAATCGCCCTCGTCGCCGAGCGACTAGGTGCGCGCGATGTGCCGCGCTCCTGCAGGCAAGTGCAAGACTATCTGCAAGGCATGCGCCCGCAATTGTGCTGTGATGACCGTAGCCTGGAAGTCGTGCAAATCCTGCTCGCTGCGCCGGCGCCCAGCCGAGTGGCGCAGCCCGTTGGCACACTCATGCTGCAGGCGGGCATCGACCTGCTGCCCTTATGGGCCAACGATCTCCTCGGGCAACGTCAGAGTTCGCTCAAGCGCCAGTTAGTACGTCTCGGGGTGAAGCAGATCGCGCCGATACTGCGCTGGGCGATGCGCAATGGCTCGGCTCAGCGTGCCCGCAGGCGAATGGACCTGATCTAGGGTTTGTCCGATGTTTCGGAACCGATCAGCCGTGCCATACTCCAAGGCACCTCCGTTCGCGACAGACGACGCCGCACATGCCCAAAGGATTGATCCGCGCCATCGGCGCCCTGCTAGCCATCGTGGCCCTCTACAGCCTCATGGGTTTCTTCATCCTCCCCGGCGTCGCTCTGCGCATCGCCAACCAGCAGTTGGCCCACTACGCCACCGTGCCGGCACACCTGCAGCGCATCGAGTTCAATCCTTTTACCCTCGAATTGACCTTGTGGGGCCTGCAGGTGGGCGAGCCAGGGAAGGAGCAGGTCGGGTTCGAGCGCCTCTATGCCAATCTTTCACTCGACAGTCTGTGGACCGGAGCCCTGCATCTGGACGCCATCGAGCTGGACAAGCCGCGCACCGAACTGCTGTTCGCCAAGGATGGCAGCCTCAACCTCTCACACCTGTTCAAGCTGCCGCCAAGCGAGCCCAAGGCGGACGAAACGCCAAGCGACCCCTTCCCACTGCGCATCGCCCGCATCAAGCTCAACGAAGGCTACCTGCACTTCCAGGATCTGCGCCCGAGCGAGCCCATCGAGTTTCTCTACGACTCGATGAACCTGGAGCTTAAGAACCTCAGCACCCTGCCCGACGACAGCGCGGATATGACACTGGTAGCCAACGGCCCCAATGGCGGTCGGATCGACTGGAGTGGCAACCTCAGCCTGTCCCCGATCGCCTCCGAAGGCACCCTGAAAATCACCGACGGCAAAATGAAGCTGTTCTGGCCCTATGTACGAGACGCCGTGCCGCTGGTGCTCGAGGACGGCAAGCTCAGCCTCGACACGCATTACAAGCTCAACCTGTCCAAACAGACCGAACTGTTGCTGGACAACGCCTCGCTGCGCATCGCACCGTTCGCCATTAAGGCGCCGGATGGCCGTAAACTGGCCCGTCTGGCGAAGCTGGAAATCAGCGACACCTCGGTCGATCTCGCCAAGCAACGGGTCAGCGTTGGCAAGGTCCGCAGCGAAAAGCTCGAAACCTGGGCCGCACTTGAGCGCGATGGTCAGCTCGACTGGCAGAAGCTGTTCGCCAGCCAGCCGGCCAAGGTCACACCCAAGCAAAAGGCCGAGCCAGCTACCGCCGAGCCCGTTGCCCCCGAACAGGCCGCAGCGGCGCCAAGCAAGCCCTGGCAGGTACTGCTCAAGGACGTGCAGGCACGCGATTACTTGATCCATCTGGCAGATCGCAGCCATCAGGACCCCGTAGAGCTCGATGTCGGCCCGCTGAATCTCGACCTCAAAGGCTTCGACAGCCTGAACAAGTCGCCTTTCACCTTGAAACTGGACACCGGTGTCGGCCGTCAGGGCAAGCTGCAGGCCGCAGGTAAAGTCAACCTCGCGCCAGTCACGGCCAAGCTGAATGTCAGTACCCGCGACATCGACCTGCGCGTGGCCCAGGCCTACATCAGTCCCTTCATTCGCCTGGAACTGCGCAGCGGCATGCTCGCCAGCGATCTCGACGTCGACCTCAAGCGTACCGAGCCACTGGCCTTCAGCGTCACCGGCAAGGCGCAGGTCAATCAGTTGCACACCCTCGACACCATCAAAGGCCGAGACTTCGTCAAGTGGCAGCAGGTCAACATCGATGGCTTGTCCTACGTGCATGGCAATGCACTGTCGATCGACAAAGTCACCCTGCAGCAACCCTACGCGCGCTTCATCATCAACGAAGACCGCACCACCAGCATCGACGACCTGCTGATCCCGCAAACCAGCGCAAGCTCGTCCAGCGGCGAGCGCAAACCGGCTACCGCCAGCACTGAAAAACCGCTGGGCATCCACATTGGCCAGATCGACATCAACGACGGTTCGGCCAACTTCGCCGACCTGACCTTGACACCCAATTTCGCCACGGCCGTTCAGCAGCTCAACGGCCAGATCGGCACCATCGACAATCGCCAGTCGCAGCCAGCCAAAGTCGATGTCCAAGGCAAGGTCGACCGCTATGCGCCAGTCACCATCAAAGGCGCGTTGAATCCGTTCGATCCGATGGCCAGTCTGGACATCGCCACGCGCTTCCGGCGCGTCGAACTCACCACGCTGACGCCGTATTCGGGCAAATTCGCCGGCTACCGTATCCGCAAAGGGCGCCTGGACCTCGACCTGCACTACGTGATCACCAAGGGCCAACTCAAGGCCGAGAACAAGGTGGTGGTCGAACAGTTGCAACTGGGCGAGCGCGTCGACAGCCCTGATGCCGTGGACCTGCCGATTCGCCTGGCGGTGGCATTGCTCAAGGACACCCAGGGCCGCATCTCGATCGAGCTGCCCGTCTCCGGCGACCTGAACAACCCTCAGTTCAGTGTCATGCCGATCGTCTGGCAAACGATGCGCAATCTGGTGCTTCGCGCAGCGCAAGCGCCGTTCAAGTTCATCGGTGGACTGATCGCTGGCGGCGGCTCGCAGGACTTGGGCACGGTAGCCTTCGCGCCTGGCTCCAGTGATCTGAGCACCTTTGCCAAGGGCGATCTGGACAAGCTGGCCGCTGCATTGAAGCAGAGGCCCGAGCTACGCCTGGAAATCGAGGGTACCAGCGCGCAGACCAGCGATGGCCCGTTGATTGCCCAACAACGCCTGGAGCGCGAATACCAGAGTACCTGGTACAAGATCCTCCAGCGCCGCGGCGACAAGGTTCCAGCCAACGCCTCGATGCTGGTGGTCGACGACAGCGACAAACCGGCAATGCTCGAGGGCATCTATCGCACTCGCCTCAAACAGCAACCGCCTGCCGAGTGGGAGAAGCTGAGTCGCGACGAGCGCACGACCAAGCTGCGCGAGGCGGTTATCAGGTCTTGGGCAGAAAGCGCCGCACTGTTGCGCAACCTGGCCCAGGAACGCGCTAGCAGCATCAAAGACTACTTGGTGGATCAAGGTAAGCTTGAAGATGATCGGGTGTATTTCATCGATACCACACTCGGCAAAGCCGAAGCTGACGGACGTGTGATCACACCGATGCATCTGGATGCGGAGTGAATCCTGAACAGAGTCTCAAGCTTTGTGCTCACTCAGCAAAAAGCCCCGGCCAATGGCCGGGGCTTTCGTTCTACTGGCCCGTTCCATCGGGCCTAGCACAGAGACTTACTGGGTCTTCAGCGCTTCAGCGGTAACGCTCTTAACGCCTTTGATTTTCTTGGCGATCATCACAGCGGTATCTTTCTGAGCCGAAGTCAGGGTCACGCCATCCTTCGAGGACAGAGCGACTACACCGTGAGTGGTTTCAACTTTGATATCGGAGCCGGGAATGCCTTTCTCGGTCAGCAGATCAGCCTTCACCTTGGTGGTGATCCAGGTGTCGGAGGTTTCTTGCTTGGCATCAGCTACCGGCTGATTGGAAGCCAGCATTACTGGAGCCTGAGTAGCTTCTGCGGCGAATACACCGTTAGCCATGGACAGAGTCAGAGCAGTAGCAGTAGCGGCAGCAATGGCAAACTTCTTCATGTGGTTCACTCCTGTTTATCGAAAGATCTGCGCCGTGATTCCTGGCAGCAGGTGCAAAGGTAGTTGCAGGGGCTGTGCCACATTTCAAAAACCAATTAAAACCTTACAGATCAACAGCTTACAAACAACCACCCCTTGTCTGACTCGTGCAATTTGCAAGTACCGCAAAAAAACTGCATGCAAGATGCAAGTACTGCCGTGCTTTATACAGGCGTAAAAAAAGGACCTCCGTAGAGGTCCTCTTTCAGTCAGTGCCAATCAGGCTCAGACACCCGATGCCTTGGCGGCAGCGACGTCCTTGATCGACAGCTTGATCCGGCCACGGTTGTCCACGTCCAGTACCAGCACCTCGACTTCCTGACCTTCCTTGAGCACGTCGGTGACCTTCTCCACACGCGCATCGCTGAGCATGGAGATATGCACCAGACCGTCTTTGCCCGGCAGGATGTTGACGAAGGCGCCGAAGTCGACGATACGCTCGACCTTGCCAACGTAGATCTTGCCGATCTCGGCCTCGGCAGTAATGCCCAGAACACGTTGCTTGGCCGCTTCGGCCGCTTCCTTGGTCTCGCCGAAGATCTTGATCGAACCGTCGTCTTCGATGTCGATCGACGCTTTGGTCTCTTCGCAGATGGCGCGAATGGTGGCGCCGCCCTTGCCGATGACATCACGGATCTTGTCGGTGTCGATCTTCATCGCAATCATGGTCGGCGCGTTGGCCGACAGCTCGGTACGCGACTGAGCGATGATCTGGTTCATCTGGCCGAGGATGTTCAGGCGCGCTTCCAGGGCCTGGCCCAGGGCGATCTCCATGATCTCTTCGGTGATCCCGTTGATCTTGATGTCCATCTGCAGCGCAGTGACACCTTTGGCGGTACCCGCGACCTTGAAGTCCATATCGCCCAGGTGGTCTTCATCGCCGAGGATGTCGGTCAGGACCGCGAACTTGTCGCCTTCCTTGACCAGGCCCATGGCGATACCGGCCACTGGCGCTTTCATCGGTACACCGGCGTCCATCAGTGCCAGCGATGCACCGCACACCGACGCCATGGAGCTGGAGCCGTTGGATTCGGTGATTTCCGACACCACGCGGATGGTGTACGGGAACTCGCTGTCGCTCGGCAGCATGGCCTGCACGCCACGACGGGCCAGACGGCCGTGGCCGATTTCACGACGACCAGCGCCGCCCATGCGACCGCACTCGCCGACCGAGAACGGCGGGAAGTTGTAGTGCAGCATGAAGGCGTCTTTCTTCTCGCCTTCGAGGGTATCGAGCAGCTGTGCGTCGCGCGCAGTACCCAGGGTCGCAACGACCAGTGCCTGGGTTTCACCACGGGTGAACAGCGCCGAACCGTGAGTCTTGGGCAGCACACCGACTTCGATATTCAGCGGACGCACAGTGCGGGTGTCACGACCGTCGATGCGCGGCTTGCCGTTGACGATGTTCTCGCGGACGGTGCGGTATTCCAGCTCGCCGAAGATTTCCTTGATCACACCAGCAGTCGGGCCGGTTTCGTCGTTGGACAGACGGACAATGGCCTCATCACGCAGTTGGCCCAGGCGATTGTAGCGATCGGCTTTCTGAGTGATGGTGTAGGCCTGCGAAATGGCCTCGCCGAACTCGCTACGCACGCGGTCGAGCAACTCGGTGTTGGCAACGACCGGCTGCCAGTCCCACGTCGGCTTGCCCGCTTCGGCGGCCAGTTCCTTGACCGCTTTGATCACGGTCTGGAACTCGTCGTGGGCGAACAGCACAGCGCCCAACATCTGGTCTTCGGTCAGTTCTTTGGCTTCGGACTCAACCATCAGCACCGCAGTTTCTGTACCGGCCACGACCATGTCCAGGCTCGAAGCCTGCAATTGCTCGTAGGTCGGGTTCAGCAGGTAACCGGTGCTCTCGTGGAAGGCTACGCGCGCAGCGCCGATCGGACCTTCGAACGGAATGCCGGAGATGGCCAGGGCAGCCGAGGTACCGATCATCGCCGCAACGTCCGGATCGGTCTTCTTGCTGGTGGAAACCACGGTGCAGACTACCTGCACTTCGTTCATGAACCCTTCGGGGAACAGCGGACGGATCGGACGGTCGATCAGACGCGAAGTCAGGGTTTCCTTCTCGGAAGGACGGCCTTCGCGCTTGAAGAAACCGCCTGGGATCTTACCGGCAGCGTAGGTCTTTTCCTGATAATGCACGGACAGCGGGAAGAAGCCCTTGCCTGGATCGGCCTGCTTGGCACCGACCACGGTCACCAGCACGGTGACATCGTTGTCGACGGTGACCAGCACGGCGCCGGTGGCCTGACGGGCGATGCGGCCCGTTTCGAGAGTGACGGTCGACTGACCGAACTGGAACGTCTTGATTACCGGGTTCACGGTTTCCTACCTTTTCAGTGGCTCTTGGGGGAACTTGGAAAACGGGGTCTTGCGAATGCTTGGGCGGCGGGGAGTGTCGTCTCCTTCGACCGTCCAGATACAACACGAGGCTGGGAGCCTGAGCGTCGGGCGGATAAATCCGCACGACGGCATCAGGCTGCCAACCTCGAAGATACGCCTGGCGTGTCCAGGGTTCGCGCTGCCAGGCAACGCTTCCCAAACTTGCGACACGCCACGCACACCACTGGCCGGGCCGCTATTAGCGACGCAGGCCCAGGCGACCGATCAGGGCGCTGTAACGGGTGGTGTCTTTGCCCTTCAGGTAATCCAGCAGCTTGCGACGCTGGTTGACCATACGGATCAGACCACGACGGGAGTGGTGGTCTTTTTCGTTGGCCTTGAAGTGGCCTTGCAGCTTGTTGATGTTGGCGGTCAGCAGAGCAACCTGCACTTCCGGGCTACCGGTATCGCCGGCGGCTTGCTGGTAATCGGCAACGATTTGAGCTTTTTCTTCGACGCTGAGGGCCATGTGGCTTCTCCTGATAAACGGATCCCGCAAGCGGGGTCCAATAGGCCAGGGCGTTAAATCCCTGTATGGATAAAAGAAGGTGTGACCGTGCCTACTGACAGCCACCCTCGTTCCCGCCCGACCTGACCGAAGTCCGTCCTGGCGGTATCGGTCATTCCGACCGAATCAGTCGACGCGGCGCAATACGCCCGTCTTCGCTCACTTCACCGATACCGATGAAGCGACCATTGTGATCTTGTACGCGCACCATGCCGAACTGCGGCGCATCCGGTGCACGTACTGCCTGGCCGTGCAGCCAATAGAACGCGCTGTGCTCGGACAACAGCACCAGCGGCCAGTCCTGCAACCCGCTGTCCGAGGGCAGAAGGAAGCGATCAAGCGCTTCGTTGCCACCTTCGGCATGGGCTTGCTCGAGTTCTTCGAGCGTCACGGTCTGTGCCAGCAGGAACGGCCCGGCTTGGGTTCGCCGCAGTTCTGCGACATACGCCCCACAGCCCAACACCTCACCCATATCCTCCACCAGCGTGCGGATATAAGTGCCTTTGCTGCAACCGACCGACAAGCGCGCCCGCGTGCCTTCACACTCGAGCAGTTCCAAGCGGCCAATAGTAACAGAACGCGCCTCGCGCTCCACTACCTCTCCGGCGCGGGCAAGCTTGTACAACGGCTGACCGTCACGCTTGAGCGCCGAATACATCGGCGGAATCTGGCGGATCTCGCCGCGAAATCGCGGTATCACAGCCTCGATGTTCGTGCGACCAACGGTCACCTCGCGTGTCTGCAGGACCTCGCCCTCAGCGTCGCCGGTGCTGGTAGTCTGCCCCATCTGCATGACCGTCTCGTAACCCTTGTCGGAGTCGAGCAGGTACTGGGAAAACTTCGTCGCCTCGCCGAAGCACAGCGGCAGCACGCCGGTGGCCAGCGGATCGAGGCTACCGGTATGGCCGGCCTTTTCCGCGTTGAGCAACCAGCGCACTTTCTGCAGGGCCGCATTGGAGGTGAAGCCAAGTGGCTTGTCGAGCAGGATGATGCCGCTGACGTTGCGGCGGATGCGTTTGACCTGGGCCACCACTTACTCCTTGGTGTCCGGCTCTTCGACATCCTGGTGCAGACGGTCTTCGGCCACCGCACGCTCGATCAGTGCAGAGAGGTGAACACCTCGGCTGACACTTTCGTCGAAATGGAAATGCAGTTGCGGCACGCTGCGCAGTTGCATCGCTCGCCCCAGATGCAGCCGCAGGAAGCTGGCGGCACTGTTCAGGGCCTTGAGCGTCTGAGCTACGGCATCGCTGCCATCCTGGCCCATGACGGTGATGTAGACCTTGGCGTGACCGAGGTCACGGCTGACGTCGACGGCGGTGATGGTCACCAGGCCGACACGCGGATCCTTGACTTCACGGCGGATCAGATCGGCCAGCTCGCGCTGCATCTGATCACCGATACGTTGGGTACGGCTGTATTCTTTTGCCATTCTTGCTACCTGTATCTTGAAGCGGCAAACGCCCGGTCAGACGGTATGCCTGACCGGGCGCTGCCTGCAGAGGCCGGCCCTGCCGCAGAGCGGCGGGGCTTGGGCCAGACCCGCACCTTACAGGGTGCGAGCAACCTGGACTTTCTCGAAGACTTCGATCTTGTCGCCGACCTTGACGTCGTTGTAGCTCTTCACGCCGATACCGCACTCCATGCCATTACGCACTTCGGAGGCATCGTCCTTGAAGCGACGCAGGGATTCCAGTTCGCCTTCGAAGATCACCACGTCCTCGCGCAGAACACGGATCGGACGATTGCGGTACACGGTACCTTCGATGACCATACAGCCAGCGATGGCGCCGAACTTCGGCGAACGGAACACGTCACGGACCTCGGCAACGCCCAGGATGTTCTCGCGAACATCGCTGCCCAGCATGCCGGTCAGGGCTTTCTTGACGTCTTCGATGATGTCGTAGATCACGTTGTAGTAACGCATATCCAGACCTTCCTGCTCGACGATCTTGCGAGCACCCGCATCGGCACGCACGTTGAAGCCGAACAGTACTGCATTCGAAGCCAGCGCCAGGTTGGCATCGCTTTCGGTGATACCACCGACGCCGCCACCGATGACGCGAACCTGAACCTCGTCGTTGCCCAGTCCACCCAGCGAGCCCTGGAGGGCTTCCAGCGAACCGCGTACGTCGGTCTTGAGCACGATGTTGAGGGTCTTCTTCTCTTCCTGACCCATGGTCTCGAAGATATTTTCCAGCTTGCCGGCGTGAGCACGGGCCAGCTTGACCTCACGGTACTTGCCTTGACGGAACAGGGCGACTTCGCGCGCCTTCTTCTCGTCAGCCACCACCGACAGTTCGTCACCGGCTTCCGGCGTACCGTCCAGACCGAGAATTTCGACCGGGATCGATGGGCCGGCTTGCTTCACAGGCTTGCCGTTCTCGTCGAGCATGGCACGCACGCGGCCATAGTTGGAACCGACCAGGACCATGTCGCCCTGACGCAGCGTACCGTCCTGAACCAGGATGGTGGCCACCGGACCGCGACCCTTGTCCAGACGCGACTCGACGACGACGCCACGACCAGGTGCGGTCGGGGTGGCAGTCAGCTCGAGAATCTCGGCCTGCAGCAGGACGGCTTCGAGCAGTTCGTCGACACCGGTACCCATCTTCGCCGAAACCTTGACGAATGGCGTGTCACCACCCCAGTCCTCGGAGGTCACGCCTTCGACGGCCAGCTCGTTACGAATGCGGTCGAGGTCGGCACCCGGCTTGTCGATCTTGTTCACCGCGACAACCAGCGGAACACCGGCGGCCTTGGCGTGCTGAACGGCTTCGCGGGTCTGCGGCATCACGCCGTCGTCCGCTGCCACCACCAGGATGACGATGTCGGTAGCCTTGGCTCCGCGGGCACGCATCTGGGTGAACGCAGCGTGACCTGGGGTATCGAGGAAGGTGACCATACCGCGGTCGGTTTCCACGTGGTAGGCACCGATGTGCTGGGTGATACCACCCGCCTCGCCCGCCGCGACCTTGGCGCGACGAATGTAGTCGAGCAGCGAGGTCTTACCGTGGTCGACGTGACCCATGACGGTCACGACCGGCGCACGGGACTCGACTTCACCTTCGAACTTCAGCGATTCGGCCAGGGAGTCTTCCAGGGCAGTGTCGCTGACCAGCGTGACCTTGTGGCCCAGCTCTTCGGCGACCAGCTGCGCGGTTTCACGGTCGAGCACCTGGTTGATGGTGACCGGAGTGCCCAGCTTGAACATGAACTTGACCACTTCAGCGGCCTTCACCGACATCTGCTGTGCCAACTCGGAGACGGTGATGGTCTCGCCGATGCTGACGTCGCGGATGACCGGACCGGTCGGGCTCTGGAAGCCATGCTGGTTGCGCTTCTTCAGCTTGCCCTTGCCGCCACGGCCACGGCGTGCGCCATCGCTCTCTTCGTCCGTGGTGCGCGGGGCAGCACGTGGAGTCGGGGCTTTTTCCTTCTCCTTGACCTTGACCTTGATGGACACGCGAGGGGCCTCGCCACGACGCTCACCCGCACCGCTACGACGATCGTCGTCACGGCCACGGCTTTCGTTGCGGCGGTTTTCGTCTTTCTTGCGCTCGGCGGCGCGGGCAGCCGCGTCATCGGCCACCGGGGCGTCCGCGACCACTGGCTGAGCAGCGGCAGGTGCCGGCTCGGTGCGCGCAGCAGGTGCAGCGGCCGGTGCCTCGGAGGTCTGGCGACGCGCCTGTTCCTCGTTACGCTGACGCGTCTCGGCCTCGACCTTCTCGCGTGCAGCATTCTCGGCGGCGCGGCGCTCATCGGCCTCGCGCTTCTGCTCGGCCTGGATTTCTTCCGGGCTGCGCTGCACGAATACTTTCTTCTTGCGTACTTCTACGCTAATGCTCTTGCTACCGGCGACACGCAGGGTGCTGGTGGTTTTGCGCTGCAAGGTAATCTTGCGCGGCTCTTCCGCCTTGCTCTTGTGGCTGCTTTTCAAATGAGTCAGCAGGGTCTGCTTCTCATTGTCGGTCACTACCTGACCGGCGTCGGTGTGCGGCAGACCTGCCTCACGCATCTGCTGCAGCAGGCGCTCTACCGGTGCCTCGACCTCTTGGGCCAGTTCTTTCACCGTGACTTGCGTCATGCACTTCTCTCCTCAGGCCGCGCCTAATTACTCGAACCAGTGGGCTCGGGCGGCCATGATCAACTTGCCGGCACGCTCTTCGTCGATGCCGTCGATGTCGAGCAGGTCGTCGATCGACTGCTCGGCCAGGTCTTCGCGGTTAACCACGCCGCGCACCGCCAGTTCCGCCGCCAGATCCTTGTCCATACCCTCGAGGGAGAGCAGGTCTTCGGCCGGATGGGCGTCTGCCAGTTTTTCTTCGGTAGCGATGGCCTTGGTCAACAAACGGTCCTTGGCACGAGCACGCAGCTCGTTGACGATATCCTCGTCGAAGCCATCGATGTTGAGCATTTCTTCCAACGGTACGTAAGCAATTTCTTCGAGGCTGGTAAAGCCTTCGTCGACCAGCACCTGTGCCAGCTCTTCGTCGACCTCCAGTTCCTCGATGAAGTTACGCAGGATGTCACCCGTTTCAGCTTGCTGCTTGGCCTGGATATCCTTCTCGGTCATTACGTTCAGGGTCCAGGCCGTCAACTGACTGGCGAGGCGAACGTTCTGACCGCCACGACCGATGGCCTGGGCCAGGTTGTCCTCGGCGACGGCGATGTCCATGGCATGGGCATCTTCATCGACGATGATCGCAGCGACCTCGGCTGGCGACATGGCGTTGATGACGAATTGCGCCGGGTTCTCGTCCCACAAGACGATGTCCACGCGCTCGCCACCCAATTCACCGGAAACAGCCTGCACACGCGAACCGCGCATACCGATGCAGGCACCTTGCGGATCGATGCGCTTGTCCTTGGAGCGCACGGCAATCTTGGCACGCGAACCCGGATCACGGGACGCCGCCATCACCTCGATCAACCCCTCGGCAATTTCCGGCACCTCGATGCGGAACAATTCGATCAGCATCTGCGGCGCAGTACGCGACAGGATCAGCTGCGGACCGCGATTTTCGGTACGAATTTCCTTGAGCAGCGCACGCAAGCGCACGCCGACACGGAAGGTTTCCCGCGCGATGATGTCTTCACGCGCCAGCAGCGCCTCGGCATTGTTGCCAAGATCGACGATGACGTTGTCGCGGGTGACTTTCTTGACGGTGCCGGAAATGATCTCACCGACTCGCTCACGATAAGCGTCTACCACCTGAGCACGCTCGGCCTCGCGGACCTTCTGCACGATCACCTGCTTGGCGGTCTGGGCGGCGATGCGACCGAACTCGATCGACTCGATCTTTTCCTCGATCACGTCGCCGATCTTGGCTTCGGGATGCGTGTCCTTGATCTTGTCCAGCCAAGTCTCGATCGCCGGATCGTCCAGGTCGTTTTCGTCGACCACGGTCCAACGGCGGAAGGTCTCGTAGCTACCGGTGTGGCGGTTGATTTCCACACGCAGATCGACTTCGTCCTCAAAACGTTTCTTGGTTGCAGTGGCCAGAGCCACTTCCAGCGCTTCGAAAATGACGCCGGGCGGTACACCCTTTTCGTTGGATACCGATTCAACAACCAGCAGTACTTCTTTGCTCATCGTACGCCTCGCCTTGCGCAAGCCATTAGGGCCGGAATGTCCACCGGCCCCGGCACGTCTCAGTCAAAACTGGGAATAATATTGGCCTTGTCGATCGAGTCGATCGGCAGCAGGAATTCATTGGTATCCACCTGGACCACCACGTCCTGATCCTCGACACCGCGGAGAAGGCCCTGGAAGTTGCGACGCCCTTCGAAAGGCGTGCGCAGCTTGATCTTCACTTGTTCGCCGGCATGCAAAGCAAACTGTTCCAATGTGAACAGCGGGCGATCCATGCCTGGAGAGGAAACCTCAAGGGTGTATTCACTGCTGATCGGGTCTTCCACGTCGAGGATGGCACTGGCCTGACGGCTGACCGCTTCGCAGTCGTCCACCAGAATTCCGCCGTCCTTGTCGATATAGATGCGCAGTACCGAATGCTTGCCTTGGGAAACGTATTCGATCCCCCAGCACTGATAGCCCAGACCCTCGACAACCGGGGCCAACAAGGCCTGCAACTGTTCTAGCTTGCTCGACACCTGAACCCCCTCGTGCATGCTGTGCAAATAAAAAATGGGCAAAGCGCCCATCCCTGAAAGCGCCGTTGAACAACGACGCGAAGAACTGTTCAGCTAGCAAAAAGCCCCTGAAAAGGGGCTCCGCTGAAACTGGTTGCGGGGGCTGGATTTGAACCAACGACCTTCGGGTTATGAGCCCGACGAGCTACCAAGCTGCTCCACCCCGCGACAAAGCTGGGGCGGAAGTATAAGACCGAACCCTATGCTGGGTCAATCCGACCTCCACCTGCAAGAAAGCCCGCTCAAAGCGGGCTCTCATGCTTCAATTGGTACCGAGAAGGGGACTCGAACCCCTACACCCTATGGGCACAACCACCTCAAGGTTGCGTGTCTACCAATTCCACCACCTCGGCAATATTACAACTTGAAACCCGTTACTTCTGCTCTTCTGCTGGAGGAGGGACGTCACCTTTTGGGGCGGCTTCACTCTTCTGCTGCTGGAGCACCGGTACATCATCATTTACTGCCGGCTTTTGCTCTTTGACTTCCAGCACCGCTGGATCTGGCAAACCGGCTTGAGTCAGCTGGTGTGCCTGCTGCTTGGCGAAGTATCCTAACCCAAGTGCAGTCAAAAAGAAAGTGGCGGCAAGTATAGCAGTAAACTTACTCAGGAAGGTAGCAGAACCTTGGCTTCCGAACACAGTATTTGAAGCGCCTGCGCCGAAAGATGCACCTGCTTCCGCACCTTTACCCTGTTGCATCAGCACCAGCGCCACCAGCGCCAGCGCAGCCAACAGATGAAAAACAACTACGACTGTTTCCAGCATATGTTCAGTTTCCTGCGGCGCGACAAATTGCACCGAATTCGTCTGCGTTCAGGGATGCTCCACCAATGAGCCCCCCATCAATATCCGGCATGCCGAACAGTTCGGCCGCATTGGCCGCCTTCACGCTACCGCCGTAGAGAAGCTGCATATTCGCTGCAACTTCGGCATCCAGCGACGCCAACTGAGCACGGATGGCGGCGTGCACATCCTGAGCCTGCTGCGGCGAAGCCGTCAAACCCGTGCCGATGGCCCATACAGGCTCATAGGCGATGACCGCATTGGCAAATACCGCGACACCCAAGGCATCGATGATACTACCTAGTTGCCGCCCTACAACTTCCAGTGTCTTGCCAGCCTCGCGCTCCGCGAGAGTTTCCCCTACACACAGCACAGGTTTTAATCCACCTGCTTGAGCGGCTGCAAACTTGTGAATCAGGACTTCGTTCATTTCGCCAATGATCTGACGACGCTCAGAGTGCCCAATCAACACCAACTTGCAACCCACTTCAGCCAACTGACTCGGCGCAACTTCACCGGTCAACGCACCCTGTTCGGGCTGTACTGCAGAATTCTGTGCTCCGACGATGATTTCCGTCTCGCTCAATTCATCGATGACCTGACCGATGAACAACGCCGGTGGAAACACCGCCACTTCGATACCGCTCGGAAGAACCAGATTCTTCAGGTTCAGGCTCAGCTCAGCGACGCTGGCGCGGGTACCGTGCATCTTCCAGTTACCAGCTACCATGGGGCGACGCATGCTCTACCTCGTCGGTCAAAGTGGGCGCAGATCTTACCCAACCAGAATCGCGCTGGCAAGCGTCTTTCAGGCACAAACTTCAGCGACGACCTTGGCCAAGGCCTCGGCGTGGCCACGCACCTGGTTTTCATCATCGCCCTCGACCATCACCCGCACCAGCGGCTCAGTCCCGGACTTGCGCAACAGGACGCGACCACGACCGGCCATCGCCTCGGTCACTTTGGCACTGGCCTCTTGCACCGCTGAGTTTTCCAGCGGATCGGCACCGCCTGCGCCATAGCGGACATTGATCAGCACTTGCGGACATTTGCGGATGGCCTGGCGTGCCTGGGCCAGGTTTTCACCACGACGCCTGAGTGCCATCAACACCTGCAGCGCAGCGATGATCGCATCGCCCGTGGTGGTATGGTTGCAGCAAACCACGTGCCCCGAGTTCTCGCCGCCCAGTTGCCACTCACGCTCGATCAGTTCGGCCATGACGTATCGGTCGCCGACCTTGGCACGGGCAAACGGAATATCCAGGTCCTTGAGCGCCAACTCCAGGCCGAGGTTACTCATCAGCGTCCCGACCACACCGCCTTGCAGCTTGCCGCGCTCATGCAGATCGCGGGCAATGATGAACAACAACTCGTCGCCGTCGACGATGGCGCCGGTGTGATCGACCATCAGCACCCGATCCCCATCACCGTCGAAGGCGATACCCAAGTCCGCATGCCCCACCAGCACGGCAGCCTGCAGGGACTCGATGTGCGTGGAACCGCAGTTTTCATTGATGTTCAAGCCATCCGGCTGCGCGCTGAGCACCGTGACATCGGCACCCAACTCGCGGAACACGCTGGGCGCCACTTTGTAAGTCGCGCCATGGGCGCAGTCGACGACCAACTTGAGCCCTGCGAAGTCAGTGCTGCTGGGGACGCTGCTCTTGCAGAACTCGATATAGCGTCCAGCTGCATCGTTGATCCGCGACACCTTGCCCAACTTGCTCGACTCCACCACGTTCATCGGCTGGTCAAGCAACTCCTCGATCATGAGCTCCACTTCGTCTGGCAATTTCGTGCCGGAACCGGAGAAGAACTTGATGCCGTTGTCGTCATGCGGGTTATGCGAGGCGCTGATGACGATGCCCGCCTCGGCATGGAAGGTGCGCGTCAGATAGGCGATCGCGGGGGTCGGCATCGGGCCAAGCAGCATGACGTCAGCACCGGCCGCCGACAAACCGGCCTCCAGTGCGGACTCGAACATGTAGCCGGAGATCCGGGTGTCCTTGCCCACCAGAACACGGCAGTGGCCGTGCTTGCGGAAAGCCATGCCTGCTGCCCAACCGAGCTTCAGCATGAAGTCGGGAGTGATGGGGTACTCGCCGACGCGGCCACGAATACCATCGGTACCAAAGTATTTCCTGCTCATAGTGTCTCCAAACGTTCTTATTCGGCGTTCTGCACCGCAGCGATCATGCGCACCACATCGACGGTCTCGGCCACGTCATGAACACGCAGAATGCTTGTGCCCATGGTCATGGCCAACGCCGCCAGCGCCAGGCTGCCGTAGAGACGCTCACCGACCGGACGGTCCAGCGCCAGGCCTATCATGCTTTTGCGCGAGACGCCCACCAGCAAGGGGCGACCCAGGCAATACAATGCTTCCAGATGCTTGAACAGGCTCAGGTTGTGCGCCAGGTTCTTGGCAAAACCAAAGCCTGGGTCGAGGATGACGCGCTCAGGAGCAATGCCCGCCGCCGCGCAGGCAGCGATGCGCTGCTCCAGATAACGCGCCACCTCGGCGGTGACATCGTCGTAGCGCGGATTGTCCTGCATGTTACCCGGCTCGCCGCGCATGTGCATCAAGCACACGGGAAGGCCGGTACTGGCGGCCGCCTCCAGGGCACCCTCGCGCTCCAGAGCACGAACGTCGTTGATCAGCCCTGCGCCGAGTCGAGCCACTTCGCGCATCACTGTGGGCGTCGAAGTGTCGACCGAGATGATCACATCCAGACGCGCGCTGATCGCTTCGACGATGGGTGCGACTCGACCCAGCTCTTCGTCAGGCGATACCGCGCGAGCTCCAGGCCGAGTGGACTCACCGCCCACATCGATGAGCGACGCGCCGGCCTCAACCATCGCCTCGGCATGCCGAAGCGCCTCGTCGTGGCGGCTGAACCGGCCGCCATCAGAGAAGGAGTCCGGCGTGACATTGAGGATACCCATGACATGGGTGCGGGATAAATCAAGAACCCGGTTGCCGCAAGGCAACCGGGTTGGGTACTGCTGCAAGGTCATAGAAACCCTTAATGTTGGGCCGCTGGACCACCGATCGGCGACTCGGGACGATCGCCCTGGGACGCTGGCGTGCCAGAGGTGCCGGCATCGTTGTCCCAATCACGCGGTTCGCGCGGAGCACGCCCGGACATGATGTCGTCGATTTGGTCGGCATCGATGGTTTCGTACTTCATCAATGCCTCGGCCATCGCGTCGAGCTTGTCGCGGTTTTCGGTAAGGATCTGCTTGGCGGTGGCATAGCAGTGATCGATGATGCTACGTACTTCAGAATCGATCAGCTTGGCGGTTTCACCCGACACACTCGCCTGCTGGCTGCCGGCACTGCGACCGAGGAAAACTTCGCCCTCCTCTTCGGCATACATCAGCGGGCCGAGTTTCTCGGACAACCCCCACTTGGTGACCATGTTCCGAGCGATCTGGCTGGCGCGCATGATGTCGTTCGACGCACCGGTGGTGACACCGTCGAAGCCCAGCGTCATCTCCTCGGCGATACGTCCACCGTAAAGCGAGCAGATCTGGCTGATCAGCGCACGCTTGGAGAGGCTGTAGCGGTCCTCTTCGGGGAGGAACATGGTCACACCCAAAGCACGACCACGCGGGATGATCGAAACCTTGTAGACCGGATCATGCTCGGGAACGATACGACCGACGATGGCATGGCCGGCTTCATGGTAGGCAGTATTCTGCTTTTCCTTTTCCGACATGACCATGGTCTTGCGTTCAGCGCCCATCATGATCTTGTCTTTGGCCAGCTCGAACTCTTTCATCTCGACCAGACGCTTGCCTGCGCGGGCGGCGAACAACGACGCCTCGTTGACCAGATTGGCCAGATCGGCACCGGAGAAGCCGGGGGTGCCACGGGCGATGACGGCAGCGTTGACGTTCTCGCCGATTGGCACTTTGCGCATGTGCACCTTGAGGATCTGCTCGCGACCGCGGATGTCCGGCAGACCGACCACCACCTGACGGTCGAACCGACCCGGGCGCAGCAGCGCGGGATCGAGCACGTCGGGGCGGTTGGTGGCGGCAATGACGATGATGCCATCGTTCATCTCGAAGCCGTCCATTTCCACCAGCAACTGGTTCAGCGTCTGTTCACGCTCGTCATGACCGCCGCCCATGCCTGCGCCACGGTGGCGACCAACGGCGTCGATTTCGTCGATGAAGATGATGCAAGGCGCATGCTTTTTGGCCTGCTCGAACATGTCACGAACCCGGCTGGCGCCCACGCCGACGAACATCTCGACGAAGTCGGAACCGGAAATGGTGAAGAACGGTACCTTGGCTTCACCGGCGATGGCTTTGGCCAGCAAGGTCTTACCGGTACCGGGTGGGCCGACCATCAATACACCGCGAGGAATTCGACCGCCCAGGCGCTGGAACTTGCCTGGGTCACGGAGGAACTCGACCAGTTCGCCGACTTCTTCTTTGGCCTCGTCGCAACCGGCGACGTCAGCCAGCGTAGTCTTGACCTGGTCTTCGGAAAGCAGGCGCGCCTTGCTCTTGCCGAAGCTCATAGGCCCGCCCTTGCCGCCAGCACCGCCTTGCATCTGGCGCATGAAGAACATGAACACGGCAATGATGACCAGGATGGGGAAGCTCGCCACCAGCAACTGAGTCCAGATGCTCTGTTGCTCGGGCTGCTTGCCTTCGACCACGACGTGGTTGTCGACCAGATCGCCGATCAAACCGTTGTCGGCGATGGCCGGACGCACGGTCTTGAAGTTGTCGCCATCAGTACGCTTACCGGTGATGACGGCACCGTCGACGGTGACGCGCTCGACCTTGCCGTCCTTGACTTGCTGAATGAAGTCGGAATAGTTGAGGGTCTGCGGCTCGTTAGGGCTGGAGAAGTTGTTCATCACCGTCACAAGGACGGCGGCGATGATCAACCACAGGATCAGATTCTTTGCCATGTCGTTCAATTAGCTACCCTCTGAGGTCGGCGCACGACGCAGCCGTGCCTCGCA
The DNA here is from genome assembly GCF_030658255.1 of Pseudomonas sp. RAC1. Taxonomy (NCBI): domain Bacteria; kingdom Pseudomonadati; phylum Pseudomonadota; class Gammaproteobacteria; order Pseudomonadales; family Pseudomonadaceae; genus Pseudomonas; species Pseudomonas sp. RAC1. The sequence continues at coordinate 49,562 of NZ_JAUTXS020000030.1, forward strand.
TGATAATCACCGCCCTAACTTACTACATTACCTGCGCATCCGCAGGCACCGTCTGTAACCCTTTGTGAAACCTAGACTACACGAAGTTCGGACGTTGCTGATTTCATGGCCGATTGGAATTAACTATCGGCCATTGTGGCAATTCCTGCTCATTCGCCTTTGTACCCCCTGGCCAGCAGATACTGTTCACGGGAGCGATCCCGAGACGACGAAGGCTTGCGCATCTGCACCTTGTCGAACTTGCTGCGCACTTCCTTGAGGTACACGTCGAAACCCTCTCCCTGGAAAATCTTGATCAGGAAGTCGCCACCCGGCTTGAGCACGCGAGCGGCCAGGTCCAGTGCCAGCTCGCAGAGGAACATGGCGCGCGGCATGTCCACTGCAGGCGTACCACTCATATTGGGGGCCATATCGGAAATCACAAGGTCGACGTGCGAATCGCCGACGGCCTGCAGGATCTGCTCGAGCACCGAATCCTGGGTGAAGTCGCCTTGTATGAAGGTGACATCGGGAATCGAATCCATTTCCAGAATATCGGAGGCGATCAACCGCCCTTGCCCGCCGATCAGACGACTGGTCACCTGTGACCAGCCACCCGGCGCGGCGCCCAGGTCGATCACGCTCATTCCGGGACGAATGAGTCGATCCTTTTCCTGTATCTCCAACAGTTTGTAGCTTGCGCGCGAACGGTAGCCATCCTTCTGCGCCTGCTTGACGAATGGATCGTTGAAATGCTCTCTCAGCCAGTTATGGCTGCTTTTGGAACGCTGCGCCACGGGGCACCTCGATGATTAGCGTCGTGATTGACTGGGCGGAGCCACGGGCCCTCGGGTAAAATGGCCACCAATTTTACAGAATCAGACGAAAAGGGTCAGATTATGCCGCTCAATAACGAGCAGAAGAAACAGTACAAATCCATTGGCCATGACCTGAAGCCGGTCCTGATCGTTGCCGGCAATGGGCTCAATGAAGGTGTGATCGCCGAGCTGGAGCGTGCGCTGGCCGATCATGAGCTGATCAAGATCGAGATTCGCTCGGAAGATCGCGAGGAGCGCGCCGCTGCCATCGCCGAACTGTGCAAGGCTGGCCGTGCCGAGCTGGTGCAGACCATCGGCAAGAAGGCGCTGATCTATCGCAAGAACCCGCAGCCGAACAAGCAACTGTCCAACATCCACCGCTACAAGTGACAATGACGCCCGTCAGTGGCGCGCCTTGCGCGCCCTGACAGGAACCGGCTGGGCCACCAGCACGATGCCGGAAAAACCCAGCACCAGGAAACAGAACATCTGCCAGCGCTCACCAACAGATATGCCGTAGCGCAGCGTGTAGTACCCCACACAGGCGCCCAGGCCAAGCAGTAGCATTTGGCCGCGGAACTGCCGCCACCACGCCGATAGACCCTCGACCCGCGCCAGCACGGCCAGCTGAGTCAACAGCCCAAGCAGCGCCACGCCAATCAACCAGCGGTCGATCTGCCCGGCGATGTCCTGCACCAGCAAAGGCGCCAGGCCACTGACCTTGAGCGCCGGTACCAGCCCCACATGGAAAACCCACAGGCCGCCGACCCAGAACACCTGGGCCAGTTGCCAGAGGATCCCCTCCAGGGACGGCGCGCGCTGGCGCCGGTCAGATGTGCTTGACTTCGACAATCTCGTACTCGACGGTTCCGCTCGGGGTCTTGACCACGACGGTATCACCCTCTTCCTTGCCAATGATGGCGCGGGCGATGGGTGCGCTGCTCGACAGCTTGCCTTGCCTAACGTCAGCTTCGTCCTCGCCGACGATCTGGTAGGTCACCTCGTCATCGTTCTCGGTGTTGGCCAACACGACGGTGGTACCGAAGATGACCTTGCCGGTGTGAGCGATGGTGGTGACATCGATCACCACCGAATTCTGCAACCGACCTTCGATATCGCGGATACGTGCTTCGACCATGCCCTGTTCCTCGCGGGCGGCATGGTACTCGGCATTCTCCTTGAGATCGCCCAGCTCACGCGCTTCACCGATCGCCTGGCTCAGGCGCGGGCGCTCGGTCTTGCTGAGGAAAAGCAGCTCTTCTTCCAGGGCGCGGGCGCCCTGGACGGTCATCGGATATTTGGTAATGCTCATGCTGTGAGTCCTGCATGCAGATCCTGCAGGCGACGAACGGTCTTCTCAGGACCGAATTTCAGCGCCTCGCAGATGGCTTCACCCGCCGCGATCGTAGTGGTGCAGTAGATCTTGTGCTGCAGCGCATTACGGCGAATCGAGTAGGAATCGGCGATCGACTGGCGGCCTTCGGTGGTATTGATGATCAGCGACACTTCGTCGTTCTTGATCATGTCGACCACATGCGGGCGACCCTCGGTCACCTTGTTGACACGACGCACTTTCAGACCGGCAGCCTCGATTACCTTGGCAGTCCCGGCAGTAGCGACCACCTCGAAGCCCAGGGTGATCAAATCACGGGCAACGGCAGCCACTTGCGGCTTGTCGTCGTCGCGCACACTGATGAACGCGGTGCCGCCGCTTGGCAACACTTCGCTAGCCCCCATCTGGGCTTTGGCGAAGGCCTCACCGAAGCTGTCGCCCACGCCCATGACCTCACCGGTGGATTTCATCTCAGGGCCGAGGATCGGGTCAACCCCTGGGAACTTGGCGAACGGGAAGACGGCTTCCTTGACGCTGTAGAAGTTCGGGATGATTTCCTCGGTGAAGCCCAGCTCCTTGAGCGACTTACCGGCCATCACGCGTGCAGCGATCATCGCCAGCGAAGTGCCGATGCACTTGGATACGAACGGTACGGTACGCGAGGCACGCGGGTTGACCTCGATCACGTAGATCTTGTCGCCCTGCAGCGCCAACTGCACGTTCATCAGACCGACCACGCCCAACTCCAGTGCCATTTTGCGCACTTGCTCGCGGACTTCGTCCTGCACGCCCTTGCTCAGCGAGTAGGGCGGCAGCGAGCATGCGGAGTCGCCGGAGTGGACGCCGGCCTGCTCGATATGCTGCATGATCGCGCCGATGACCACGTCGGTACCGTCGCAGACGGCGTCCACGTCCATCTCGATGGCACAGTTGAGGAAGTGGTCGAGCAGCACAGGGCTGTCGTTGGACACTTGCACCGCTTCGCGCAGGTAGCGCTTGAGCTCGTCCAGCTCGTAGACGATCTCCATCGCACGGCCGCCCAGCACATAGGACGGACGCACCACCAGCGGGTAGCCGATATCACCGGCGGCACGGATGGCTTCCTCTTCGCTGCGCACGGTCGCATTCGGCGGCTGCAGCAGGTTCAGGCGCTGGACCATCTGCTGGAAGCGCTCACGGTCTTCGGCGCGGTCGATGGCGTCCGGGCTGGTGCCGATGATCGGTACGCCAGCCTCTTCAAGGGCGCGGGCCAGTTTCAGCGGAGTCTGACCACCGTAGTGGACGATGACGCCTTTAGGCTTCTCGACGCGGCAGACTTCCAGTACATCTTCCAGGGTCAGCGGTTCGAAGTACAGACGATCCGAGGTGTCGTAGTCGGTGGAGACGGTTTCAGGGTTGCAGTTGACCATGATGGTCTCGTACCCGTCTTCACGCAGCGCCAAAGCGGCGTGCACGCAGCAGTAGTCGAACTCGATACCTTGGCCGATACGGTTCGGGCCGCCCCCGAGGATCATGATCTTGTCGCGGGTCGACGGATTGGCCTCGCACTCTTCTTCGTACGTGGAGTACAGGTAGGCGGTGTCGGTGGCGAATTCGGCGGCGCACGTGTCGACGCGCTTGTAAACCGGCAGCACGTCGAGCTTGTGGCGGTGACGACGCAGATTCTTGTCGGTCACGCCCAGCAGCTTGGCCAGGCGCTGGTCGGAGAAGCCCTTGCGCTTGAGGCGCAGCATCAGGGCCTTGTCGATGTCGGCCAGGCCGAGGGTCTTGACCTTCTCCTCTTCCTTGATCAGGTCTTCGAGCTGCACCAGGAACCAGTGGTCGATGCCGGTGAGGGCGAAGATTTCGTCGCGGCTCATGCCGGCGCGCAGGGCATCGGCCACATACCAGATACGCTCGGCACCGGGCACGGTCAGCTCACGCTTGAGAATGCTCGACGCTTCGGAACTGGCCAGATCCACTTTCGGGTCCAGACCGCAGGCGCCAACTTCCAGGCCGCGCAGGGCTTTCTGCAGGGATTCCTGGAAGGTGCGACCGATGGCCATGACTTCACCCACGGACTTCATCTGGGTGGTCAGGCGCGCGTCGGCCTTGGGGAACTTCTCGAAGGCGAAGCGGGGCAGCTTGGTGACGACATAGTCGATCGAAGGCTCGAAGGACGCCGGGGTGCGACCGCCGGTGATATCGTTCTGCAGCTCATCGAGGGTGTAGCCGACTGCCAACTTGGCCGCGATCTTGGCGATCGGGAAACCGGTGGCCTTGGAGGCCAGGGCCGAGGAACGAGAAACCCGTGGGTTCATCTCGATCACGACCATACGGCCGGTGTTCGGGCAGATGCCGAACTGCACGTTGGAACCGCCGGTTTCGACGCCGATCTCACGCAGCACCGCCAGCGAGGCGTTGCGCATGATCTGGTATTCCTTGTCGGTAAGCGTCTGCGCCGGCGCGACGGTGATCGAGTCGCCGGTGTGTACGCCCATCGGGTCGAAGTTTTCGATGGAGCAGACGATGATGCAGTTGTCCTTCTTGTCGCGGACCACCTCCATCTCGTATTCCTTCCAGCCGATCAGCGACTCGTCGATCAGCAGTTCCTTGGTCGGCGACAGGTCCAGACCACGGGCGCAGATTTCCTCGAACTCTTCACGGTTGTAGGCGATGCCGCCACCGGTGCCACCCATGGTGAAGGATGGGCGGATGATGCATGGGAAGCCCAGCTTTTCCAGGACCGCATTGGCCTCTTCCATGCTGTGGGCGATGCCCGAACGCGGGCACTCCAGACCGATGTCCTTCATTGCCTTGTCGAAGCGCGAACGGTCCTCGGCCTTGTCGATGGTGTCGGCGTTGGCGCCGATCATCTCTACGCCGAACTTCTCCAGAACGCCATGGCGCTCCAGATCCAGGGCGCAGTTGAGCGCGGTCTGGCCGCCCATGGTCGGAAGCACCGCGTCTGGACGTTCTTTCTCGATGATCTTGGCCACCGACTGCCACTTGATCGGCTCGATGTAGGTGGCGTCGGCCATGGCCGGGTCGGTCATGATGGTGGCCGGGTTGGAGTTCACCAGGATGACGCGGAAACCTTCCTCGCGCAGGGCTTTGCAAGCCTGGGCGCCGGAATAGTCGAATTCACAGGCCTGGCCGATCACGATCGGGCCAGCGCCGAGAATCAGGATGCTTTTGATGTCTGTACGTTTTGGCATGGTTGTCACTCAAATCCGCGGGTCAGTCGGCAAGCCGTCTTGAACAATCTGGGTCAGGCGCTTCCGGACACGGCACAGGCCGGTCCGGGGCCTCGATGCAGGATGCTCAGCGGCGCTTGGCCATGGCATCGATGAAACGATCGAACAGTGGCGCGACGTCGGTCGGGCCGGGGCTCGCTTCAGGGTGGCCCTGGAAGCTGAACGCGCTCTTGTCGGTGCGCTCGATGCCCTGCAGGGTACCGTCGAACAGCGACTTGTGGATGGCGCGCACATTGCCTGGCAAGGTGGCTTCATCGACGGCGAAACCGTGGTTCTGACTGGTGATCATCACCACGCCGGTGTCCAGGTCCTGGACCGGGTGGTTGGCGCCGTGGTGACCGTGGCCCATCTTCACGGTCTTGGCACCGGAGGCCAAGGCCAGCAGTTGGTGACCGAGGCAGATACCGAAGACCGGGATGTCGGTTTCGAGAATGGCCTTGATCGCCGCGATGGCGTAGTCGCACGGCTCGGGATCACCCGGGCCGTTGGACAGGAATACGCCGTCGGGGTTGAGCGCGAGCACTTCACTGGCCGGGGTTTGCGCTGGCACGACGGTCAGGCGGCAACCACGGGCGACCAGCATGCGCAGGATGTTCAACTTAACTCCGTAGTCGTAGGCGACCACGTGGTAAGGCAGCTCGGACGCTTCACGGGTCGGGTGGCTGTCAGTTTTCAGCTCCCAGACGCTGGAGCGCCACTCATAACGCTCCTTGGTGCTGACTTCCTTGGCCAGGTCCATGCCCTTGAGGCCCGGGAAACCACGAGCGGCGGCGATGGCGGCTTCTTCGCTGATGTCGTCGCCGGCCAGGATGCAACCGTTCTGGGCGCCCTTCTCACGCAGGATGCGGGTCAAGCGACGGGTATCGATACCGGCGATGGCCACCACGTTGTTGGCCTTGAGGTACTCGGGCAGCGACTGGGTATTGCGCCAGTTGCTGGCCAGCAGCGGCAGGTCGCGGATCACCAGACCTGCCGACCAGACGCGGTCGGACTCGGCATCTTCGGCGGTAGTGCCGGTGTTGCCGATGTGCGGATAGGTCAGAGTGACGATCTGCTGGGCGTAGGAAGGGTCTGTAAGGATTTCCTGGTAGCCGGTCATAGCGGTGTTGAACACCACCTCACCAACGGTTTGACCGTCGGCCCCAATGGCCTCACCGCGAAAAATGCTGCCATCAGCAAGGGCGAGTATGGCTGGCTTTGTCAAGAAGACCTCCCGTAAATGACGCATGAAGGGGCGATCGCAGGTTGCAAAAAAGCGGAGTGCCGTATGGATACGTCACCCCGCTTTTATGTGCTGAATTCAATTCTCTGCGCGCTTTTAGTGGATACACTAAAGCTGTAGTTTACAGAAAAGTGAGCTCTCGGTCTACCGCAGATGTGCCGTCTAGACACACGTATGCGACAGACCTACGCATTCAATGCAGTTCCAGCACATCCTGCATGTCGTACAGCCCTGGCACGCGTCCTTGCAGCCACAGCGCTGCACGCACAGCGCCTTTGGCAAAGGTCATGCGGCTGGACGCTTTGTGGGTGATCTCCAGGCGTTCACCGTCAGCGGCGAACAGCACCGTGTGGTCACCGACGACATCGCCCGCCCGCACGGTCGCAAAGCCAATGGTCTTGCGGTCACGGGCACCAGTCTGCCCCTCGCGACCATACACCGCCACCTCCTGCAGATCGCGACCCAACGCCTGAGCGACCACCTCGCCCATGCGCAGCGCGGTACCCGAGGGCGCATCGACCTTGTGCCGGTGGTGCGCCTCGATGATCTCGATATCGACATCATCGCCCAACACACGCGCCGCCATGTCGAGCAACTTCAGGCTCAAGTTGACGCCGACGCTGAAGTTGGCGGCGAAGACGATCGGAATGTCTTTCCCGGCTTCGGCCAGCAGACGCTTCTCGTCGACACTGAAGCCGGTGGTACCGATCACCATCGCCTTGCCATGCTTTCGGCAGAACGCCAGGTTCTTCAGCGTCACCGAGGGATGCGTGAAGTCGATCAATACATCGAAGTCGTCGGCGACCTTGGCCAGGTCATCGGACAGCAGCACACCGATCCGACCGAGGGCCGCCAGCTCACCCGCGTCCGCCCCGACCAGAGAGCTGTCGGGGCGATCGATCGCCGCCGTCAGCCCGGCTCCGGAGGTTTGCTGCACCGCTTCGACGAGGGTCTTGCCCATTCGCCCTGCTGCGCCCATTACCGCAATACGTCGCATAGCCTGTTCCTTGTCAGAGATCGCCGAAGAAGCGCTTCACACCCTCGAACCAGCCACTGGCCTTGGGCGAGTGGGAGCTGTCACCCTCGAGCGAATCGCGCAGCTCTTCAAGCAGCTCACGCTGGCGACGACTGAGATTGACCGGCGTTTCCACCGCGACCCGGCACAGCAGATCGCCCGCACCACCACCGCGCACGGGTGCCACACCCTTGCCGCGCAGACGGAATTGCTTGCCCGTCTGAGTACCCTCGGGGATTCGCAACTTCACACGCCCATCGAGAGTCGGTACTTCGAGCTCGCCACCCAGTGCGGCATCGGTGTAGCTGATCGGCACTTCGCAGTACAGGTGCTTGCCATCACGCTGGAAGATCGCATGCTCGCGCACGCTGATGACGACGTAGAGATCGCCGGTCGGACCGCCATGGGCGCCCGCCTCGCCTTCGCCGGACAGGCGAATGCGATCGCCGGTGTCGACGCCGGCCGGCACTTTCACCGACAGGGTCTTGTACTCTTCGACACGGCCTTCGCCATGGCACGCCGAGCACGGATCGGTGATGATCTTGCCCTGACCGTGACAGCGCGGGCAGGTCTGCTGAACAGAGAAGAAGCCCTGCTGCATACGGACTTGACCGATACCGCCGCAAGTTGGGCAGGTAGACGGGGTCGAGCCCTTCTTCGCACCCGTGCCGTCGCAAGGCTGACAGTTGACCAAGGTCGGCACACGAATGCTGACCGTCGTGCCACGCACCGCCTCTTCCAGGTTCAACTCCAGGGTGTAGCGCAGATCGCTGCCGCGCTGGGCACCACCGCGACCACCGCCACGGCCACCGCCGAAGAAGTCACTGAAGACGTCGCCGAAGATATCGGAGAAGTTGGCGCCGCCAAAACCGGCACCGCCGCCGCCCATGCTTGGATCGACGCCGGCATGGCCGTACTGATCGTAGGCTGCGCGCTTGCTGGCGTCGGACAATACTTCATAGGCCTCGTTGGCCTCCTTGAACTTGTCTTCCGACTCTTTATCGCCCGGGTTGCGGTCCGGGTGGTATTTCATCGCCAGGCGGCGATAGGCCTTCTTGAGATCGCTTTCGCTGGCGCCACGCTCGACACCCAGGACCTCATAAAAATCACGCTTTGCCATAGGTCATTCGCACTCTTGAGGGCTTTCGGCATCTGTGCACCGTGCCGTCAGCACCTGCCGCAACACGCCTGATGCGCCCTGACAGATGCTGGAAATATTTCCCGTGTTCCAGACACGCCAACGCGGGAGCAAGCCCCCGCGCGGCGACATCCTACCAGCTCAGCGACCAATGCCGCTGAACCGGCCGACAACATGCAGAAATTACTGCTTGTTGTGATCTTTCACTTCTTCGAACTCGGCGTCGACCACGTCGTCGTGCTTGGCTTCAGGTTCCGCCTGCTGGGCGCCGCCCTGAGGCTGTTCGCCCTGCTGCTCGGCATACATCTTCTGAGCGACTGGCGCGGACACCTTGGACAGCTCCTCGACCTTGGCGTCGATGGCCGCCTTGTCGTCACCCTTCACCGCAGCTTCGAGCGCGACCACGGCCGCTTCGATCGCCGCCTTCTCGTCGGCAGTGACCTTGTCGCCTGCGTCGGCCACCATCTTGCGGGTCGAGTGAACCAGTGCGTCGCCCTGGTTACGGGCAGCGGCCAGTTCTTCGAACTTGCGGTCTTCCTCGGCGTTGGCCTCGGCATCGCGCACCATGCGCTCGATTTCCTCGTCCGACAGACCGGAGTTGGCCTTGATCACGATCGACTGCGACTTGCCAGTAGCCTTGTCCTTCGCGCTGACGTGCAGGATACCGTTGGCGTCGATGTCGAAGGTCACTTCGATCTGTGGCATGCCACGCGGCGCTGGCGGGATGTCGGCCAGGTCGAACTTGCCCAGCGACTTGTTCTGCGTGGCTTGCTTGCGCTCGCCCTGCAGCACATGGATGGTCACCGCAGCCTGATTGTCGTCGGCAGTCGAGAACACCTGCGACTTCTTGGTCGGGATGGTGGTGTTCTTCTCGATCAGCGGCGTCATCACGCCGCCCATGGTTTCGATACCCAGGGTCAGCGGGCTGACGTCCAGCAGCAGCACGTCCTTGACGTCACCGGCCAGAACCGCGCCCTGAATGGCGGCGCCCATGGCGACAGCTTCGTCCGGGTTGACGTCCTTGCGCGCTTCCTTGCCGAAGAAGTCGGCAACGGCTTTCTGCACCATCGGCATACGGGTCTGGCCACCGACCAGGATCACGTCGTCGATCTTGCTGGCGTCGATACCGGCATCTTTCAGCGCGATGCGGCAAGGCTCGATGGTGCGCTTGACCAAGTCTTCGACCAGAGATTCCAGCTTGGCGCGGGAGATCTTCACGTTCAAGTGCTTCGGACCGGTTGCATCGGCAGTGATGTACGGCAGGTTGACGTCGGTGGACTGGGCCGAGGACAGCTCGATCTTGGCTTTCTCAGCGGCTTCCTTCAGACGCTGCAGCGCCAGCGGATCGTTCTTCAAGTCCATGCCGGACTCTTTCTTGAACTCATCGACGAGGTAGTCGATCAGGCGCATGTCGAAGTCTTCGCCACCGAGGAAGGTGTCACCGTTGGTGGCCAGTACTTCGAACTGATGCTCGCCATCGACTTCGGCGATTTCGATGACCGACACGTCGAACGTACCACCACCCAGGTCATAGACGATCACGGTGTGGTCGCCCTTGGCCTTGTCCATGCCGTAGGCCAGTGCAGCGGCGGTCGGCTCGTTGATGATGCGCTTGACGTCCAGGCCGGCGATGCGACCGGCGTCCTTGGTGGCCTGACGCTGGCTGTCGTTGAAGTAGGCCGGAACGGTGATGACCGCTTCGGTGACCGGCTCGCCGAGGTAGTCTTCGGCGGTCTTCTTCATCTTTTTCAGGACTTCGGCGCTGATCTGCGGCGGAGCCATTTCCTTGCCAGCAGCCTCGACCCACGCGTCACCGTTGCCGGCCTTGACGATCTTGTAAGGCACCAGCTTGATGTCTTTCTGCACGACGTCTTCTTCGAAACGACGACCGATCAGACGCTTAACGGCGAACAGGGTATTGTGCGGGTTGGTGACGGCCTGACGCTTGGCCGACTGACCGACCAGGATTTCGCCATCGTTGGCGTAGGCCACGATCGAAGGGGTAGTACGCGCACCTTCGACGTTCTCGATGACCTTGACGTTACCGTTTTCCAGAATGGAGACGCACGAGTTGGTGGTCCCCAGGTCGATACCGATGATCTTGCCCATGTTAACTCTCCCGAAACTTGAATGAGGTAGCAGCGACTGCTATTGGCCAACTGCGGAAATACTTGAAGGCTTGACACCTAAATGGGGATGCCCCGACGGATTTCAAGCCTTTTCATCGATCGACGGTTGAGGCGCTGCTGGCGCCTTGCTGACCACCACCATGGCGGGGCGCAGCAGGCGACCGTTGAGCAGATAGCCTTTCTGGAACACCTTGAGCACGCTGTTCGGCTCGACCTCGGCGCTTTCCTGCATGGCCATGGCCTGGTGGTGCTCGGCATTGAACGGTTCGCCGTGCGGATCGACCGGCTCCAGGTTGTAGCGCTTGAGGGTGTCCTGGAACATCTTCAGGGTCAGCTCGATCCCTTCGCGCATCGGCTTGATGGCTTCGTCCTCGGCACTGGACAGCTCGAGGCCGCGTTCCAGGCTGTCGATCACCGGCAGCAGGTCGCCGGCGAATTTCTCCAGGGCGAACTTGTGGGCCTTCTCGACATCCTGCTCGGCACGCCGACGAATGTTCTGCAGGTCTGCGGCAACGCGCAGCGATTGATCCTTGGCGGCGGCCAGCTGCTCCTCGAGCACCTGAACGCGGGCACCGAGGTCCTCGGAACCGACTTCTTCGGCATTAAGGTTTTGTTCATCCAGCTGTTCGTCAGCCATCGGGGCTCTCCTCCGCATTTTCCGGTGTACAGGCCATGCCTGCCGTGTGTGGCGTTTATATGGGGTCGGAAAAATCAGCTTCAAGGGCTGGGTGATAATCCCTGTCGCCGAACGGCGCTTGGCAGGCTGGAAAAAAGTACTGTATAAATAACCAGACATGACCCTCGGGAGCGGCCCTCATGCTGGTGCATCTGTCCATACACAACTACGCCATCGTCGAACACCTGGATCTCGAGCTTGCCCGCGGCATGTCGGTCATCACCGGCGAGACCGGCGCCGGCAAGTCGATCATGCTCGATGCGCTGGGCCTGGCCCTGGGCGACCGCGCCGACAGCGGCGTGGTCCGCCCGGGCGCCGACAAGGCCGACCTCCTCGCCACCTTCGATCTGGCGGACATTCCCGAAGCGCGGACCTGGCTCACCGAGCGCGACCTCGACCACGATGGGCCGTGCATCCTGCGCCGAGTCATCACTGCCGAGGGCCGCAGCCGCGGCTATATCAATGGCACACCCTGCCCGCTCGGCGACCTCAAGGCGCTCGGCGAGCTGCTCATCGATATCCACAGCCAGCACGAGCACCAATCGCTGCTCAAGACCGACACCCATCGGCGGCTGGTCGACGAGTACGCTGGCGCCGTCGACCTGGCGCGCCAAGTGCAATTGGCCGCCCAGCGCTGGCGCCAGACCCGACTGGAACTGGAGCGCCTGTCCAACTCCAGCGATGAGCAACGTGCGCGACACCAACTGCTGAGTTACCAGCTCGAAGAGCTGGAAAACCTGGGCTTGGGCGAAAACGAACTCGAACAACTGGAGCAGGAACACAAGAACCTGACCAATGCCGAGGCGTTGTTCGGCATCTGCCGCCAGGTGATCGACCAGTGCAGCGAAAGCGACTCCGGCAATGTGCTCAGCGCCCTGACCAGCAGCCTCAATCGCCTTTCCGCCGTCAGCGATGCGCCCAAGGCGCTGGGCGAAGCGGTGAACCTGATCGCCAGCGCACAGATCCAGGTCGAGGAAGCGGTCGGCGAACTCAATCGCTTCCTCGACCACTTCGACGCCGACCCGATGCGCCTGCAAGCCCTGGAGGAACGCCTCGACACGCTCTACACCCTGGCACGCAAGCACCGTGTTCATCCGTCCGAGCTGCCACAGTTGCAGCAGCGCTTGATGGACGAACTCGAAGGTCTCAACGCCAGCGACGAATCCGTCGAACGCCTGGGCGACGAGCTGGCGGCCTATGCCCAGCACTATAAAGAGAAGGCCAGCGAGCTCAGCGGATTGCGCCGACAGGCTGCGGCGCAGTTGGCCTTGGCGGTGGAACAGGAAATCCAGCGCCTGGGCATGCCTGGCGGACGCTTCTGCATCGAATTGACGCCACTGGAAGGCAACGAGCTGTCACCGCATGGACTGGAGCAGGTCGAACTGCTGGTCAGCGCCAACCCTGGCCAACCACTCAAGGCCTTGGCCAAGGTGGCGTCGGGGGGCGAACTGTCGCGCATCAGCCTGGCGATCCAAGTCATCACCGCGCAGACCTCGCGCATTCCGACGCTGGTGTTCGACGAGGTGGACGTGGGTATTGGCGGACCGACCGCCGAGATCGTCGGCCAGCTGTTGCGCCGGCTGGGCGAGCGTGGCCAGGTACTGACCGTGACCCACCTGCCCCAGGTGGCTGCTCAAGGTCATCACCATCTGTTCGTTCACAAGGTGCGCAACAGCGAGACCACTCACACGGCAGTGGCCAACCTGGGCAAACGCGAGCGCGTCGAGGAAGTGGCGCGCATGCTCGGCGGCATCGACCTGACCAAGGAGTCGCTGGCCCACGCCCGCAAGATGGTGGTCAGCGGCAAAGCCTGACGCCTCACGCCTCAACAAGACACTCAGAAAACACAAAGGCGACCCAAGAGTCGCCTTTGTCGTCAGTCACGATCAGAAATCGTTACTTCTTCTTGCGCACATAAAGGACCAGGTTGTGGTCCACCAACTCGTAACCGTGCTCGGCCACGATCTCCCTTTGGCGACGCTCGATTTCAGCATCCATGAATTCGATCACTTCGCTGGTCTCCACATTGACCATATGGTCGTGGTGACCTCCGTCGGCCAGCTCGAACACCGCGTGGCCGCCATCGAAGTTATGGCGAACCACCAGACCCGCTGCTTCGAATTGGGTCAGTACACGGTAGACGGTCGCCAGACCGACGTCCTCACCTGCTTCCATCAGCGCCTTGTAGACGTCCTCGGCACTCATGTGACGCTGCTCGGCAGAATCGAGCATTTGAAGGATCTTTACTCGAGGCAGTGTCACCTTGAGACCGGCTTTGCGCAATTCGCTATTTTCAACCATGGTCAGCTTTCTCGCCGATGCTGCTTCGCAGCTTCTCTTAATACGGGTATGATCGGGGTTTACGTTGTCCAGCCAAGATAGTGGAAGTCGCCCACCGATGCAAAACAACACCAAGCTCTTGCTAACCAGCCTCACCCTCGTGGGACTGCTCGCACTCGCCGGTTGCTCGTTTCCCGGGGTTTACAAAATCGACATCCAGCAGGGCAATGTCGTCACGCAGGACATGATAGACCAATTGCGTCCGGGAATGACCCGACGGCAGGTAAGGTTTATCATGGGCAACCCGCTCCTGCAGGACCCCTTCAATACCAATCGCTGGGATTACCTCTATAGCATTCAGCCAGGCGGCGGTAAGCGTCAGCAGGAACGCATGAGCGTGTTCTTCAATGAAGGCGACCAACTCGTGAGCCTGTCCGGCGACTTCATGCCAGGCGTCAGCCGCGACCAGGAAATCCTGGGTGGAAGCGGCGATACCACGGTCAGCCCGGCCAAGCAGCCGTCCGGCCAGCCTGAGACGCCTGCCAAGCCCGGTTCGACCGAAGAGTCGATCCAGCGCGAAATCGATACCATCGAAACCACGCCGGTGCCGACACCCGCGCCGCTCGAGACCTCGCCCCAGTAAAGGCAGCGCTCATGAAAAAGCCCGGACATGCCCGGGCTTTTTGTTGGCCGTTGCAGCGATGAGCGTCCATGACCGTTCAGCCATGCAATTCCTTGGCGCGCTGGCAGAAGGCATCGACCAGGGTATTGGCCGCCTGATTGAACAATGGCCCAAGTGTGGCGCGAACCAACGGCCCGGCATAATCGAACGACAAGTCCAGACTGATCTTGCACGCCTTCTCACCCAGCGCCTTGAAGACCCATACCCCGTGCAACTGCGTGAACGGCCCTTCCTCCAGCGTCATCTCGATGGACTGCCCAGGCACCAGCACATTGCGCGTGACGAATTGCTGACTCATGCCGCCTTTGGCCACCTCGAGCCTGGCACGCATGTGCGTATCGCTCGACTCGATCACCGTCGAATCCGAGCACCAGGGGAGAAACTCAGGGTAACTGGCCACGTCGTTGACCAGGTCATAGAGCGCCTGGGCAGGGTATGGCAGCAGGGCGGAGCGTTGAATATGGGTAGTCATCCAGGCATCACTTCCAAGCTGGGCGGCAGCACCTCGCGGCGCTTCGGGACGTTTCCGTTCAAGGGAACTATTCCGGCATTGTCCGGGATTCATCCTGTCGGCTCAAGCACACCGAACCCCATAGCCAGAGGCCATGGCGACTGCCTATAATGCCGCCCCTATGGCTAAGCAAAAGAAACATCCGACCGGGACCATCGCGCAGAACAAGAAAGCGCGACACGATTACTTCATCGAACACAAGTTCGAGGCCGGACTGGTCCTGTCCGGTTGGGAAGTAAAAAGCCTGCGGGCCGGCAAAGCGCACCTGACCGACAGCTACGTGCTGCTCAAGGATGGCGAAGCCTGGCTGTTCGGCAGCCACATTGCCCCGCTGACCGCCGCCAGCACCCACGTCGTCGCCGACCCCATCCGTACGCGCAAGCTGCTGCTGAACAAGCGCGAGCTTGAGCGCGTGGAAGCGGCCGTGGCGCAAAAGGGTTACACCTGCGTGGCCTTGGCGCTGTACTGGAGCAAGCACCTGATCAAGTGCGAGATCGCACTCGGCAAGGGCAAGAAGGAGTTCGACAAGCGCGACACCCTGCGCGAACGCGACTCCAATCGCGAGCTGCAGCGCGCGGTGCGCAACAAGGGCAAGGAAGAATAACGCCCCGTGTCGGGCGACCCCGCTACCACGTCATCCGTGGCAGTGGGCTCGCCAGCACAACTTCACCGCCCGCTGCGCCGCTGCGCCCTTGCCACACGCTGGGCTTCCTGACGTGCCTCCTCGAGCACTTCCTGCACATAGATGATGTGTCGACTCGACACCTCCCGCGCCTCTTGCGCGCGCCCCTCGACGATCGCCTGGTACAGCTCGCGATGCTGCGCGATCAGCATGTCGCGCGTTTCCGGCCGCTGCTGGTACATGCCGCCGATATTGGTCACCACATTGCGCTTGAGCAAATCGAACAGCCCACGGATGGTGTGCAGCAGCACCGCGTTATGGCTGGCCTCGGCGATCGCCAGGTGAAAGCGCGCATCGGCCGCCCCCTCTTCTGCGCGGCTGACCTCATCGGCGCGGGCGTAGCAGTCCTGAAGCGTATCGAACGCGGCCTTGAGCCGCGCCCGATCAGGTTCGGTGGCACGCTGGGCAGCGTAGTAGGCGCATGACGCTTCCAAGGTGTGACGAAACTCCAGCAGGTCGCGCTGGGCCTCGGGATTGTCTTCGAGCAACAGCAGCAGCGGATCGCTGAAGGTCGAGCCCAGCGACTCGGCGACATAGTTGCCGCCGCCCTGACGGCTTATCAGCAATCCCTTGGCCACCAGCTTCTGGATCGCCTCGCGAAGCGACGGTCGCGAGACGCCGAACTGCTCGGCCAACGCGCGCTCAGCGGGCAGGCGCTGCCCAGCGCTCAGGGTGCCCTCGAGAATCATCGCTTCCAACCGGTCGACGATATCGTCGGACAAGCGCCGCTGGCGCACCTGATCAAACACCATCACCTGCCTCTCCACTGACCCCGCTATCGATCGCGGGGCGCCCATTGTGCGCCTCTGCCGAGCGTTCAGCCACACCACCGGCCGTGCCCAATGGATGCTCCGCTCATCGGCCTGCGACCAAAGTTCTGCTTGGGACAAATTGACACACCCCTGACCGGGCTTTTAACCTAGCCACCAGCCATTGAAAATTGGTCTTACCAATTATCCAATGCCAGCGCTGACCAACAACAATTAGGGGTTACCCCATATGCAAACCTGGCAACAACTCTACGCCCCACTCGGGAGTCTCGGCCTGTCCGCACTGACGGCAGTCATCCCCATCGTATTCTTCTTCCTGGCCTTGGCCGTGTTCCGACTCAAGGGGCATGTGGCGGGCAGCATCACCCTTGGCTTGTCGATCCTGATGGCGATCTTCGCCTTCCACATGCCCGCCGACATGGCCCTCGCCGCGGCCGGCTACGGCTTCGTCTACGGCCTGTGGCCCATCGCCTGGATCATCGTCGCAGCCGTGTTCTTGTACAAACTGACGGTCAAGAGCGGCCAGTTCGAAGTGATCCGCAGCTCGGTGCTGTCGATCACCGACGACCAGCGCCTGCAAGTGCTGCTGATCGGCTTCTGCTTCGGCGCATTCCTCGAAGGTGCCGCAGGCTTCGGTGCCCCGGTGGCCATCACTGCCGCACTGCTGGTGGGCCTGGGCTTCAATCCGCTGTACGCCGCTGGCCTGTGCCTGATCGCCAACACCGCGCCAGTGGCCTTCGGTGCGCTGGGCATCCCGATCATCGTCGCCGGCCAGGTGACTGGCATCGACGCCTTTCACATTGGCGCCATGACCGGCCGCCAACTGCCGCTGCTGTCGCTGTTCGTGCCGTTCTGGCTGGTGTTCATGATGGACGGCCTGCGCGGCGTGAAAGAAACCTGGCCAGCGGCATTGGTCGCCGGCCTGAGCTTTGCCGTCACCCAGTACTTCACCTCCAACTTCATCGGCCCGGAACTGCCTGACATCACCTCGGCCCTGGCCAGCCTGATCGCCCTGACCCTGTTCCTGAAGGTCTGGCAGCCCAAGCGCGCGCTCACCCAGACCCAGGGCAGCACAGGCGCGGCGGTGGTCGCAGGCGTCGGCGGCCAGCCATCGCCCTATAGCTTCGGCGAGATCTTCAAAGCCTGGTCGCCTTTCCTGATCCTGACCGTACTGGTGACCATCTGGACCCTCAAGCCCTTCAAGGCCGCTTTCGCGCCGGGCGGAGCGATGTACAACTTCGTGTTCAATTTTGCGATCCCGCACCTGGATCAACTGGTGATCAAGACCGCACCGATCGTCACCGCTCCCCTGGCCATGCCGGCGGTGTTCAAGTTCGACCCGATCTCGGCCACCGGCACGGCGATCTTTCTCTCGGCACTGATCGCCATGGCCGTGCTGAAGATCAACGTCAAAACTGGTCTGACCACTTTCAAGGAAACCGTCTGGGAACTGCGCTGGCCGATTCTGTCGATCGGTATGGTGCTGGCCTTTGCCTTTGTCACCAACTATTCGGGCATGTCCTCGACCATGGCCCTGGTACTGGCCGGCACCGGGGCGGCATTCCCGTTCTTCTCGCCGTTCCTCGGCTGGCTGGGCGTGTTCCTGACCGGCTCCGACACCTCCTCCAACGCCCTGTTCAGCTCCTTGCAAGCCACTACGGCGCACCAGATCGGCGTCAGCGACACCCTGCTGGTCGCCGCCAACACCAGCGGCGGCGTGACCGGCAAGATGATCTCGCCGCAGTCGATCGCCGTGGCTTGCGCCGCCACCGGGCTGGTGGGCAAAGAGTCGGATCTGTTCCGCTTCACCTTAAAGCACAGCCTGTTCTTCGCCACGATCGTCGGCCTGATCACCTTGATTCAGGCCTATTGGCTGACCGGCATGCTGGTTACTCACTAAAGTGAAAGGGGCCGGGCGCCCAGGCTTCCGGCATCTCCTTCAACCCACGCTGCGAGATTCCATGATCATTTCCGCCTCCACCGACTACCGCGCCGCAGCCCAGCGCAAGCTGCCCCCCTTCCTGTTCCACTACGCCGACGGTGGCGCCTACGCCGAGCACACCCTGCGCCACAACGTCTCGGACCTGGCCAGCATCGCCCTGCGCCAACGCGTACTAAAGAACATGTCCGAGCTGAGCCTCAAGACCGAGCTGTTCGGCGAGACCTTGAGCATGCCGGTGGCCCTGGCGCCGGTCGGTCTCACCGGCATGTACGCCCGCCGGGGCGAGGTACAGGCGGCGCGCGCGGCGGCCGAGCACGGCATCCCGTTCACGATGTCCACCGTGTCGGTCTGCCCGATCGAGGAAGTGGCGCCGGCGATCGACCGACCGATGTGGTTCCAGCTCTACGTGCTCAAGGACCGTGGCTTCATGCGCAATGCGCTGGAGCGGGCCAAGGCCGCTGGCGTGCGCACCCTGGTGTTCACCGTCGACATGCCCACCCCGGGCGCCCGCTACCGCGACGCCCACTCCGGCATGAGCGGCAGGAACGGCCCGCTGCGCCGCATGCTGCAGGCCATGACCCATCCGCAATGGGCCTGGGATGTGGGCGTCATGGGCCGTCCGCACGACTTGGGCAACATCTCCGCCTACCGCGGCAACCCGACGGGCCTGGCCGACTACATCGGCTGGCTGGCCGCCAACTTCGACCCGTCGATCTCCTGGAAGGACCTGGAGTGGATCCGCGAATTCTGGGACGGCCCGATGATCATCAAAGGCATCCTCGACGCCGACGATGCCCGCGATGCCGTGCGTTTCGGTGCCGACGGCATCGTCGTTTCCAACCACGGCGGTCGCCAACTCGACGGCGTGCTCTCCAGCGCCCGCGCCCTGCCGGCGATTGCCGACGCGGTAAAAGGCGATCTGAAGATCCTCGCCGACTCTGGCATTCGCAGCGGCCTGGACGTGGTGCGCATGATCGCCCTGGGCGCCGACACCGTGCTGATCGGTCGCGCGTTCCTCTGGGCCTTGGCCGTGCATGGCCAGGCCGGAGTGAAGAACCTACTGGAATTGTTCGAGAAGGAAATGCGCGTGGCCATGGTGTTGACCGGCACCAAGACGATCGGCGAGATCACCCGCGACTCGCTGGTCCGCGAACTGGGCGCCTGAGCCCTGCGTAACCAAGCCTGATAGCCCGGGGCACGCCGCGCACCAGACGCGCCGGCCCCGTGAGGAGATTGCATGAGTCTGCCCGCTGCGTTCCTGCGCGATGCCGAGCGCCTGATCCCCGCCGAACGCCGGTTCGACGACCCGACCTCGACCCTGGCCTTCGGTACCGACGCCAGCTTCTACCGCTTGATTCCCAAGCTGGTGGTGCGCGTGGAATCCGAGGACGAGGTGATCGGCCTGCTGCGCCTGGCCCAGCGCGAGCGCGTGCCGGTCACCTTCCGCGCCGCCGGCACCAGTTTGTCCGGCCAGGCCCTGAGCGATTCGGTGCTGATCGTGCTGGGCGAGCGCTGGAATGGCCGCGAGATCCGCAATCAGGGCGAACAGATTCGTCTGCAACCGGGAGTGATCGGCGCCCAGGCCAATACCTGGTTGGCGCCCTATGGGCGCAAGATCGGCCCGGACCCGGCGTCGATCAACGCCTGCAAGATCGGCGGTATCGTCGCCAACAACGCCAGCGGCATGTGCTGCGGCACCGCGCAGAACACCTATCACACCCTGGCTGGCCTGCGCCTGGTGCTGGCCGACGGCACCTGCCTGGACAGCGAGGACCCGGCCAGTGTGGCCGCCTTCGAACGCAGCCACGCCGATCTCCTGGACGCGTTGGCGCGCCTGGGCCGCGAGACCCGCGCCAACCTGCCCCTGGCCGAGCGCATCCGGCACAAGTACCGGCTGAAGAACACCACCGGCCTGTCGCTCAATGCACTGGTGGACTACGACGCGCCGCTGGACATCCTGCAGCACCTGCTGGTCGGCTCCGAAGGCACGTTGGGTTTCATCAGCGCCGTCACCTACCACACCGTGCCCGACCACCCCCACAAGGCCAGTGCGCTGCTGGTGTTTCCCAGCGTCGAGAGCTGCTGTCGGGCGGTCACCGTGCTCAAGCAGCAGCCGGTGTCCGCCGTGGAACTGCTCGACCGCCGCAGCCTGCGCTCGGTTCAGCAAATGCCAGGCATGCCGGACTGGGTCCGGGGATTGTCGGACCACGCCTGTGCCCTGCTGATCGAGTCGCGCGCGGCCAGCCAAAGCCTGTTGCACGAACAACTGAACCAAGTGATGGCCTCCATCGCCGATTTCGCCCTGGAACAGCAGGTCGATTTCAGCGAAGACCCTGCCGTCTACAACCTGTTGTGGAAGATCCGCAAGGACACCTTCCCGGCGGTCGGTGCCGTGCGCCAGACCGGCACCACGGTGATCATCGAGGACGTGACCTTCCCGGTGGAACTGCTCGCCGAAGGCGTCAACCGACTGCTGCAGTTGTTCGACAAGCACCACTACGACGAGGCGATCATTTTCGGCCACGCCCTGGAAGGCAACCTGCATTTCGTCTTCACCCAGGGCTTCAACAGCGCCGAGGAAGTGGCGCGCTATCAGGCGTTCATGGACGATGTGGCGCAGTTGGTGGCCGTGGAATTCGGTGGTTCGCTCAAGGCCGAACATGGCACCGGACGCAACATGGCACCCTTCGTCGAACTGGAGTGGGGCCAGGACGCCTACCAATTGATGTGGCAGCTCAAACGGCTGCTCGATCCCAATGGCATCCTCAACCCGGACGTGGTGCTCAGCGACGACCCGGACATTCACCTGAAACACCTCAAGCCGCTACCGGCCGCCGACGAGATCGTCGACAAGTGTATCGAGTGCGGTTTCTGCGAGCCGGTGTGTCCGTCACGCGGACTGACCCTGAGCCCGCGCCAGCGCATCGTCATGTGGCGCGACATCCAGGCCAAACGCCGCGCCGGCATCGACACCCGTGAGCTGCTGCAGACCTACCAGTACCAGGGCCTCGACACCTGCGCCGCCACCGGGCTGTGCGCCCAGCGTTGCCCGGTGGGCATCAATACCGGCGAGTTGGTGAAGAAGCTGCGCGGCCAGGCGGCGAGCCACCTCCAACGGGCCGATTGGCTCGCCGAACATTTCCACACCGTGCTGCGCGGTGCGCGTCTGACCCTGGCCGTGGCCAACGGTGCACGCAAGCTGCTGGGCGCGCCGCGCCTGGAGAGTTTGAGCAGCGGCTTGCGCAGGGCCAGCCGGGGTCGCCTGCCGCAGTGGACAGCGGCCATGCCGCAACCGCTCGCGCCGATCAGCGTGATCCCGGTCAGCCAGGACGCACGCCCCCGGGTCGTCTACCTGGCCGCTTGCGTGTCGCGGGTGATGGGCCCGGCGTACACCGACGGCGAGCAGCGCTCGTTGCTGGACAAGACCCGTGCACTGCTGGAAAAAGCCGGTTATCAGGTGATCTTCCCTGAGCAGGCCGACAGCCTGTGCTGCGGGCAGCCGTTCGCCTCCAAGGGCTATGCCGAACAAGCCGAGCACAAGCGCCAGGAACTGATCGCTGCGCTGCTGCAGGCGAGTCGCGGCGGGCTCGACCCGATCTACTGCGACACCAGCCCCTGTACCCTTCGCCTAGTGCAGGATCTGGGCAACTGCCGCCTCGACCTGTACGACCCCGTGCGCTTCATCCGTACCCACCTGCTCGACAAGCTGGAGTTCACCCCACAGGATGAACCGGTGGCCGTGCATGTCACCTGCAGCACCCAGCACCTGGGCGAGAGCCAGGCGCTCATCGACCTGGCGCGTCGCTGCAGCAAACAGGTCGTGATACCCGAGGGCATTCACTGCTGTGGTTTCGCCGGGGACAAAGGCTTCACCACACCGCAGCTCAATGCCCATGCACTGCGCACGCTCAAGGGTGCGGTGCAGCAGTGCAGCGAAGGGATCTCCACCAGTCGGACCTGTGAGATCGGGTTATCGACCCACAGTGGTATCGACTATCACGGGCTGGTGTATCTGGTGGACCGGGTGACGCGGGCGCGCAGCCTCTGAGCCTGAACGCGGCGCCGCCTTCTGATGCGGGCGGTCGCCACAGACCGGCCTGCTCGCAACCATTTGTTACAACTAGATGCTACTCTGCAGCCCTCCCCCTTGGCCGCCGTTGACCTCCGATGTCAGAGTCCGCACCGCTGCTGCTGCGTCACCACCGTCCTTTCATCGCCTTCTGGCTCGCCCGGGTGTTCACCGCCAGCGGCTTCCAGATGCTCACCGTGGCCATCGGCTGGCACCTCTATCAGCTCACCGGCAATGTGCTGGACCTGGGCCTGGTCGGCCTGGTGGAGTTCGCCCCGCGCGTGCTGTTCATGCTGCACACCGGGCATGTGGCCGACCGCTATGAACGGCGCAAGGTGGCGGCACTGTGCCAAAGCCTGCAGGGGTTGATCGCCCTCGCCCTGGCGCTGGGCAGTGCCACCGACAACGTCAGCCGCGAACTGATCTTCCTGCTGGCGTTCCTGCTCGGCGCCACCCGCGCCTTCGAGATGCCCGCCACCCAGGCCCTGCTGCCGAACGTGGTGCCCGCAGGGCTGTTCCCGCGTGCCGTCGCCGCTTCGGCCTCCGCCACCCAGGCAGCGACCATCGTCGCCCCGGCGCTCGGCGGGCTGCTCTACGCCTTGGGCAGCGTCTGGGTGTATGGCCCGACCGTTGCGCTGTACGCCATCGCCTGCGCACTCACGCTCAGCCTCCAGGCCCGCCAGCAGACGCCGCAGCGCGGCCGAGCCACCGTGCAGTCCCTGCTGGCCGGCATCCACTTCATCCGCAGCCGCCCCGACATCCTCGGCGCCATCTCGCTGGACCTGTTCGCCGTGTTGCTGGGCGGCGCCACGGCATTGCTGCCGGTGTTCGCCCGCGACATTCTGCTCACCGGCCCGTGGGGCCTGGGCCTGCTGCGCTCGGCGCCGGCGGTGGGGGCGCTGTTGATGTCGTTGTGGCTGGCGCGCTTCCCGGTCGAGCGCAAAGTCGGTCGAACCATGTTCACCGCCGTGGGCGTGTTCGGCGTGGCGACCATCGCCTTCGGCCTGTCGACCTCGTTCTGGTTCTCCCTGGCGGTGCTGGTGGTGCTCGGCGCGGCGGACATGATCAGCATGGTCATCCGCAGTGCCTTCGTGCAGTTGGAAACGCCGGACGACATGCGCGGACGGGTCAGTGCAGTGAACGGGCTGTTCATCGGTGCCTCGAATCAGCTCGGAGAATTCGAATCCGGCGTCACTGCGCACTGGTTTGGCACAGTGCCGGCCGTGGTGCTCGGTGGCGTGGGCACGCTGCTGGTCACCGGGGTGTGGATAAAGCTGTTCCCGACCCTGGCGCACCGCGACCGGATGCACAATCCCGAGTAGCCCTGGCCAAGCCGCTTCGCACCGCGCAGCGGCCACCCGCGACAGCCATAGGCCCCCGCCCACCATGCTGGTATGATGCGCGGCTTTTTTGCACCCCGCACAAATCCACGGCACCCGGTACGGTCTGTGCTTTGCTGTTGAGGTCCAACACATTCACGGCGCTGCGGCGTCATGGGAGCAGGCATGCTGGAAAGGCTGTTTCAACTCAAGGCACACAATACCAACGTGCGCACCGAGATCCTTGCGGGCGTCACCACCTTCCTGGCCATGGCCTATATCCTGTTCGTCAACCCGAGCATCCTGGGCGAGACCGGCATGGACAAGGGCGCGATCTTCGTCGCCACCTGCCTGGCCGCAGCCATCGGCTCGGTGACCATGGGCCTGATCGCCAACTACCCGATCGCCCTGGCGCCAGGCATGGGCCTGAACGCTTTCTTCACCTACACGGTGGTCCTGCACATGGGCCACACCTGGCAGGTGGCACTGGGCGCAGTGTTCCTCTCGGCGGTGCTGTTCTTCCTGCTGTCGATCTTCCGCATTCGCGAATGGATCGTGAACAGCATCCCGCTGCCACTGCGGTCGGCCATCGCGGCGGGCATCGGTCTGTTCCTGGCGCTGATCGCCTTGCACAACGCTGGCATCGTCGTCGATAACCCGGCGACCTTGGTGGGTCTGGGCGACTTGCGCAATCCCGCCCCCATCCTTGCCACCCTCGGTTTCTTCCTGATCGTCGCCCTGGAGGCATTGAAGGTCCGCGGGGCGGTGCTGATCGGCATTCTCGCCGTGACCGTGGTGTCGATCCTGATCGGCGCCAGCCCGTTCGCCGGCATCGTCTCGCTGCCGCCCTCACTCGCACCGACCTTCCTGCAACTGGACATCAAGGGCGCGCTGGACGTTGGCCTGATCAGCGTGATCTTCGCGTTCCTGTTCGTCGACCTGTTCGACAACTCCGGCACCCTCATCGGCGTGGCCAAGCGCGCCGGGTTGATGGGCAAGGACGGCCACATGCCGAAGATGGGCCGGGCACTGATCGCCGACAGCACCGCCGCCATGGCCGGTTCCCTGCTGGGCACCTCGACCACCACCAGCTACATCGAGTCGGCGGCCGGCGTCAGTGCCGGCGGGCGTACCGGCCTGACCGCCATCGTGGTCGCCGTGCTGTTCCTGCTGGCGCTGTTCTTCGCACCGCTGGCCAGCAGCGTGCCGGCCTTCGCCACCGCACCGGCATTGCTGTTCGTTGCCGTGCTGATGGCTTCGGGCCTGGCCGAAATCAACTGGGACGACGTCACTGAAGCGGCACCGGTCGTAGTCACGGCCCTGGCCATGCCACTGACCTACTCGATCGCCAACGGCATCGCCTTCGGCTTCATCGCCTGGACCGCCATCAAGCTGATTTCCGGTCGTCGCCACGACCTGAACCCGGCGTTGGTGATCCTGTCTATCCTGTTCGTCATCAAGCTGGGCTGGTTCAACGCATGAGTGCTGCCTTCGACCCTTCGCAATACGCCACGCAACTGCAGGCCAAGGTCGAGCGCCTGAACGAGTTGCTGGCACCGTTCGATGCGCCGGCTCCGTCGGTGTTCGAGTCGCCGCGCGAGCACTATCGCCTGCGCGCCGAGTTCCGCCTGTGGCGCGAGGAGGGCCAGCGCCACTACGCCATGTTCGCGCCGGGCGAGAAGCACAAGGCGATCCTCATCGACGACTTCCCCATCGCCAGCCAGCGCATCAATGTGCTGATGCCGCAGTTAAAGGCCGCCTGGCAGGGCAACGAAGACCTGAGCAACCGCCTGTTCCAAGTGGAGTTCCTCACCACCCTGGCGGGCGACGCGATGGTCACGCTGTGCTATCACCGCCCGCTGGACGCCGCCTGGGAAGCCGCCGCGCAACAGTTGGCCGCCGACCTTGAGGTCAGCGTGATCGGCCGCTCCAAGGGCAAGCGCGTGGTGATCGGCCGCGACTATGCGCTGGAGCAACTCGACATCGGCGGGCGAACCTTCAGTTATCGCCAACCCGAAGGCGCCTTCACCCAGCCCAACGGCGCGGTGAACCAGAAGATGCTGGCCTGGGCCTGCGAAGCCATGGGCCGACGCGACGACGACCTGCTGGAACTGTACTGCGGCAACGGCAACTTCACCCTGCCGCTGGCCACCCGCGCACGCCAGGTGCTGGCCACCGAAATCAGCAAGACCTCGGTCAATGCCGCCCTGCACAACCTCGACGAGAACGGCATCGACAACGTGCGCCTGGTGCGCCTGTCGGCCGAGGAACTGACCCAGGCCCTGAACGAAGTCCGCCCGTTCCGGCGTCTGGAAGGCATCGACCTGAAAAGCTATGCCTTCGGCACCGTCTTCGTCGACCCGCCGCGCGCCGGCATGGACCGGGACACCTGCGAGCTGACCCGACGCTTCGAGCGTATCCTGTACATTTCCTGCAACCCCGAGACCCTGGCGCAGAACATCGCCCAGTTGCAGGACACCCATCGTATCGAACGTTGCGCGCTGTTCGACCAGTTCCCCTACACCCATCACATGGAAAGCGGGGTGCTGCTGGTCCGGCGCTGACACTCCGCCAGCGCGGCTACGAGGGGCTCGTCCCTTCCTGGCTGTGCTGGCGCTGGGCTGGACACCTGGCACCTGACATTTTTGCCAGCAGCGCGCGTGCGCCGTCTCCTCTACCGTATTGCCTGCACGCCTACCCTTGGGGCGAGGGGCTGTCAGCACCTCATGCCGCGCGCTTCAACGCGCTGACGTGAGGTGCACCTGTGGTTCGTCCGATGTCTGCGGTTGCTGGCTGCATGTCCATTCCATCGGTCGAGGAAGCACATCATGCGCACGTTCACCTTCCCCCTGGCAATCGCCATCGTCGCCACACTGGCCGGCTGCGCCCGCGAGCCCGGCCCGCCACTGATATCGGTCCCCGACAGCGCCAAGCTCACCTGGCAAGAGGTGCCAGGCACCCAGGGGGCGGTCACCTATGCCAATGTCGAAGGCGACATTTTCGGCCGCGGCGATTATCTGGCCTATGTCCGCTTTCGCAAAGGCACCGACAACGGTCTTCACCTGCACAGTCAGACCCTGCCCACGGTGGTCCTCAGCGGGACGTTCTACGCCGTGATCGACGGTAAGCGAACCGACTATCCGGCCGGGGCGTTCTATCGGCTGCCCGCGCGCCTGGTCCACGAAAGCGGCTGCACAGCGGCCGCCGACTGCCTGCTGTTCCAGTACCAGAGCGACGCGTTCGACCTGATTGGCGCCAAGCCCTGAAGCGAGGCGCGAAGCAAGACCGGCGCCAATACCGGGCGCGCGCGTAGCCGTCTGCCTATGGCACGAAGTGTCGCTCGGATGCAGGATGAGCGCTCACCCCAGACGGCGCGACAACCGCGCCGGCCTGGCTCTCACCGTTACCCGGTCACTACCGCGAGGAAAACGCTGGCCCATGGACCAGTTGAGCGCCATGCACACCTTCCGCCGGGTCGTCGACCTCGGCAGTTTCAGCGCCGCCGCCAGCCAGGCCGGCGTCTCCCACACCGTGCTGTCGCGCCAGGTGAAGAACCTGGAACGCGCCCTCGGCACGCAACTGCTCACGCGCACCACGCGCCGGCTGCATCCGACCGAAGCAGGCCTGCTGTTTTACCGTCACTGTGTACTGATCCTCGACCAGGTGCAGGCCATGACGCTGGAGCTGTCCGAGCACCAACTGCAACCCACCGGCACCTTGCGCCTGAGCGTGGGCTCGGCGTTCGGCGATCTGGAGCTGGGCCGCTGGTTGCCTGACTTCGTCGAGCAGTATCCGCACCTGCACGTGGAGCTGAACTGCACCGACCGCTTCGTCGATCTGCTGGAAGAGGAGGTCGATGTCTGCCTGCGCATCACCGATCACCTGCCCGACTCGAGCCTGGTCGCCCGGCTGCTGACCCCCAGCCCGGTACTGCTGGTGGCTGCACCGGGCTACCTCGAACGGCAGGGCTCTCCCAGCACGCCAGAAGCCTTGAGCACCCATCCGCTGCTCGGTTACAGCCGCCTGCAGCAACCCCAGCGCCTGACGCTCAGCGCTGCCGATGGCAGCCGCCGCGACGTGCTGATGCCCAGGCGCCTGAGCGCCAATTCACCGATGGCCCTACGTGCGGCAGCCATCGGCGGACTGGGTATCGCCAGCTTCGACCGTTTCATCGTCGACGACGCGTTGCGCGACGGGCGACTGGTGCCAATACTGCGCGACTGGCATCTGCCGGGGCGAAACCTGTATGCGGTGTATCCGCAAAGTCGTTATCTGGCGCCGAAGGTCCGCGCCCTGATCGATTACGCGCAGCAGTACTACGCAACAACGCGCTGGGGTTACGATTAGTGCAAAAACTGCACAGGCGCTGGCACGTTTTGCCCGTATCTGGACATCGACACCCTGACTAACCTTCGCCTCCTCACTGAACAGGCGAAGGAGCCTCTGCATGAATACCCTGACTAAACTCTTGGCAGGTCTGACCGTGGGCGCTATGGCCCTCACCGCCCACGCCGCCGATGACACCTTGATTTCGGTGCCGAACAGCGCTGCGCTGAAATGGCAGGACGTACCGAACACCCAAGGCGCCGTCAGCTACGCCAACGTCGAGGGCGACCTCTTCGGCAAAGGGCCTTACTCGGCCTACGTGAAGTTCAAGAAAGGTGTGGACAACGGCCTGCACCAGCACACTCAGGTGCTGCCGACAGTGGTACTGGCCGGCACCTTCTACGCGGTGATCGACGGCAAGCGCGTCGAGTACCCGGCAGGTGCTTACTACAAACTGCCGGCCGACCTGGTTCACGAAAGTGGCTGCACCGCCGAGGCTGACTGCCTGCTGTTCCAGTACCAGGCCGATGCCTTCGACCTGAAGCCGGTCAAAGGCTGACCAAGCCGTCGGGGCGGCCTTACGCTGCCGCCCCATCCCGTCAGAAGTCGAAGAACACCGTCTCCCCTTCCCCCTGAATACGCATGTCGAAACGGTAGGCGGTCTTGCCGTCCACTTCGCAGCGCTTGGCGATCAGGGTTTCCCGGCGCTGCGGCTGCTCGATCAGGTTGAGCACCGGGCACTGCGCGTTGGCCTCGGCTTCGTCATCGAAGTACAGCCGCGTGTGCAAGTGGATGTTGATGCCCCGGGCGAACAGGCTGATGTTGATGTGCGGCGCCATGGGCACCCCGGCAGCGTTGTTCACAACCCCCGGCTTCACCGTGTGCAGCGTCCACTCGCCCGCATCGAAGGTGGTGGCGGTACGACCGAAACTGTTGAAGGCATTTTCCAGGTTGAACTGATCCTGATATTGGCCGTTGGCATCGGCCTGCCACACCTCGAGGAAGGAGTCGCGTACCAGGTGACCATTGCCGTCGTAGACGTGGCCGAGCAGCAGAATATGCTCGCCAGGCGCATCGGGGCGGGCAAGTCGGCTCCAGATTTCCTGATCACGGGTGGGGTTGCCCGCCGCTTCCAGGGCCAGGCCGATGTGCACATAGGGGCCGGCGGTCTGCGAAGGGGTTTCCGGCAGCAGTTCGATAGGCATGACGGCGCTCCTCAGCGGTTCTCGAAGTGGGTCTGGCGCTGGCCACGCAGCACGATGTCGAAGCGGTAGGCCAGGCAATCCATCGGATTGGCCTGGCTCATGTCCAGGCGCGCGATCAGGCTCTGCACCGCTTGTGGATTGGCGATCGACTTGACGATCGGGCACATCGGGATCAACGGGTCGCCTTCGAAGTACAGCTGGGTGATCAGCTTGGTGGCGATCGCCGGGCCGCTGATGGAAAAGTGAATGTGCGCCGGACGCCAGTCGTTCGGCCCGTTACGCCAAGGGTACGGACCCGGCTTGATGGTGCGGAAGCTGTAGTAGCCATCGCGGTCGGTCAGGCACCGACCGACGCCGCCGAAGTTCGGGTCCAGCGGCGCCAGGTAGCGGTCATTCTTGTGTCGGTAGCGGCCACCGGCGTTGGCCTGCCACATTTCCACCAGGGTGTTGGCCACCGGCTTGCCGTACTGGTCGACCACACGGCCGGCAACGATGATCCGCTCGCCGATGGGCAAGCCGCCGTTGTTGAAGTTCAGCAGCAGATCATGGTCATGCTCGCCGAACCGCAGGTGGGAAAAGTCCGGGCCTGTGGTTTCGCTGATCGACTGGGGAATGCTCACCAGCGCCTGGCGTGGCGAGCGGGCAATGGAGGTCTTGTAGTCTGGGGTCAAGGCCTTGGGGTGCCAGTTGCGATCACGGATCGCGAAGCGGCGGTTATCCTGGGCAGGCATGCCGGTGTCCTCTCTTGGAATTGTGCGGGCCGCCTGTGCGTGGCAGGCGGACGCACAGTGTCCGGTAGGCGGCGCGCCCGGCCTATTGAAAACTTGCTGGGCAGACATAACCATACGGTTATGCAACTTTCCGGTAGCTGACCGGCTCTCAAGCGCAGGACTATCCTGCATGCACTGCCCCTTACAGCGGAGACACTCTATGGACTGGCGAAAAGGCCGACGCAGCGACAACGTGGTCGACGCACGCGGCTCAGGCGGGGGCGGCGGTATGCGCTTCGGAGGCGGTAAAGGCCTGGGCCTTGGCGCGGTGCTGTTGATCGTCGGCATCGGCTGGATGACCGGCCAGGACCCGTTGCAGTTGCTCGGCCAGCTCTCCGGCCAGATGCAGCAGCAACAGCAGGCCGCACCAGGCACCACGGCCAGCAAAGCGCCGCCAGCCAACGACGAACAGGCGCAGTTCGTCGCCTCGATCCTCGGTGACACCGAAGACACCTGGAAAGCCCTGTTCGCCCAGGCCGGCAAGCAGTACCGCGATCCCAAACTGGTGCTGTTCAGCGGTCAGGTCAATTCGGCGTGCGGCTTTGCGTCTTCTGCGGTCGGGCCGTTCTACTGCCCAGCCGACCAGCGCGTGTACCTGGACATGTCGTTCTTCCGCGAAATGGAGACCCGCTTCGCCGCCGCTGGCGACTTCGCCCAGGCCTACGTGATCGCCCACGAGATCGGCCACCATGTGCAGACCTTGCTCGGCGTCTCGGCCAAGGTCGATGCCGCCCGTCGCAGCGGCCAGCGTATGGAAGGTGACAACGGTCTGCTGGTACGCCAGGAGCTTCAGGCCGACTGCCTGGCCGGTGTCTGGGCCTATCAGGCTCAGAAGCGCCTGAACTGGCTGGAACCCGGTGACGTGGAAGAAGCCCTGAACGCCGCCAATGCCATCGGCGACGACCGCCTGCAGCAGCAGGGCCAAGGCCGCGTGGTCCCGGACTCCTTCACCCACGGCACCTCGGCGCAACGCGTGCGCTGGTTCAAGACCGGCTTCGGCAGCGGCGACCTGAACCGCTGCGACACCTTCAATACCCGTAATCTGTAACGCCCTTCGGGGCGTTTCTTCGCTTCTCCAGATCGCAATACGACCAATGGGGCATTTTTCCGCTGAAAAACGTTTCAGCGACAGCGCTTGCTGCCGATAACCCCTGGATCCAAAGCTGGCCCTCTAAAACAACAACGCCCAGCGACGTGAATCCTTGCAACACACATTTTCTGGAGAGCGTGCATGAACAGATGGTTTGCCGATAAGAGCGTGAATCTCAAACTCGGACTGGGCTTCGGCCTGGTCCTGTTGTTGACCGGCCTGCTGGCCCTGGCCAGTTGGAGCAGCCTGGGCAGCATGATCAACCGCAGCAACTGGATGAGCGACATCACCCGGCTCAACATCGACCTCACCAACCTGCGCGTGGCGCGCCTGCAGTACATGATCGCCAATGGCGACGACGCCGCTGCCGCCACCACCCTGGCCAAGCTCGACACCTTCACCGCCCAGCAGCAGCGCCTGGAAAACACCTTCAAGAGCCCTGAGAACGTCAAGCTGCTGCGCGAGCTGGGCAAGACCATCGCCGACTATCGCGTCTCGCTCGACAAGATGCGCGCTGGCTACAAGGTCACCGTCGCGGCCCGGCAGACTCTCGACCAGAACGCGGCCAGTGCCGTGCAGGCGATCGAGGCCCTGAGCCAGACCGTGCTCAATCGCGACGAAAGCGACGCCAGCCGTTTGCAGCAGTACCTGGCGATCAGCAAGGCGCGTCAGCAACTCACGCAGTTGCGACTGACCATGCGCGATTACATCGCCGCTTCCAGCGCAGCGACTGAGCAAGCAATGCTGACTCAACTCGAGCAGACCCTCGGCGAAATCGACGGCCTCAAGCGCCAACTGACAGGCGATACCGCAGGCATCCAGCCGTTCGAGACCGCCGTGCGCGGTTATGGCGAAGCCGTTCGCCAACTGCGCGATGCCACCGCGCAGATCGCCGTGGCCCGCCAGGAAATGACCGTGCAAGGCGCCGACATCGTCAAGGTCAGCGACGAGCTGTACAAGATCCAGCTCGAGCGCCGCGACATCGAAAGCGGCGATGCCCGTACCCTGCAGATCGGCGCCACTTTGCTGGCCCTGCTGTTCGGCGTGCTGGCTGCCGTGATCATCACCCGTCAGATCACCCGTCCTCTGCGCGAAACCCTCGAGGTGGTGGAGCGCATTGCCGGCGGCGACTTGACGCAGAACCTGCAGGTCACCCGCCGCGACGAACTCGGCGTGCTGCAACAAGGCATCGCACGCATGGGCACGACCTTGCGCGAGCTGATCGGCGGCATTCGCGATGGTGTGACCCAGATCGCCAGCGCGGCCGAAGAACTCTCGGCCGTGACCGAACAGACCAGCGCCGGCGCCAATAGCCAGAAGGTCGAAACCGACCAGGTGGCCACCGCCATGCATGAAATGGCGGCCACGGTGCAGGAGGTGGCACGCAACGCCGAGCAGGCCTCGCATGCCGCGACCCAGGCCGATGACCAGGCCCGTGCTGGCGACAAGGTGGTGGGCGAAGCGATCAGCCAGATCGAACGCCTGGCCAGCGAAGTGCACCGCTCCACTGACGCGATGAACCTGCTGCAACAGGAAAGCCAGAAGATCGGCAGCGTCATGGACGTGATCAAGTCGGTGGCCGAGCAGACCAACCTGCTGGCCCTCAATGCCGCCATCGAAGCGGCCCGAGCCGGCGAAGCCGGACGCGGTTTCGCGGTGGTCGCCGATGAGGTGCGCGGCCTGGCCCAGCGCACGCAGAAGTCCACCGAGGAAATCGAAGAACTCATCGCCAGCTTGCAGAACGGCACCCAGCAGGTGGCCAACGCCATGCTCGGCAGCCAGACCTTGACCGACAGCAGCGTGGACCTGGCGCGCAAAGCGGGCGATTCACTGGCGAGCATCACCCGCACGGTGTCGGGCATCCAGTCGATGAACCAGCAGATCGCCGCAGCGGCCGAACAGCAAAGTGCAGTGGCTGATGAGATCAGCCGCAGCATCCTCAACGTGCGCGACGTGTCGGAACAAACCGCCGCCGCCAGCGACGAGACCGCGGCGTCCACCGTGGAACTGGCGCGCTTGGGCGGGCAGTTGCAGACGCTGGTCAGCCATTTCCGCGTCTGACGCTGTACAGGACTGACGCCGCCCCTTGAGGGGCGGCGCTCAGCCGATCACTTGACGACCATGCCCACCCCACGCCCACGCGGATCGGACGCAGTCTCCAGCGCCTGCCCGGTCACGCGGATCGCCTGCACGTCGCCCATCTCCCAGCCCTGGTCCTCCAGGACATAGCCCATCTTCTTCAGTTCGTCGGCCACCGGGCCGGTGAGCGGTGCATAGCTGTCGAAGTAGATCGTGTCCTTGGGCAGCAACTGGTGGTGCACACGCTGCGCGGCGACGGCTTTTTCCAATGGCATGCCGTAGTCGTACAGGTTGTTCATCACCTGGAAGATCGAGGTGAAGATCCGTGAACCGCCCGGCGTCCCCAGCACCAGGGTGACCTTGCCGTCACGCGTGATCAGGCTCGGGCTCATCGATGAGAGCATGCGCTTGCCCGGTGCGATGGCGTTGGCGTCACCGCCGACCACGCCGAACACATTGGCCGCCCCCGGCTTGGCGCTGAAGTCGTCCATTTCGTCGTTGAGCAGGAAGCCCGCGCCCTTGACCACCACGCCACTGCCATAGTCGAGGTTGAGGGTATAGGTGTTGCTCACCGCATTGCCCTGGCGGTCGACGATGGAGAAGTGCGTGGTCTGGTGCGGCTCGAGGCCCGGCTTGACCTGGTCGGTGGCGGAGATGGCCGTCGGATTGACCTGCGCGGCGCGCTTGGCCAGGTAGTCCTTGGCCATCAGTTGCTTGACCGGCACCTGGGTGAAGGCCGGATCGCCCAGGTAATCGGCGCGGTCGGCGAATACCCGTTTCTCGATCTCGGACAGCAGGTGAATGTACTTCGCCGAGTTGTGCGCCACACCTTTGAAGTCAGAGGCACGGTCCTCCTTGATGCCCAGCAGTTGGCCTAGCGCGACACCACCGGAGCTTGGTGGCGGCGCCGTGTAGACCACGTTGCCGCGCCACTCGATGGCGATCGGATCGCGCCACAGCGCCTTGTAGTCCTTCAGATCGTCCTTGGTGATCAGGCCCTTGTCGGCCTGCATCTGCGCCACCAGCAGGTCGGCGGTCTTGCCCTGATAGAACTCGCTCACGCCTTTGTCGGCGATGCGCTCGAGGGTCTGGGCCAGTTCCGGCTGCTTGAACAGCTCGCCCACTTTCATGCTGCCGAAGTAGTCGTTGAAGTTGGTCGCGGTCTTGAACAGGCCTTGGGCGTCATCGCGGTACTGGTACTGCTTCTGGGCGATCTTGAAACCGTTCTGCGCATAACCGATGGCCGGCGTGAGCAGCTCGCTCCACGGCAGCTTGCCGAACTTCTGGTGCGCCTCCCACAGGCCCATGACCGTGCCTGGCACACCAGCGGCGCGAGCACCGACCAGACTGAGGTTTTCGATCACCTCGCCTTTGTCGTTCAGGTACATGGTCTTGGTCGCGGCCTTCGGCGCCACTTCGCGGTAGTCGAGGAAATACGGCTTGCCGTCGACGAACAGGGTCATGAAACCGCCGCCACCGATGTTCCCGGCTTCCGGGTAGGTGACCGCCAGGGTGAACGCGGTGGCGACGGCGGCGTCCACCGCGTTGCCGCCCTTCTTGAGAATATCGGCGGCGACCTGGGCGCCGTACTGATCGGGCGCGGCGACCGCGCCGCCTTCGAGGGTCACGGCATAGGCCGAGGAACAGCTCAGGATCGCGGCCCCGAGGGCCAGGGACTGGAACATGACGATACGCATGACGCTTCCTTAGTCGTTCTTGTCGAACCTCCATTTAAGGCGCAGGCATCGCGTTCAGGCAAACGGCAGGCACTGAGGTGGACGTCTTTGGGCAACCGTGTCGCGATCAGACAACTCAGCAGGCGTATGTCGACAGCTTGGCCTGGATGAAATCCAGGAAGCATTGAATACGCAGCGCCAGTTGCGTGTTGCGGTAATAGACCGCATGAATCGGCTGGCGATAGCCACTGTTGGCCTCGGCCAGCAGCACCTGCAGACGGCCCGTGCGGATGTCGTCATGGGTCATGAAGTGCGACAGGCAGACGATCCCCTCACCCGCCAACGCCAACTGACGCAGGGTTTCGCCGCTGGAGGCCAGCAGCGCCGGACGGATCGCCCAGCGGTCGCCCTGGGCGTGACGCAGGGGCCAGTGGTTGAGACTTTCCGGCGCGCTGAATCCGAGCAGCCCATGCTGGCTCAGGTCCTCCACCGCGCGTGGCGTACCATGGCGCTCCAGGTACTGCGGGCTGGCCAGGATCAGCAGCGGGCTGCACCCCAGCGAACGGGCGTGCAGGCTGGAGTCGGCCAGCTCGCCGATGCGGATGGCGACATCGGTGCTGTGCTCGAGCAGGTCGATGATCAGGTCGTCGCTGTTGAGTTCGAGCTCGATGCCGGGGTACTGGCGGCGGAACTCGCCGATCCACGGCAAGATCGCGTGGAGCATGAACGGTGCAGCGGCATTGATGCGCAGGCGGCCGGTCGGTGTCTGACGGTTGATCGACAGGCGCTCTTCCAGATCGTCCATCTGCGCGAGAATCTGCCGCGCGCGTTCGAGGAAGAAGCGGCCTTCCTCGGTGAGGTCCATGCGCCGGGTGGTGCGGTTGACCAAGGTGGTGCCCAGCTTGGCCTCCAGACGCGACAAGGTCCGACTCATGGCCGAGGGCGTCTGGCCCATCTGCTCGGCAGCAGCGGAGATCGATCCGCCATCGATGACGGCCACGAATGCCTGAAGTTCTTCGGATCGAGTTTTCACGCGTGCGCCTTGGCGGGAGGAAGGAGTGATTGATAGCGGTTGATCGCTCACCGTGCAAGCACGCGCCCAGGCCATCGCTGCCCGACAGCGGACGAAAACAGCGCAGCCATCACTCAGCCTTGTCGAACAGCGCGCCCAAGTGCGCCTCGTATGCCGCCACCGCCGCTGGCACATCCGGACGTTTCATCACGTCGGTGGCCACGAAGCTGGGCAGGCCCGTCATGCCGAGGAACTGGTTGGCCTTGTGGAACGCGAAATACACCGCGTCCACACCTTTGCCTTCGAAGAAATCGGTCGGGTCGTCGAAGGCCTGCTGCGGCGCGTTCCAGGTGGCCGAGATCATGTAGCGCTTGCCCATGAGCAATCCGCCGCTGCCGTACTTCTGCGAAGCGTCGGAGCGGGTACGGCCATCGTTGGCGTACAGACGACCATGGCCTGCGGTGAACACCTCATCGATGTATCGCTTCACCGTCCAGGGCGCGCCCATCCACCAACCCGGCATCTGGTAGATCACCACGTCGGCCCAGAGGAATTTGCGCACCTCTGCCTCGATATCGTAGCCGCCGTCGATGAAGGTCTGCTGCACGTCGAAGCCCGCGTGGTCCAGGTAGGCCATGGCGGCTTCGTGCAAGGTGGTGTTCAGGCGGCCGTCGGAATGGGCGAAGTGCTTGCCGCCATTGAGCAAGAGGATATTTCTCATGGGAGGATCTCGTCGCAACGTTTGGGATGGCGGCAGGTTAGGCCGTCACGCAAGCTGGAAAAAGTCGGTCAGCGGCAAAAGGCTTTTGCCTGACAGTCACGAATCACGCACCGATTACTGCCCTACAATCGCACTTCATCTTTCCTGAGGATCCCACCGATGAACGAACCGGTCGCCTTCATTCTCAAAGCCAAGACCCGCCCGGAACAGGCAGCGGCCTTCGAGGCGTTGTTCCGCGCCTATGTCGAGCCCAGTCGCCAGGAACCGGGCTGCATCGAATACCACATGCTGCGAGACAAGGAAGATCCCAGCCTCTTCGTGTTCTACGAAGTGTGGGCCGACAAGGCCGCGTTCGACGCCCACTGCGCGTTGGCGCACATGACGAGCTTCTTCGAACGACGCATGGACTTCCTGGAGCGCGACTTCGATATCCAGCACGTCGACGTGCTCAGCCCTGACTTAGCGCGGCGCTGATCAGCGCCAGGCACGGGTATCCAGACTCCAGACACTGCCTGGTTCACAGGACCGCCACATAGCGCTTGCCGCCCCGCGAACTCTTTCCCCACAATCGGCTCCTACCTGCACCCGGATAGGGAGTCCCCCGTGCCATCCATCTACCAGCTCAAACCTCGCTTCCAGGCCCTGCTGCGACCTACGGTGCAGCGTCTGCACGATCGCGGGGTGACCGCCAACCAAGTGACCGTCTTCGCGGCACTGGTGTCGGTGCTGCTCGGGCTGTTGCTGGCCGCCCTGCCCGACGTCACCGGGTTGTTCATTCTGCTGCCGGTGTGGATGCTGCTGCGCATGGCGCTCAATGCCGTAGACGGCATGCTGGCCCGGGAATTCGGCCAGCAGTCGACCCTCGGCGGCTACCTCAACGAACTCTGCGACGTGATCGCCGACGCCGCGCTGTACCTGCCTTTCGCGCTGCTGACCGGCGTCTGGCCGGTGCTCGTGGTGCTGGTGGTGATCCTGGCGATCGTCAGCGAATACGCCGGCGTGATGGGTCCACTGGTCGGGGCTTCGCGGCGCTACGACGGGCCGATGGGCAAGAGCGATCGCGCCTTCGCGTTCGGCGTGCTGGGCACCGGCGTCGCCTTCGGCCTACTGCCGGCGAGCTGGATCAACGGCCTGCTGCTGGTCATCCTCGCGCTGTCGCTCTATACCCTCTACAACCGGGTGCGCCACGGGCTGGCCGAAACCCGCTGATTCCACTGCCGCAGGACAAGGACTTTCGCCATGCGCCAAGCGCAATCGCTGCACTTCCCGACCCACGATGGCGTCGAACTGCACTACCGGCACTGGCCGGCCACCCGCAACGCGTACCAGCCACGCCGGGCGCTGGTGATGTTCCACCGCGGCCACGAGCACGGTGCGCGCCTGGCGCACCTGGCCGACGAACTGAACCTGCCGGGCTACGACCTCTTCGCCTGGGACGCCCGCGGCCATGGTCTGTCACCCGGCGCGCGAGGCGACAGTCCGAGCTTCGCCACCAGCGTGCGCGACGTGCAGACTTTCATCGAGCATATCCAGTCCCGGCATGGCATCGCCGAGGCCGACATGGTGGTACTGGCGCAGAGCGTCGGCGCGGTACTGGTCGCCACCTGGGCCCACGACTACGCCCCCAAGGTGCGCTGCCTGGTGCTCGCCTCGCCGGCGTTCAAGGTCAAGCTCTACGTGCCCTTCGCTCGCCCCGGCCTGAAGCTGCTCAAGGCCGTGCGTGGCAATTTCTTCGTCAACAGCTACGTCAAACCGCAACTGCTGACCCACGATCCCGACCGGGTCGCCTCCTATGCCGCCGACCCACTGATCAGCCGACCGATTTCGGTGACCGTGCTGCTGGGCCTGTACGAAGCCGCCGAACGTGTGGTGGCCGATGCCCAGGCGATCCAGGTGCCGACTCAACTGTTGGTGTCCGGTGCGGACTTCGTGGTCGAGCGCGCGCCGCAGGAGCGCTTCTTCGAGCGCCTCGGCAGCGCGCGCAAGGAGCTGCACGTGTTGCCCGGTTTCTTCCATGACACCCTCGGCGAGCGTGATCGCGCCCACGCCCTGGCGCGCATCGAGCGCTTCATCGCCCATTGCTTCGACGCGCCGCTGGCGCCGCCCTCGCTGCTCGACGCCGACAGGACCGGCGCCAGTTGCGCCGAAGCCGAGGCACTGGCTGCCCCACTGCCACGCCACTCGCCGCGCGCGCTGTACTGGCGCAGCTACCGCGCTGGGCTGCGCCTGGTCAAAGGCTTGTCCGATGGCGTCAAGCTGGGTTTCGACACCGGCTTCGACTCGGGCAGCACACTGGACTACGTGTACCGCGACCAGGCCAGCGGCAAGGGTCGGCTGGGTCGCCTGATCGACCGCAACTACCTCGACGCCATCGGCTGGCGCGGCATCCGCCAGCGCAAGCTGCACGTCGAGGAACTGCTGCGCCTGGCCATCGAGCGGCTGCGCGAACAAGGCCGCGCGGTGCACATCGTCGATATCGCCGCCGGTCACGGCCGCTACATCCTCGACGCCTTGCAGACGCACCGGCCGGACTCGATCCTGCTGCGCGACTACAGCGAGCTGAACGTGCAACAGGGCACTGCCCTGATCCAGGAAAAAGGCCTCGGCGAGATTGCGCGCTTCGTCCAAGGCGACGCCTTCGACCGCCAGAGCCTGGCCAGCCTCGACCCGCGCCCAACGCTGGCCGTGGTCTCCGGCCTCTACGAACTGTTCGCCAGCAATCAGTGGGTGGGCAACTCCCTGGCCGGTCTGGCCGACGCCGTGGAAGACGGCGGTTACCTGGTCTACACCGGCCAACCCTGGCACCCGCAACTGGAGATGATCGCCCGCGCGCTGACCAGCCACCGGGGTGGCGACGCCTGGGTGATGCGCCGGCGTAGCCAGGCGGAAATGGACCAACTGGTGGAGGCGGCAGGCTTTCGCAAGATCACCCAGCGCATCGACCCCTGGGGCATCTTCAGCGTCAGCCTGGCCCAGCGGGTACGTTGATGGCCCGCGAGGCCGGTTTGATCCGGCGCGGGGTGCTGTGGCTGTTGCTGCTGGGGCCGCTGTTCTTCCTCAGCTATGGCCTGGCCAACAGCTACACGGCCACGCGCGACGACGTCGGCAGCCTGGTGTTCGACTGGGAACGGCATATGCCGCTGTGGCCCTGGACCATCATTCCCTATTGGTCGATCGACCTGCTGTACGGGCTGTCCTTCCTGCTGCCGCGCAATCGCCGGGAAATGGATCGGCATGCCCTGGCGCTGCTGACGGCGCAACTGCTCAGCGTCAGTTGTTTCCTGCTGTGGCCGCTGCGCTTCACCTTCGAGCGACCGGAGCTGGCCGGCCTGTTCGGCTGGCTGTTCGACGTGCTGATGGGCTTCGACAAACCGTTCAACCAGGCGCCGTCGCTGCATATCGCGCTGCTGGTGATCATCTGGACGATGTTCGCCCGCCACACCCGGCGCCCACTGCTGCGTGGGCTGGTGCACGGCTGGATGGCGCTGATCGGGGTGTCGGTGCTGACCACCTGGCAGCATCATTTCATCGACCTGCCCAGCGGCGCGCTGGTCGGCCTGTTGTGCGTCTGGTGGTGGCCCCATCGAGGGCCGCTGCCCCTGCACGCGGCGAGGCTTGCGCGCGAGCCGAAACGCTGGCGACTGGGCCTGCGCTACGGCCTCGGCGCCGGGCTGTGTGCCTGGCTGGGCGTGTCGCTCGGCGGGCTGTGGCTAGGCCTGCTGTGGCCGGCGCTGGCGTTGCTGATGGTGGCGCTGAACTACGTGCTGTTCGGTGCCGGTGGCTTCCAGAAGGATGCCACCGGACGCCTGTCGACGGCGGCAACCTGGCTGCTGGCACCGTACCTGATCGGCGCCTGGATCAACTCGCGCCTGTGGACCTGGCGACACCCTCACGCCGATGAAGTGTGTGACGGGGTCTACCTGGGGCGGATACCTGGTCGGGGTCAGGCGACTTCATTTGCTGGCGTGCTGGACCTGAGCGCCGAGTTGCCCTGCTGCTGCGATTTCCCCGCGATGCAGCAGGAACAGCCCGCCTACCTCAACCTGCCCACCCTTGACCTCATCCCCCCCAGCCCCGCGCTGCTGAATCAAGCCGCCGAGGCCATCGAACACCTGCGCCAGCACGGCAGCGTCCTGGTCTGCTGCGCCTTGGGCTATTCACGCAGCGCCAGTGCCGTGGCTGCCTGGCTGATCCACACCGGCCGCTGCGCCGATATCGAGGCGGCCCAAGCCCTGATCCGTAAGGCGCGCCCCGGCGTGGTGCTGCACCCAGGCCATCGCCAAGCCCTGCGACGCAAGGAGGTGCGTTGATGGACTTGCACCTGATTGCCGCCCTGCTTGGCCGCGGCCGACAACTGGAGCGCCTGTCCGATGGCCTCACGTTGTTGGCCATCGGCTACGGCCTCACGCCCCTGCTCGGCGTGCACCTGCCTGCGCTGGCCAGTGCCCTGTGCGCGCTGCTGCTGATCCTCGGCCTTGCCCACAAATACTGGGCGCTGCGCGTGGCCCTGGACGCCGAGCTGTTCACTCGCCTGGCCAGCAGCCCCCAGCTCGACGAAGACACCAGTGCGCTGGACCGGGCGCTGTTCGACCTCAAACTCAAGGCCAGTGCCGACGACCCGCGCCACTGGCCAGCCCGCAGCCAAGGCGCCCTGGCGCTGCTGCGGCGCCAGGCGCTGTGCCTGGCACTGCAACTGCTGCTGGCCTTGACGACCCTGCTGACGCTGCCTTTCACAGGATGAACCGCACCATGCTTCCAGCCCTCACCGCTTTTGCCATCACCTGCGCCGCACGCCTGATCACCGGAGCGCGCGCCCTCTGGCTTGGCTGCACGCCACAGCCGATACAACGCCTGTATTTCGCCAACCACAGCAGCCATGGCGACTTCGTATTGCTCTGGGCCTCGTTGCCCGAGCCGCTACGGCGGCGCACGCGGCCGGTGGCCGGCGCCGATTACTGGTGCCAGCCCGGCCTGCGCGATTTCATCATCCGCAAAGTGTTCAACGGCGTGCTCATCGACCGCCAGCGCAGCGATGCCCAGAGTAATCCGCTGCAACCGGTGCTCGACGCCCTGGCCCAGGGCGACTCGCTGATCTTCTTCCCGGAGGGCACGCGCAATCTGGGTGACGAGCCGCTGCTGCCGTTCAAGAGCGGGTTGTTCCACCTGGCCTCGGCCCAGCCGCAGATCGAAGTGGTGCCGGTGTGGATCGCCAACCTCAACCGCGTGATGCCCAAAGGCCGCGCCCTGCCGCTGCCGTTGCTGTGCACCCTGAGCTTCGGCGAGCCGTTGCACGTACAGCCTGATGAAGACAAGCAGGCGTTTCTCGAGCGGGCCCGGCAGGCCCTGCTGAACCTGGCCCCGAAGGAAGCCTGAAATGGAAGACAACACCCTGTCCCTGTTCATCGGCATCGGCGCCCTGCTGCTGCTCGCCAGCCTGATCGGTCGCCTGCTGAAA
Source organism: Pseudomonas sp. RAC1 (assembly GCF_030658255.1). Lineage (NCBI taxonomy): Bacteria > Pseudomonadati > Pseudomonadota > Gammaproteobacteria > Pseudomonadales > Pseudomonadaceae > Pseudomonas > Pseudomonas sp. RAC1. Next base: position 91,697 of record NZ_JAUTXS020000030.1, read on the forward strand.
TGGCGCGCCGGCCCCGGCCCGCATGCGGTGATCGACAACCTCAACGCCCGCATCAACGCCTGGTGGGTGATGGTGCTGGTGATCGGCCTGGCCTTCGTGTTCGGCAAGTACGGCGTGATCGTGCTGTTCTACTGCGTGTCGTTCTACGCGCTGCGCGAATTCATGACCCTCACTCCGACCCGGCGCAGCGATTACCCGGCGCTGGCGGCAGCCTTCTACGTAGCCTTGCCGGTGCAATACCTGCTGATCGGTATGGACTGGTACGGGCTGTTCAGTATCTTCATTCCGGTCTACCTGTTCCTGCTGCTGCCGATCCTGGCCAGCTTCGGCGGCGACACCACGCGCTTCCTGGAACGCGCCTCGAAAGTGCAGTGGGGGCTGATGATCGCGGTGTACTGCGTGTCGTCGGTACCCGCGCTGATGACGCTGGACATTCCGGGCTACGAGGGCCGCAACCTGTTGCTGATCGCCTGGCTGATCCTGGTGGTGCAGATCAGCGACGTACTGCAGTACGTGTGCGGCAAGCTGTTCGGCAAGCGCAAGGTGGCGCCCAACCTGTCGCCCTCCAAGACCGTCGAAGGCCTGGCCGGCGGCGTGGCCCTGGCCACCTTGGTGGGGGCGCTGCTGTGCTGGATCACGCCGTTCAACTTCTGGCAGGCGGCGCTGATGGCGTTGACGGTCAACGCCATGGGTTTCTTCGGCGGCCTTGTGATGTCGGCGATCAAGCGCGACCGTGGGGTGAAGGACTGGGGCCACATGATCGAAGGCCACGGCGGCATGCTCGACCGCATGGACTCGGTGTGCTTCGCCGCTCCAGTGTTCTTCCACTTCGTTCGCTACTGGTGGGCCTGACTGGAGCGAGTCGAACAGCGCATCCAGACACATGAAGGTCGAGCCCAGGCAACCGCAGCCACCGTTCAGCCCCTATGGTGACGGGTCATTCAGCCCGTCATCAGGAGCTCTGCCATGTCCGACTTCATCACTGTCCTGCGCGAAACCTGCCCGACGCCGGTCGTCAACGCGACCAAGTGGAAACGCATCGGCGGCGATCCGCACACCGTCAACCTCAACGCCTACCTGTCGGCCGACGGCAGCAAGATCATGGGCACCTGGATCTGCACGCCCGGCAAGTTCGAGGTGAACTACGACAAGTGGGAGTTCTGCCACTTCCTCGAAGGCTATTGCATCATCACCCCGGAGGGCGAAGAGCCCAAGCACCTGAAGGGCGGTGACGTGTTCGTCATCGAGCCCGGCATGAAGGGCACCTGGGAAGTGGTGGAGACCGTGCGCAAGTACTTCGTGTTCGCCTGACGCCTGAAGGGCCGCCAAGCGGCCCATCGCGACGCAAGGCCGCGTGCACAAAGGCCACGTGAGCCCGCTGATCGGAGCATCACGTGGCCTTTTTGCGTTCAGCTCAGTCGTCCTTCTTCCGATAGCCCTCGACGATCGCCGAGAAATCCTTGCCGCCCTCGCCGCGCAAGCTCATGGCTTGGTACAACTGCTGCGCGACTGCACCGAGAATCACCGGCTGGTGCGCCTGGCGCGCGGCCTCGGTGGCCAGGCCCAGGTCCTTGAGCATCAGTTCGGCGCCAAAGCCACCGGTGTAGCCGCGTGCAGCCGGCGCGGTGTCGATCACACCGGGCCAAGGGTTATAGGTATCGGAGCTCCAGCAACGGCCGGTGGAGCTGTTGATGATCCCGGCCAGCACCTGGGTGTCGATGCCCAGCGCATTGCCCAGGGCCATGGCTTCGGACACGCCGATCATGGAGATGCCCAGCAGCAGGTTGTTGCAGATCTTGGCAATCTGCCCAGTGCCCACTGCACCGCAGTGCACGATGTTGCGGCCCATCTGTTCGAGCACCGGCTTGAGCGTGGCGAACAGCTCGGGGCTGGCGCCGACCATGAAGGTCAAGGTCCCCGCCGCGGCACCACCGGTGCCCCCCGACACCGGCGCGTCGCCCATGTCGATGCCCTTGGCCGCCGCGGCCTTGGACACGTCGCGGGCAGTCTGCGGATCGATGGTGCTGCAGTCCAACGTCGGTGTGCCGGGCTTGATGCCGGCGAGCACACCGTCGTCCTCGTTCAGGTACACCGAGCGCACGTGGGCAGCGGCCGGCAGCATGGTGATCACCAGCTCGCTGCGGGCAGCGGCGTCCTTCGGCGAGGTGCTGACCTGCCCGCCCAGTTCGGCAAGCTCGGCCAGCACGGTTTTGTTGAGGTCGAACAGGTTCAGCGTGTGCCCGGCCTTGATCAGGTTGCGGGCCATGGGGGCGCCCATGTTGCCCAGACCGATGAATGCGATACGCATGACCAACTCCTTAACGCAGGCTGATGGTGGTGTTCACGCCGTCGTTGACGCTGTCATCGTCGAACCAGCGGGCCGTGACCGTCTTGGTCTGGGTATAGAACTGCACCACCTGTTTGCCATAGGGGCCCAGATCGCCCAGCTTGGAGCCGCGCGAACCGGTGAAGCTGAAGAACGGCACCGGCACCGGGATCGGGATGTTGATGCCAACCTGACCGACGTCGATCTCGCTCTGGAACTTGCGTGCCGCCGCGCCGCTCTGGGTGAACAAGCCGGTGCCGTTGCCGAACGGGTTGGCGTTGACCAGGGCGATGGCCTCATCGAGGGTGTCGACTTCAAGCGTGACCAACACCGGGCCGAAAATTTCCTGGGTGTAGATCTGCATGTCGGTGGTCACGCCGGAGAACAGGGTCGGGCCGACGAAGTTGCCGTGCTCGAAGCCCGGCACCTGCACGTCACGGCCGTCCAGCTCGAGCGTGGCGCCTTCCTTCACGCCGCTGTCGATCAGCCCCAGCACGCGCTCCTTGGCGCGCTTGGACACCACCGGACCGACGTCGGTCCCCGGCTCGCTGCCAGCGTTGACCTTGAGCCTGCTCGCCGCCGCCTTGATGTCCGGCAGCCACTCGCGGGCCTTGCCCACCAGCACCGCCACCGAGGTGGCCATGCAGCGCTGGCCGGCTGCACCGAAGGCCGCGCCGACCAAGGCATTGATGGTTTGGGTGCGGTTGGCGTCGGGCAGCACCACGGCGTGGTTCTTGGCGCCCATCATCGACTGCACGCGCTTGCCGTGCTGACTGGCAAGGTTGTACACGTGGGTGCCGACCTCGGTCGAGCCGACGAAGGACACCGCCTTGATGTCCTGGTGGGTGCACAGCGCATCGACCACCTGCTTGCCACCGTGCACCACGTTCAGCACGCCCGCCGGCACTCCGGCTTCCAAGGCCAACTCGACCAGCATCAGCGTCGACAGCGGATCCTGCTCGGACGGCTTGAGCACGAAGGTGTTGCCGCAGACGATGGCCATGGGGAACATCCACAGCGGAATCATCGCCGGGAAGTTGAACGGGGTGATACCGGCGCACACGCCGATCGGCTGGCGCAAGGTGTAGGTGTCGACGCCACCGGCCACATTCTCGGCGAACTCGCCCATCTGCAGGGTGCCGATGGACGCGGCGTGCTCCACCACTTCCAGACCGCGGAAGATGTCACCCTCGGCATCGGCCAGGGTCTTGCCTTGCTCGGCGCTCAGGGTCGCGGCGATGCGCTTGCTGTGCTCGCGGATCAGCGCCTGCAGCTTGAGCATGATGCGCATGCGCGCACCGATCGGCGTGTCACGCCAGGTCTTGAAGGCACGCTGGGCGGCAGCGATGGCGGCGTCGACTTCGGCGGCGGTGGCGAACGGCACGCGCGCCAGTACCTGCTGGGTGGCCGGATTGACCACGTCGCGCCATTCCTGAGTGGTCGACTCCACCCATTGCCCGTCGATCAACAACTTGGCCTGCTGCACGTGGGTCGTGGGGGTGTGGGGTGCGTTCATCTGCGCTCTCCTTGGAATTATTGTCGGAACGAAGACGCCTACGCCGCAGCGAACGGGGTGGCGTGCAGGGAGTGAGTTCGAGTATAGATGTGCAAACATCCAACAAGAATGCACAAAAAAACCGGATCAACATGCAAAAAGACCTGACCTCCCTCAGCGCGCTGAACTGGGACGACCTCAAGTTCTTCCTCGAAGTGGCGCGCACACGCAAGGCCAGCAGCGCCGCCAAACGCCTGTCGGTGGACTACACCACGGTGTCGCGACGCATCAGCTCGCTGGAAGGTGCCATGGGCACGCTGTTGTTCGAGAAGTCGCGCACCAACGGCTTCGTACTCACCGCCGAAGGTCAGCGCCTGCTGGGCTACGCCGAGTCGATCGAAAGCACCTTGCACATGGCCTGCGAACAGGTGTCCGGCTCCGGCGTGGCGTTGTCGGGGCATGTGCGCATGGGCTGCACCGAGGGCTTCGGCAGCTTCTTCGTCACCCCGCAACTGAGCCGCTTCGTCGACACCTGGCCAGCGATCTCGGTGGATATCCTGCCGCTGCCCCACTTCATCAGCCTGTCCAAGCGCGAGGCGGACATCGTCATCGCCCTGGAGCGCCCGGAGCACGGGCCGTATGTCTGCTGCAAGCTGTGCGACTACCGCCTGCGGCTGTATGCCACCCGGGAATACCTGGACAACCACGCGCCGATTGGCGAGGTGGCCGACCTGGCGCAGCACCCTTTCATCAGCTACGTCGACGACCTGGCCTTCAGTTCCGAGTTGCTGTACCTGGCGAACCTGATCCCTAACGCCCATGCCCACCTGCGCAGCACCAGCGTGATCGCCCAGTACACCGCCGCACTGCAAGGGCGTGGCCTGGCAATCCTGCCGTGCTTCCTGGCAGCGCAGGACGCGCGGCTGGTGACGGTACTGGAGGATGAGGTCGAGGTGACACGGCAGTTCTGGATGTACTGCCGGGAGGATCTGCGCAAGTTGAAGCGCATCACCCTGCTGTGGGACTACATCCGCGAGGTGACTGAGGCGAATGCGCCGTTGCTGATGGGCCAGACGCGCGAGATGGTGTTCGCGCAGGACTGAGGGCGACGGGCGTTAGCCGCACACTCGTCTTTCAATGGGCGCCCACCACGATCGACACCCGCCGGTTCTCGGTACGGCCGGCGCTGGTGCGGTTGTCGGCCACCGGCTGGCGGCTGCCCAACCCGCGTGTCTGGATATCGCCTGGCGGCATACCGATCCCCACCAGCGCCTGCGCCACGCTCTGCGCACGGCGCTCGGACAACTGCTGGTTGTACGCCGCCTTGCCCGAGGCATCGGCATGGCCATCGACGCGCACCCGCTGGATGCCGACCGACAGCAACGCGCGGCCAACGCGTTCGACGATCGCCTGGCTTTGCCCGTTGAGCCGGTCCAGATCGCTGCCGAACAGCACCTTGCCAGACAGATCGAACGCCCAGCCCTCTTCGCTGGGGGTAAAGCCCTCGCGCTGCAGCACAGCGATTTGCTCGGGACTCAGGCCGACGGGCGGCGCCGTCTTGCACGCACTCAACGCAGTCAGTGCCAGCAACAAAGCCAGCCAGGCGAGCGGCTGGCGGTAAAAAGGGTGTGTCACGGTTCAGCTCCTGTCATCGGGGTCCGTGGCCCAGTCACCACGCGCCGCTTGCCGGTGGCCGCGACGGCTGCGCTTGGCCTGGTACATCGCCGCATCGGCGGCATTGAGCAGACTGGCCGGGTCCTGGCCATCGTCCGGATAGAAGGCGATACCGACACTCAACGCACTGGGCACGCGGCGGCCATCGTCGAGCTGGATCGGCAAGCGCATGCTGGCGACGATCTTGTCGGCGATGCGCTCGGCGTCTTCACGCGAGTGCAGCGGGGTCAGCAGCACGGCGAATTCATCGCCGCCCAGGCGCGCCACCAGGTCGTGCTCGCGCAATTGTGCGCGTACGCGACTGGCGACGTTGATCAGCACCTCGTCGCCCACCGCATGGCCGAGGCTGTCGTTGATCTGCTTGAAGTGATCGCTGTCGAGAAACAGCACCGCCATGTGGTCTTGAAGGCGGGCGGCGTTGCGCAGGCTGCGGTTGAGCCTTCCTTCGAAGAACGCGCGGTTGGGCAGGCCGGTCAGGCTATCGTGGCTGGCCTGGTGAGCCAGGGTCGCGTTTTCGCTTTGCAGGTGGCTTTGCCAGACTTCCAGTTCGTCGAGCAGGGCATTGAAGTCGGTACCCAGTTCGTTGAGCTCGGCGATGCGTGCCTCGGGGACGCGTCGGTCGAAACTGCGCTCGCGGCGGGCGGCGTGGGCGACGCTGGCCAGGCTGCGCAGCGGTCGGACGATATCGCCGAACAGACGGCGCGACAGGTGCAGGGCGACCAGCGTGCTGAGCAGGATGCAGCAGAGAATGCCGAACAACCCACTGAGCAGGAAGCGCAGCAGGCTGCCGCCCTGCCCGGTCAGCTCGATATGCCCGACCGTGCGCTGCTGGTGGACGATGGGCCGATAGATGGGCTCGTCCAGCAAGGCCTTCGCCACCTGGCGCTCCAGCGGTGCAAGCAGCCCGGTGTCGTCGCGCTGCCAGTGCGCTAGCAGATCGCCGTCGAGGGCGAAGACCTTGGCGTCGGCGACCTCCTCGCTGCCTGCGATCACTGCCAGGGCCTCATTGGCGGCGGGGCTGTCGTCGAACACCACCGCGGCTTCCACGGTGTAGCTGATCGAGCGAGCGATCAGTTCCAGGTTGTGATTGGCATGCACACGCAGGGCGGCAACGCCGAGCAAGGTTCCCGAGATACCGGCCAGGCCGACCGCCAGCAGGGCGATGGCCAGATGGCCGCGGCCGAGTGCGGCGCGCAAGGTCGGCCGGCGTCTGCGCGTGAGGCGAGAGGTCATGGCTGCGCAGCCCGACGCCGCGACAATTGCAGCACGCTGGGATGAATACGCAAGCCGCTGCGCGCCACCGAGTCGAGGTTGACCGCGAAACTCACCTGCTCGTCCTCGACGCGCAGGCAGAACAGGCTGCCGACCGTACACGGGTCGTCCGCCTCGCTGATGCTCAGCACCGGATGGCCGACCAGCGCGTTGAACAGCCGATCACGCTCACCCGTGTCGAGTCGACCGATATACACCGCATCGCAGGTCTCGGCGGTGCGGGGGTCGTCGGCCAGCAGACGACGCACCAGCAAGGGTTGCGATGCAGTCTGCAGCTCGCCCTTGATCAGGTCATCGGCGTACTCGGTGGGACCGATCAGGCACAGGCGCAAGGGCGCGGGCTCCACCGGCCACCGGGCGTAGCTGAAGATTCCCAGGACCACTTGGGTCACTGCCTTGGCGCGCTGTTGCACCTGCACCGCAGTGGCCGGCGCATACGCCCGCGCAGGCTCGGCGAACGACGACAGGGCGACGATCAACAGCGACAACGCACAGCTCGCCACCCGCCACCGAGGCGAGACAACCACTGACATCTAGGAAACTTCTCAAGTTAAATTCAGATGTGTCGCACGATAGCACAAGGCCGCGATGCCAAGGTATTGACGAATGTCAGATATTTTCCAGCGCAAGGCCAGAAATCCGTCGCACCTTGCGCTTGACGGCCTCCTCGAACACGCCGGCTCGCGGCTCGATCAAGCTGAAGCAGGCTTTGGCACGGGTGATACCGGTATAGATCAGCTCTTTGGTGAGTACCGGATTCAGCGCATCGGGCAGCACCAGGGCGGTATGACTGAATTCCGAACCCTGGGACTTGTGCACCGTCATGGCGAAGACGGTTTCCACCTCGTTGAGCCGGCTGGGCAGCACGAAGCGTACGCCGCCTGAACCGTCGTTGCGCGCGAATGCCACGCGCAGCGAGGTTTCACCCGTCTCGTCTGGCAGCCGCAGGGCAATGCCGATATCGCCATTCATCAAGCCCAGGCCGTAATCGTTGCGGGTGACCAGCACGGGTCGCCCCTCGTACCACGGCAGGCGTGTATCGATCAGGCCGGCGCCGTGCAGCACCCGCGCTACGCGTTCGTTCAGACCCTCCACACCCCAGGCACCGCGGCGCACGGCACACAGCAACTGGAAACCCTCGAAGCTGCCCAGCACCCGCGCCGCCCAGTGCTCCCACTCGCTCGCGTCAGCCGGTGTACCCGGTGCCGGCCGATGGCGGCCGAGGGTGCGCAGGTAACTGCGGTAACCCTGGGGCCCCTCTTCGCCACGCCCCAGCCCCTCCAGCAACAGACGGTCGAAGGCCCGGTCGTGCTCGCCGCGCAGCGCCAGGCCGAACACATCGTCCGGCGGCAGGCTGAGCAGCGCGCGCGCCTGCTCGGCCTGCTGCAGGTTGACCCACCGTGCCAGCCGACCAATACCGCTGCCTTCACCGAAGCGCCGGGAGTGACGCAGCATCACCACCTGCTGCGCCAGGGCATGCTGCTGCGCATCGCCGGACAGCAGCCCGCTGTCATGCAACGACTGGCCACCGACCTGCTCCAGCCAGGCCTGGGTCGCCGCCGTGTAGCGCCCCTCCTCGGCATAGCGACACAGATCGCCCAGCACCGCGCCGGCTTCCACCGACGCCAACTGGTCCTTGTCGCCGAGCAGCACCAGGCGCGCGCGGCTCGGCAAGGCGTCGAGCAGGTTGGCCATCATTTCCAGGTCGATCATCGACGCCTCATCCACCACCAGGACATCCAGCGGCAGCGGGTTACCGGCGTGGTGGCGGAAATGCCGCGAGCCGGGGCGACTGCCGAGCAGGCGGTGCACCGTGCTCACCTCGGTGGGAATCTGCGCACGCAGCGTAGCGTCCACCTGCAAGCGCTCGACTTGCTGACCGATGGACTCGGTCAGGCGCGCTGCCGCCTTGCCGGTGGGCGCCGCCAGGCGGATGCGCAAAGGCCTGCCCTGCTCCACTGCCGGGCCTTGGAGCAGGGCCAGCAAGCGCACCACGGTGGTGGTCTTGCCGGTCCCAGGGCCGCCGGTAACGATGCTGAAGGCGGCGCGGGTGGCCAGGGCGCAGGCGAGCTTCTGCCAGTCCACCTGGCCAGCCGGCGCGCCGCCTTCGAACAACTGCGCCAGACGCGCCGGCAGGTCGTGGGGAATCGCTTCGTGGGTCGCGATGCGCTGCTGCAGCGAGTGGTCGACACGCCGCTCATAGCGCCAGTAGCGGCGTAGATACAGGCGCTGAGCACTGAGCACCAGCGGCCGCGCCTCATGCCCGGCGCTATCGCCATCGGCCACCAGTCCACTCGCTGCGATACGCTGCCGCCAGAGGGCGGGTTCGAGGGCGGCGAGCAGTTGTGAGGGCAGCAGCAACGGTCCGGCCAGGGCGTCGCCCTCCGGCGGCAGCGACAGCGCGAAGTCAGGCTCGGCCAGCGTCTGCTCCAGGTCCAGGCACACATGCCCATGCCCCAACTGATGACTGGCCAACGCCGCCGCCAGCAGCACCAACGGATCGCCGCCCGGCTCACGCTCCGCGAGAAAGCTGACGAATGCGCGGTCCAGCGCACGCAACCAGCCGCGTTCGACCCACCGGTCCAACAGCGCCAGCAGATCGTGGCTGTCGGCAAGCGGCGCCAAGGCCGCCAGGTGCTCGGCCTGCAACGGGGTGGGCAGCAGGTCGTCGAGGGTGCGGCTCATGGTGTGGCTCCGGCAAACAGGTCCTGCTGTTCGGGCTGGAGATCGCCGCGAAACAGCGCATCGAGCTGTTCGATCAGCTCACGGGGTGGCCGCACCGCGTACAGGCCGCGACCGGCACTGCCGGTGCCGCGCAGGAAAATGAACAGCGCGCCGCCGACATGGCGGTCGTAGTCATAGTCGGGCAGGCGCGCGCGCAGTTGGCGGTGCAGGGCCAGCAGGTACAGCACGTACTGCAGGTCGTAGCGATGATCGAGAATCGCCTGCTCCATGGCCGGTGCGTTATAGGCGTTGCCGTCCGGGCCGAGCCAATTGGATTTGTAGTCGGCCACGTAGTAGCGACCGTCCAGTTCGAAGGCCAGGTCGATGAAGCCTTTGAACATGCCATTGAGCTGACTGGCCAGTGCCGCCGGGCGCGCGGCGCCGCTGTGGGTGTGGCGCACGACGAGTTGGTCGAGACGGCGCACGTCGACCCGGTGGCTGGCAAACCAGAACTCCATCTCGATCTGGTACTGCTGCAGGTGCGCCAAGCGCAGCAGCGTACCCTCGGGAGCTAGCGGTAAGTCCTGAATGAGCAGGTGCTGCAACCATTGGCTGAGCGTGGGAATCCAGCCACTCCAGTCGCGACGATTGCAGCGCTGGCCCACGGTACGCTCGATCAACGCGGGCTGGCTGGCGATCTCGGCGAACCCCTCGCGGCCGGCCCATTCCAACAAGCCGTGGAGGAAGGTGCCGGGGTTCGGTCCGCGTGGGAAACGGTGGATATCACCGTTTTCCGGCGGTACCTCGCGCAGCAGTTGCGGATCGATGCTTTCGTCGTCGAGCAGTTGCTGGGCCTGGGAGCTGTCGGCCAACACGGTCTGGTCACCCACGCGCAACGCACTGTAGGACGCAATCCACCACTGCTCCGTCGCCGCACGTCGCGGCTTGAGTGCAGCTCGCCATTGCGTACCGTGACGCGGGGCCTGGAAGACCTGGTCATCGACCTCGGGCAGCGCTGGGCAGGCAATCGCAGCGCTTTGCGCGCACAGCGTCTGCAACCAGCCGGCCAACTGAGCGGAGTCGGACAGCGGCTGTCCGCCACCGAGCAGGTAGCCCAGGGCCGAGCGGTGCAACTGCGAGCTTTTCTGGTTGCCGCGCTTGAGGTCGGCCACCCCCAGCCAGCAGGCATGCTGGGCGCGGGTCAGGGCGACATAGAGCAGGCGCAGGTCTTCGGCCAGGCGTTCGTCATCGGCCAGGGCGATCTGTTCGGCTGTGGGGCTGAGGGTCAGCAATGGCTGACCGTCACGGTCGTGCCAGGCCAAGGGCAGGCGCTGACCGTCCACGGCCTTGCTGGTGCAGATGAACGGCAGGTAGACCAGCGGGTACTCCAGGCCTTTGGACTTGTGGATGGTCACCACCTTGACCAGTTGCTCGTCGCTTTCCAGGCGCAGGATCTGCTCCTCGCCCGCCAGCGCGGCATTGGCCAGTTGCTCGCTCAAATGGCGAATCAGCGCCTGCTCGCCGTCCAGCTCGCCGGCCGCCTGCTGCAGCAGTTCGGCCAGGTGCAGCAAGTTGGTCAGCACGCGCTCGCCATCGCTACGACCGATCAGGCTGCGCGGCAACTGAAAGTCGTGCAGCAAGCGACGCAGCATGGGCAGCACACCCTGGCGCTGCCAGGTTTCGCGATACAGGCGAAAGCGCATGACCCAGGCCTCCCAAACCCGCTCGTCTTGATTCAGACGCTCGAGCTCCATTAACGGCAGGTCCAGCGTCAGGCTGGCCAAGGCAGCCTTGAGCAGACGTTCGGCGTCGGGCTCGGCGCACGCCTTGAGCCAGGCCAGCAGGTCGTGAGCCTCTTGCGCGGCGAACACCGAATCCTTGTCGGACAGGTAGACGCTGCGCACGCCGCGCGCAGTCAGCGCGCTGCGGATCATCTGCGCTTCGCGGCCATCGCGCACCAGAATGGCGATGTCCGACGGACGGCAGCCACGTAACGCACCCTGTTCATCAGCGAAGCCACTCACCCCGAGCTGGCCGCCCATGAGCAACGCCACGATATGGCTGGCGCAGCGCGCCGCCAATTGCTGACGGTACTGGCTGCTGGACAGCGGTTCGTCGCTGGGCAGGTGCCAGCACTGCAACGCGGCGCACGCTTGACCGTCGATCAGCAGGCGTTCGCTGCGGCCCTTGGCGCGCACTTCGACGAAGGGCAGCGGGTTGTCATCGGCCTCGCGGAACAGGAAGGCACCGCGCCCCTGGGCACGCCGCTCGGCCAACAGGAAGGTGCTGTTGACCGCCTCGACCATGGCCTGGCTGGAGCGGTAGTTGGTGTCCAGGCTGTGCAGGCGTCCGGCAGTGGCTCGCCGGGCGTCCAAGTAGGTGAAGATATCGGCGCCGCGGAAAGCGTAGATCGCCTGCTTCGGGTCGCCGATCATGAACAGGCCGGTTTCGCGACGATTCTCGCCAATGCGATAGATGCGCTCGAAGATGCCGTACTGCACCGGGTCGGTGTCCTGGAACTCATCGATCAGCGCCACCGGGAACTGCTCGCGAATCAGCCCGGCCAAACGTTCGCCGGCCTCGCCACGCAAGGCCTGTTCCAGGCGCAGGAGCATGTCGTCGAAGCCCATTTCCGCGCGTCGGCGTTTTTCCACCTCGAAGCGCGCCGCGACCCAGCCGGCGGCATGCCCAAGCACTGCCGCATCGGGGCCGGGTAACGCCTGCAATTGAGCGCGCAGCTCGGTCATGGCCTGCAGTGCCGGGTGCTCGGGCGGTTGGCCGGACTTCCAAGCTTCGGCCATCCCGTCCGGGGTCAAGCGGGTGAAGCCCGTGCCCAGGTCGAGCTCCATGAGCTGATCATCGCCGGCCCAGGTGCGCAGCTTGTCGAACCAGGGTTCGAAGAAGCGCGCCTGTAGCTTGCGCCCGTCAGCCTGCTTGGCGGCCACCGCCGCGCGACAGATCTCCTGCAACTCATCGGCCCATCGCGCCCAGGGCGCCTTGAGCGCCTGCAGTTGCTGCTGGCGTTGCGCCAGGGCGGCGTCGATCAGCGCTTGCGGCTCAGGGCCTTCGGCGTCAGCGGGAAAGCGCCCGAACAATGGGCGGATACGCGGCAGCAATGCATCCGGGCTGAGCCAATGGCTGCGCACCCAGGCCAGCGCCTCGCCGTGCATGCCATAGCAGAAGCGCCGCCAGTAATCGCGCATGACTTGGCCGAGCAGTTCACTGTGATCGGTCTCCAGGCTCTGGGTGAACAGGCTGCCGCTGTCGAAGGCATGCTCGCGCAGCATGCGCTGGCACCAGCCATGGATGGTCGAGACCGCCGCTTCGTCCATCCACTGCACCGCCACTTCCAGGCGACTGGCGCACCGTGGCCAGTGGTCGTGTGGATAGTCGTCGCGCAGTTGATACAGCAAGGGGTCGGCGCCGTCCAACTCTCCACGGAAAAAGCGCGCCGCCTCGGCCAGGCGTGTGCGAATGCGCTCGCGCAGCTCTTTGGTGGCGGCATCGGTGAAGGTCACCACAAGGATCTGTGGAGGCAGCAATTCGCGGCCAAAGCCGTGTTCGCCGCCGTGGCCCAGAATCAGGCGCAGGTAGAGTGCGGAGATGGTGAAGGTCTTGCCGGTGCCGGCACTGGCTTCGATCAGTTGGCTGCCGTGCAGGGGAAAGCTCAGGGCCAGAGGCCGGGCCTGGGTCATGCGGCGGTCTCCGGCGAGTCCTGGGTTTTCCAGGCGGCGGTGAACAGAGGTCGATACAGGGCTTCGCACCAGCCTTCGAAGGTTTCGTCGGCCGTGAGTGCGGCGAAGTCGCGGAACTGACGGATCAGCGCAAGGCTTTCGCTGCGCTCGCCGAAACTGTTCTGGCCATCGCCTTCGTAGGCCTTCGCCGCAGCGGCCTGGGCTTTGTCCGGGTCTGACTGAGCGAGCCAGGCGAAAGCGGTTTTCGGCGCCACCGGCAGGGGCGCATTCATGCCCGCTTGACGCGCGACCAGCAGGTCGGCGAGCAGATCGCTGGCCTGGGCGTTGGGCAGAGGCGCGAGCAGCAGGGTCTGGTCGCTGGCCACCAGCGCGGTGTGCAGTGGATAACCCACGGCGCAGGCGGCAAGGTGCATGACCCACGCGGGGATCAAGCGATGCCACTTGAGGCTGTTGCGCCCGGCGCCGAGGCTGTTCGGGACGGTGGTAATGCTCAGCAAGTCCTCGCCATCGCCTTGATAGACACGGCCCAACCAACCTTCCAGGCGCAGGGCGCCACGCTCGAAACGAATCGGCAGCGCACCTTCGACCACGCGGGGCCAGCGCTGCAAGAGTTGGCGGTGCCGTGTCAGCAAATCAGGCAGTGGCTGGATCAGTTCAACCTGCAGCGACTCGCCAAAGCCCGCCAACGGCAGCAGCCCACAGGCTTGCAAGCGCCGCGCTTGGCTATGCAAGGCCTGCTCCGGGTCGTCAGTCGCGGTCAGTGCGGCATCGAGCAGGCGCTCGCTCAGGCTGTAGCGCTGCAGGGCATCCAGCACGAAGGGCTCTTCGTCGGGAGTGGGCGCTTGCAGGGCTTCGAAAAACACCTTGAGCCGCTGACTGAAGAAATGCCTCACCGGATGACGGAGAAAGTCCTGCAACTGGGTCAGGGTCAGCGGCTCATCGCTCTCGTACGCTGGCAGTACCAGGGTGTCCGGGATCGCTGTTTGATCAGGCTGGTGCAACACCTGCCACTCGTGGGCATAGCTGAACAGCGGGCTGTCCTTCTGGAAGTAGCGCTGACTGAACGGCTGCAACGGATGTTCCTGGGTGAGCGCGTGCAGCAATTGTTGACCAGAATCGTCGCGTTCGCCCTGCTCGGCACCGGCCAACTGCCAGCCGGTGGCGAGGTGATCGCGCAATTGACCGATCAATACCGACGCCGGGCGCTCGCTGTTGTCGCGGATACTGCGCCCGACCCAACTGACATACAGCTGATCGCGGGCCGAGAGCAGCGCTTCGAGCAGCAAGTAGCGGTCGTCCTCGCGTCGTGAGCGATCGCCGGGTCGGTAGTCGCTGGCCATCAGATCGAAATCCAACGGCGGCTGGGCGCGCGGGTAATCGCCGTCGTTCATGCCCAGCAGGCAGACGATGCGGAAGGGAATGGCGCGCATGGGCATCAGTGTGCAGAAATTCACCGAGCCAGCCAGGAAGCGTTGCGACAACTTGCCTTGATCGAGACCCGACAACCAGGCCTCGCGCACGACCGTCAGGGGCAGTTGTTCGTCCAAGCCGACCGTTTCGCAGGTTTCCAGCCAGGTGTCGCGCAGGTCCTGCAACTCGACCAGCAGCAGTTCGTCATGTTCTTCCTCGGCCAGGAAGAACACCTGCAGCAGGGCATGCAGGCGCGCGCCCCACTGCTGAACGCTGGCAGGTTCGGCGAGGTGCTGGCAGGCCACTTCCAACGCATCCAGCAAGGCGACCAGCGGACCGATCAGGGCGGCATCGAGACCGCCGATCTCATCGAACGGCTCGATGCCGTCACAGCCTTCACCGACACCTACCGCATAGCCCAGCAGCATACGCCGCAAGCCGAATCGCCAACTGTTCTGTTCCAGCCCCTCCGGCAGGCCGAGGCTGGCTCGCTGCTCGCCGCTCAGGCCCCAACGGATGCCTGCGCCTTCGATCCAGCGGTGCAAGGTCGGCAGGTCGCTTTGCTTGATGCCGAAGCGTGCGCGCAGCGCGGGCACGTCAAGCAGGTCGAGGATCTCGCTGACGGCAAAGCGGCTGTCGGGCAGCTTGAGCAGGTGCTCCAGGGCGATGAGCAGCGGATCGCGGCCACGCTGGCCCTGGTCGGTGAGGGTGAAGGGGATGTAGCGCGGGTCATGGCGGTCGAGTTGACCGAACACGGCGCGGATATGCGGGGCATAGTCGTCGATGGCCGGTAGCATGACGATGACATCGCGTGGGCGCAGCGTCGGGTCGTTGCTGAACCGAGCGAGCAGTTGATCGTGCAGGATCTCGACCTCGCGCTGCGGACTGTGCGCCACGTGAAAACGAATCGAGCGGTCGCTCGCGGCATTGACGGCAGGCCAGGTTTCGCGGGTTTCCGACAGCGGGCGCAACTCGAGGATGTCGTCCTGCAACTGATTGAGCAACGTCAGCGGTTGCGCCTCGCTGAACAAGTCGATACGGCCGTCGCTGAAGACACCACGGTAGCTGCCAGGGTCATCGTAGCTGTCGAGCAGGTTGATGTAGTCACGGCCTTGCTTGCCCCAGGCGGCCAACAGGGGATGGGCGTGCTGATGAAGCGCCTCGTCGTCCAGTTGCAGCGGCATGCTGTGTTTACGCTGCAGACGCTTGTACTGATGCCGGAGCAGGTCCTTGTCGGCGACGATGTCGCCCCAGTGGTGGCGGCAGGGGTTGTGTACGCACAGCAGCACTTGGCTGAAGCGGGCCAGACCGGCCAGTGCTTCGAGGGTTTGGGCGGGCAGCGATGAGATACCGAACACCATCACCCGCGCAGGCAATCCCGGGGGCGCGTGCTCCAAGGCATCGACTCGCTCGATGAAGCGCTGATGCACACCGGCGCGGCTTTGCGCCATGCCCTCTGCCCCGACATCGTCCAGCAGCGCCCGCCACAATTCGGCCTGCCAGCGATTGCCGTCCGCCAAAGGCTTGCGCTCGCCACGGGCGGTGTTGAGTACGTGGTGGCCTGAGGCCCAGTCTTTGAGCCAATCGGCGCGATAGACCTGGTATTGGTCGAACAGGTCGGCCAGACGTTCAGCCAACTGGTAGCGTTTGCGCAGGTCCGTGTCGTCAGTGAGGAAGCGTTTGAGCGGCTCGAAATGGGGGCGCTCGATCAGGGCCGGCAGCAGGCGCATCAGGCGCCAGGTCAATGGGGCTTTGTCGAGCAGCGAAACTTCTGGAATCTGATCACGGCCCAGCACGCGACGGTAGAGTTGCCACATGAAACTGCCGGGCAACTGCACATCGATGGCGGCCGCGATACCGCAGCCGCCGTCATCGTCTTCAGGGTCTTCGGCCAATGCGAGCTTGAGCCATTGGGCGATGCCGTTGCTCTGCACCAGGGCGATTTCGTTTTCAAGCGGAGCCAACGGGTAATTACGCATGACGCTCACCACCAGGCTGCGCAACTCGTCGAGGCGGTTGCCTTGAACGATCATGAAGCCGGGTTGCAGTGAGGTGGTGGTGGCCATTGCGGGTTCTCTGGAAAACGGATTCGCTGACGGAACCATACTGGGTGGCGAGAGTGGCAGCAATGCGCCTCTTGGAATGGCCTTGTTTTGAGCGTCGTGAAAAGACAAAACCCCTACCTGCTCGTGCAGATAGGGGTTTTGCGAAATGAATCTTGACGATGACCTACTCTCACATGGGGAAACCCCACACTACCATCGGCGATGCATCGTTTCACTGCTGAGTTCGGGATGGGATCAGGT
>NZ_JAUTXS020000031.1:0-210892 GCF_030658255.1 Pseudomonas sp. RAC1
CCGGGGGTACCGCGCTTAGGGGCCATCCATGGCCCCAAGCGCTTGACGGGCATCCATGCCCGTCAACCCCCTCCATGCCACCTCTGCTCGGCCTCCTGAGGTCGCGATGGGCGGCGTCTGAACTGGCGCGCGCTTAGAAGCTGGGCGGTGGGGCAGATGTTCTGGAGCGCTGCGCGATCAAATCGGCGTTGCCGTTGCCGTTGCCGTTGCCGTTGCCGTTGCCCTTGATCTTAGTGCGCGGTAGCTCCAACACCGCCAACCGCGACCTCAGGAGGCCGAGCATAGGCGTTGCGCAGGGAGGTGACGGGCATGGATGCCCGTCAAGCGCTTGGGACCACGATGGTCCCTAAGCGCGGTCCTCCCGGAGCGACGCCGGCGCGAGGGAACCCCTGCGCGCAGCGCAGGGGCCGGATGCGGGAGCAAGCGGTTTTTGCCCCCCTTTTTTCCAAGAAAAAAAGGGGGTCGCCGTAAAGGCGAAAAGGTGACTAAAACCCAATGCAAATCAAAGAGATGCAACAAAAAATAGCAGACACCACCAGCCCCCCTACAACCCCAACCGCCCCCGAACAACCTGCTCCAAGACCCCCCACATCCCCTCGTCCAAACTAAACGCCACATTGAACCTCATCCACCCCGTCACCCCCGCATCGACCATGAACAACTGTCCAGGCCCCAACATCACCCCCGCCTCGAGCGCCTCGTCCAACAACGCCGCGCTATCAGGAATCCCCGGATGCCGCGTCCAGATATACATCCCCTCATCCGACTCGGTGAACAGCTCGAACCCCATCCGCTGCAAGCGCCCCCCGACCACTTGGTGCGCTTGCGCCAGGCGCTGGCGCAGACGCTTGAGGTGTTTGCGCCAGCGCCCATCGATCACCGCCGCATACACCACCCGCTCCATCACCTGAGAGGTGGTCAGCCCCGAGCGCATCTTCAACTGCAACAACCTTTGCATCAGTTCCGACTCAGCCACCAGATAGCCGACCCGCACGTTCGGCGAGATGCTCTTGGAATAGCTGCCCACATACACCACCTGCTGCAAGTGGTCGAGGCTGGCCAGGCAAGGCTGCGGATTGGCGATCATGTCCGCATACAAGTTGTTCTCCACCAAGCGCACCCCATGCTGCGACGCCAGTTGCAGCAGACGGTGCAGTTGCGCCAGCGGCGTACGCGAACAGGTTGGGCTGTGCAGGTGCGGCTGGGTGAAGAACACCGTCGGTCGATGTTCGGCCAGCAGCCGCTGCAGTTGGTCCAGGTCATAACCGCCCGGCGTGCGCGGCACCCCCACCAGCGTGGCACCTTGAAAGCGCAGGATGCTCATCAGGTTGGGATAGCCCGGGTCGTCGACCAGCACCACGTCACCCGGGCGCACCAGCGTGCGTACCGCCAGGTCCAGTGCCTGACTGGCGCCGTGGGTGAGCATCAGCTGCGCCGGGTTGACCACGATCGACAGCTCCTGCTGCAGATTCTGCGCGGTGAGCGCGCGCAGCTCCGGCAGGCCCATCGGGTCGCCGTAGCCGGACAGCTCCAGCGGACTGCCTGCCACCTGGCGCATGCCCCGGCGCAGGCCGTCTTCATACATCCAGTCGTTGGGTAGCCAGCCGCAACCGGGCTTGAACGGCAACTGGCGGGTTTCGAAGATCTGCTGCAGGTACCATTCCGAGTTGAACGATGGTCGGGTTGCGTCTGCGGTCGGGGTCTGGGCGTCGAGCACCTCGCCGGCCGTGCGACTGACGAAGAAGCCGGCGTTGCCGCGACTGACCAGCAGCCCTTGGGCCACCAAACGGTCGTAGGCTTCGACGACGGTAAAGGTGCTCACCGAGTAGGTCGAGGCGAACGCGCGGATCGACGGCACCTTGGCGCCGGGCTTGAGGGTCTGGTTGTCGATGAGTGCGCGCAGGCCGTCGATGATCTGGTTGACCAGCGGGGTAGGGGCGTCGGGGTGTAGTCGCAGCATGGGGGGCCTTCAGGGGTGCAGAGCGGCGGGCGCCTGCGCGGTGTCGCAGGTGTATTGCATGGGCGGCCTGTACAGTGCAGTGCGGATTTCATGCCACTGTGCATGGCTCTCTGTGTCGGACATTTTTACATTAGGTGTCAGATATCGCCAGATGTAGCACGTTCAGTACGTCCGAGCGGCCACGTTCGGACGCGTCAGCAGGCCGCCATGGAAGGTCTGCGTGTGTTTCTCACACCTCCTGCCCGCATTAGCGCTGATGTAAAGGTGAGGCCGATAACCATCGGGGTTTCACAGTTTTCCTTGGATAAAAAGAAACACGGGGTACACAACTGATGGACGCAACATCCACATCCTCCACCACCGCGAAAGGGGGGCACGAGAGCCAGCTCAGTGCCTCGCTCAAGTCGCGCCACCTGACGATGATGTCGATCGCCGGGGTGATCGGCGGCGCCTTGTTCGTCGGCTCCGGCAGCGTGATCCACAGCGCCGGTCCAGCGGCTGTCCTGGCGTATCTCGCCGGCGGCATCCTGGTGGTGCTGATCATGCGCATGCTCGGCGAGATGGCGACGTCCTCGCCGGACACCGGCTCGTTCTCCACCTACGCCGACCGCGCCATCGGGCGCTGGGCCGGTTTCACCATCGGATGGCTGTACTGGTGGTACTGGGTCATCCTCATGGCCTGGGAAGCCTACGTGGCGGGCAAGATCCTGCACGGTTTCTTCCCCGGCGTCAGCGTCAACGTGTTCGTGTTGGCGACCACTTTGCTGCTGATCACTGTGAACTTCTTCAACGTCAAGCACTACGGCGAGTTCGAATTCTGGTTCGCCTTGATCAAGGTGGTGGCGATTGTCTGCTTCCTGGTGGTGTGTACCGCGGCGGTGCTGAACATCTGGCAATTCGGTGAGGTGCGCGGGATTACCCACCTGACCGCCGAAGGCTTCATGCCCAACGGCATCACCACGGTGATCGGGGCCCTGCTCGGGGTGATGTTCGCCTTTCTCGGCGCCGAGATCGTCACCATTGCCGCGTCCGAAGCGAAGGACCCGGCCACCCAGATCGTCAAGGCGACCAACTCGGTGGTTTGGCGCGTGTGCCTGTTCTATGTCGGCTCGATCTTCCTGATCGTCTGCCTGGTGCCGTGGAACGACCCGCATTTGGGCGTTTCCGGCTACGGCGCCTACCGTCGCACCCTGGAACTGCTGGGCGTGCCCTATGCCGAACTGCTGATGAACTTCGTGGTGCTGACCTCGGTGAGCAGTTGCCTGATTTCCGGCCACTACACCGCCTCGCGCATGCTGTTCTCGCTGTCCCAGCGCGGCGACGCACCGTCGTTCTTCAAGATCACCCGCGCCGGTACTGGCGTGCCGGTGTACGCGATCATGGGGTCGTGCGTGGTGGCGATTTTCTGCGCACTGATCAACTTCAGCGACACCCTGCGTCCGAAGGATGTCCTGGACACGCTGATGAACACCACGGGCATGATCGCCTTGCTGGTGTACCTGGTGATCGCCTTCTCGCAGTTGCGCATGCGTCGCAAGCTGATTGCCGAAGGCCGCGAGGTACGCCTGAAGATGTGGCTGTTCCCCTGGCTGACCTACCTGGTGATCGCCTTCATCGTGGCCGCACTGGTGACCATGGCGTTCATGGCTGACTACCAGGAAATCGTGCTGTCCACCGGCATTGCCGCGGCCGTCGTGGTGGCCATGGGTGTCGTGCATCAGATCCGCAGCGCCAAGCGTCACTGACGTTTCGCGGTTCGCCACGCGCGGTCGACTCTCCCAGGGTCGGCCGCGTTTTTGTAGGTGGCCGCTAGCGGCGCCTGACCACGGTGATCCAGTCGGTGTAGTGGCTGACCGTAATGGGCAGCGCGGCTTCCAGCGACTGCAAGGCCTGGTCGCTGTCGTCCAGCGCCAGATCGTCGGCCACTCGCAGGTCGGCCAGCGAGGCGGCGCTGAATAGCAGCACGCCACGGTGATGTCGAGCCAGGCGTTCGAGCACTTCGTTCAACGCTTGGCCAGTGCCCGGCAGGCGTTCCAGATACCAGGCCGCTTGGGCATCGCCACCATCGGCCTTGATCGGTGTGCTGTGGCCTTGGGCATCGAAGCGCAGGTAATGACTGCGGTTCAGTGACAGGCGCCCATCATTGCCTTGGAATTCGACCCGACCGTCGAGCACGGTCACCTCGCTGCTGTCCTGCAGCCGTTCGACGATCAGCGTGGCGTCCAGTGGCCGTAGGGTGGCGTACGGGGTGACGATGTACAGCGGTCGGGTGTCGCCCCTGGCCGCTTCCAGCAGCAGTTGCCCCTTGAGTAGGTGGATGCGGCGTTGCGTCCTGTCGAACTCCAGATCCACGGCCGAGCCGTTATCCAGGGTCAGCAGACTGCCGTCTTCCAGTTGCCGGGTCAGACGGTTCTGGCTATCGGTGGACAGATCCGACACGTCGAAGCCTTGGCCCATCCAGGGCGAGGCGAGCAGCAGCGATGCGCCGACCAGAGCGAGGAGAGCGATGGGCAAGGCAAGGGGTGAGGAGCGCAAGGATTTCATGGTTGACAGCATGTATGGACTAAGCGGATGACCTTCGCATTCGCCTGTCAGTTCCAGCCTTCGCAGGCATGATCTGTTTCTGACGAAACGAATCGGTGCGGCACTTACCCCAGACGAGCACCGAAAGGCATATGCTGATACTTCCCCCTGCCCAAGGAGCTGCCCATGGCCTGGTCTGCCACTCAGTATTCGTTGTTCGAAAACGAGCGCACCCGCGCCGTGCGCGACTTGCTTGCGGCGGTGCCGCCGCGCCCGGTTCGTCACGCTACCGACCTGGGCTGTGGCCCCGGCAACTCCACCGAAGTGTTGCTGCAACAGTACGGTGATGCGTTGGTGGTGGCGTTGGACAGTGATCAGGACATGATCGACAAGGCCCGTGAGCGTGCCCGTCTGAAGGTGCCCCGGGTACGCTGCGAGGTGGCGGACATCGCGCTTTGGAACGCCGCCGAACCTCAGGACCTGATTCTCGCCAACGCCTCCTTGCAGTGGCTGCCCGAGCATGGCGCGCTGTACCCACACCTGGTGCAACAGCTTTCCGAAGGTGGCAGCCTGGCGGTGCAGACCCCTGACAACCTGGACGAGCCTGCTCATCGGCGCATGCGCGAGATTGCCGGCCAAGGACCGTGGAAAGAAAAATTCAGCGACTTCGCCCTGCCGCCACGGCACAGCGCCACATTCTACTACGACCTGCTCAGCCCGCTGTGCGCACGGGTAGACGTCTGGCGCACCACCTATCACCACCCACTGAGCGGTGGCGCCGAAGCGGTGGTGGAGTGGTTCAAGGGCTCGGGTCTGCGGCCTTACCTGGCGCGCCTGGATGAGGACGAACGCGCGGCGTTCCTGCAGTTGTACCTGCAAGCGATGCAGCAGGATTACCCAGCCGCGACCGACGGCAAGGTGCTGCTACCCTTTCCACGATTGTTCGTGGTGGCCACGCGCTGAGTGCGGCGCCGGCGAGCATCAATCCTCGGCATTTTCCTGGACCATCTGCAGGAACGTCGCCACCACCCGGCGCGAGCGCTGCTCATCCAGGCACACCAGGGTTTCGCTCAAGCGCCGATGGCAGTCCTCGATCGGCAGTGCGCACAAGCGGGCATCGGCGCCGAATTCGGCCGCCGACACCACGCCCACGCCAATTCCCGCCACGACCGCTTCGCGCGCGGCTTCGCGGCCTTGCACCTCGATGGCCGTGCGCACGCGCAGGCCGGCGCGCTGCATTTCCTCTTCCAGTACCTGCCGGGTCACCGAGCCGGGTTCGCGCAGCACCAGTGGCGTGTCGTCCAGGTCGGCAAGACGAAGGGCGCCGCGTGTCGCCCAGGGGTGCTGGGCGCAAACGAATGCCACCAGCGGGTCGCTGCGGATCGGCAGGCAGAACAGCCGTTCATCCGTCACCTCGCAGGCGAGCAGCGCCAAGTCGGCCTGGTAGCGAAAGAGCCGGGCCAGCGCCTGGTCGCTGTTGCCCGTTTCGACCTTGACCTGGATGCCCGGGTAACGCTGACAGAAGCGTGCGATCTGCGGCAGTACATGCACCGGCGCGTCCACCGCCAGCACCAGGCTGCCGGTGTCCAGGGCGCGGGAGTCCTGCAACAGCTCGACGGCCTCGGCTTCGCAGGCAAATAGCCGTCGAGTGATGCCGAACAGGCGCTCACCCAGGTCGGTCAGCCCCACGGTGCGCTTGTTGCGCTGGAACAGCAGGATGCCGAAGCGTTCTTCCAGCTTGCGTACTTGATCGGAGACGGCAGGCTGGGTCAGGCACAGATATTCGGCGGCACGGGTGAAGTTGTGATGCAGGGCGACGGCGTGGAAGGCTTTGAGTTGAGCATGCGAGACCGACATGGACGTCTCCAACGACAGTAGTAAAAGCTCGGCTTATGACTGACATACGATAAATCGATTTTTCTTATCGTTCAGCGCTTGTTTTGATACCCCCTGTCTTTTGCTTTCGTCTACAAGGAACTCGCGCAATGAGACCGTTCTGGCTGCAGCAGGCGCTGGCGTCACAGTCCGAGTCACCGTGTCCCCCGTTGCAGGGCGATGTCCGCTGCAATGTCTGCATCGTCGGCGGCGGCTACACCGGCCTGTGGACCGCGCTGATGCTCAAGCAGGCCCAGCCGACGCTGGATGTGCTGCTGATCGAGGCGGATATCTGCGGGGCCGGCGCGAGTGGTCGCAATGGCGGCTGTGCGCTGTCGTGGTCAGCCAAGTATTTCACCTTGGAACGGCTGTTCGGTGTGGCCGAGGCGGTGCGCCTGGTGAGCGAGTCCGAGCGCAGCATCGCCGCCATCGGCGCGTTCTGCCAGGCGCACGGCATCGACTGCGATTACCGCCGTGACGGCACGCTGTATACGGCCACTAATGCCGCACAGGTGGGCAGCACCGATGCGGTGATCGCGGCGCTCGAGCGCCAGGGCATCAGCAGCTTCCAGCGTCTGCCGTTGCCGCAGGTGCAGCGCCGCGCCGGCTCGCGCCGGCACCTGGAGGGCTGGTTCTCGCCAGCGGCGGCCACCGTGCAACCGGCGAAACTGGTGCGCGGGCTGCGCCGGGTGGCGCTGCAGCACGGCGTGCGAATTCATGAAGGCACGGCGATGACGCAGTTGCAGCATGGCCCAGTGGTGGCGCTGCACACGCCTCACGGCACTGTCCGCGCCGATCGCGTGGTGCTGGGGCTTAATGCCGCGATGGCGCGCCAGTTCCGGGCGTTCGAGCGCAGCGTGGCGATCGTTTCCAGCGACATGGTCATCACCGAGCCATGTGCTGAGTTGTTGCACCAGACCGGACTGGACAGCGGCATCAGCGTGCTCGACTCGCGGATTTTCGTACATTACTACCGCACTACCGTCGATGGTCGGCTGATGCTGGGCAAGGGCGGTAATACGTTCGCCTACGGTGGGCGGCTGTCCAAGGTGTTCGACCAGCCTTCGCCGTATCGTGCGCTGCTGCAACGCACCCTGGGCGAGTTCTTTCCGAGTCTTGCCGAGGTGCCGCTGGCGGCGAGCTGGAACGGCCCATCGGATCGATCGGTCAGCGGCCTGCCGTTCTTCGGCCGACTGGACGGGCAAGCCAACGTGTTCTACGGCTTGGGTTACTCCGGCAGCGGTGTCGGACCCTGCCACATGGGCGGACAGATCCTCTCGTCGCTGGCCTTGGGCCTGGACAATGCCTGGACCCGCTCACCGCTGGTGCGTGGGCCGCTGGGACTATTTCCGCCAGAGCCCATCCGCTACCTCGGTTCGTTGCTGGTGCGCGAGGCCATCCGCCGCAAGGAGCGCGCCGAAGACCGAGGGCAACGGCCTCGGCGGCTCGATGTCCGCCTGGCCAAGTTCGCGGCCGCGGCGGGGAAGGCCGACAAGGGGTGAGGATTTCTTGTCGAACCGGTCGGCGAGGGCGTATAAACTCTCCCCACTTTTTGGCCGGTCGCTTCCTGAACCGGCCGCGCAGACAAGAGAGTCGAGATGGGCGCACAGTGGAAAGCCAAACATAGAGAAGCCGCCGCCAATGCCAAGGGCAAGATCATGGGCAAGCTGGCCAAGGAAATTCAGATCGCGGCCAAGTCTGGCGCCGACCCGGACATGAACCCGCGCCTGCGCCTGGCCGTGGAGCAGGCGAAAAAGGCGTCGATGACCCGCGAGACCCTGGAGCGCGCGATCCGCAAGGGCGCCGGCCTGGATGGCGATACGGTGCAGTACTCGGCCGTGAGCTACGAGGGCTTCGCACCGCATCAGGTGCCGCTGATCGTCGAGTGCCTGACCGACAACGTCAACCGCACTGTCGCGCAGGTCCGCGTGCTGTTCCGCAAGGGTCAACTGGGCGCCAGCGGCTCGGTGGCGTGGGACTTCAACCACGTCGGTCTGATCGAAGCCACCCCGGTGGGCGACGCCGACCCGGAAATGGCTGCCATCGAAGCCGGTGCCCAGGATTTCGAGGAAGGAGACGAAGAAGGCTCGACCTTGTTCATCACCGACACCACCGACCTGGACGCGGTGCAGAAAGCCCTGCCTGATCACGGCTTCACCGTGACGTCGGCGAAGATCGGCTACACGCCCAAGAACCCGGTGAGCGCGGCCAGCCTGAGCGCCGAGGCCCTGGCCGAGGTCGAGGCGTTCCTGGAAGCGATCGACGAGAATGACGACGTTCAGAACGTGTATGTCGGCCTGGCCGACTGATCAGCACCAAGCGCCGCTGCCGCCCTTTGGCCAATTCGCTCGCCACGGGGCGGCCAGCGTTTCAGGAAGGCCCGCCATGACCCCCACTTTCGCCTCCCTGAGTCTTGCCCACCTGCGTACCCTCGACTGTCTGCTGCGGTTGAAGAATCTCAGCCATGCCGCCGAACGCCTGGGCTGCAGTCAGCCGGCACTGAGCCGTCAACTGGCCCATCTACGCGACGCTTTCGACGATCCGCTGCTGGTGCGTCAGGGCCGTGGCTACGTACTCAGTGAGCATGCCGAAACCTTGGTCGAGCCGCTGCGTCAGGTACTCGAAGAACTCAGTGCGCTGCGCCAGCCGCCGGTGTTCGATCCCGCCCGGTGCGAGCGTCGGTTCTGTCTGGCTGCATCCGACTACGTGGCCGAGTTCATGCTGCCCGTGCTGGTGGAAGCGTTGGAGCGCGAAGCACCAGGCGTGTCGCTGGAGTACCGCACTTGGCAGGCCGGGGAATATGGGCTATTGGCCAGCGGTGAGGTTGACCTCGCCACCACCCTGTTCGACGAGTCTCCGGCGAACCTGCATGGCCGCCTGCTCGGCGAGGATCAGGCGGTGTGCCTGATGGCCGCCGATCACCCACTGACCGCAGGCGTCGCCGTCAGTCAAGCGGACTATCTGGCCTATCGGCATGTGCGGGTGTCTGGCGGCGGTGACAAGGACAGCTTCATCGATCGCCACTTGCGCACTCAAGGCCTGCAGCGACGCTTGCAATTGCAGGTGCCGTTCTTCGGCGCCATGGTCAAGGTGGTTGGCCAGGGTCAGGCGCTGGCTACCGTGCCGGAACACATCGCCCGACAACTGTGCCGTCTGCACGGCCTGGCCTGGCGACCGCTGGGTTTCGTCGCCCACAGCCAGCGCTACTGGGTGGTCTGGCACCAGCGCTTGCAGGCGTCTGCCGAGCACCGCTGGTTGCGCAATCGAGTGTTCGAGCTGTGGCGTCAGTCGTCCTTCGGAGTCGAGGGTGGGCATGCGCACGTGCCATAGCAGCTATGCGCGAAGCGGGGTTATTGCTGGAAGGCGGCTGGCCTAGACTGGACCGATTGCCGCGTGTCAGGGGCTGCCCCGACACTTCATCCGCCCAGGAGCCCTCTTGTGACCCCCGAACAATTCCGTCAGCACGGCCACCAGCTCATCGACCTGATCGCCGATTACCGCCAGCGCGTTGGCGAGCATCCGGTGATGGCTCAGGTCGAGCCGGGCTACTTGAAGGCGGCGCTGCCCGAGCAAGCGCCACAACAAGGCGAGCCTTTCGCCGCGATTCTCGACGATGTGCTCCAGCAGGTGATGCCTGGCCTCTCCCATTGGCAGCATCCTGATTTCTACGGCTACTTCCCGTCCAATGGCACGTTGTCGTCGGTACTCGGCGATTTTCTCAGCACCGGTCTAGGCGTCTTGGGCTTGTCCTGGCAATCCAGCCCGGCCTTGAGCGAGCTGGAGGAAGTCACGCTCGACTGGCTGCGCCAGTTGTTGGGCCTGTCGCCGCAGTGGAGTGGGGTGATCCAGGACACCGCCTCGACCAGCACCTTGGTCGCGCTGATCAGTGCCCGTGAACGCAGTAGCGGCTATGCCTTGGCCCGGGGTGGTCTGCAAAGCCAGGACAAACCGTTGATCGTGTACGTCAGTGCCCAGGCCCACAGCTCGGTGGACAAAGCGGCGCTGCTGGCCGGCTTCGGCCGCGACAACATCCGCCAGATCCCGACCGACGAGCACTTCGCGCTGCGTCCCGAGGCGCTGCAAGCGGCCATCGACCAGGACCTGGCTGACGGCAATCAGCCCTGCGCGGTGGTCGCGACTCTCGGCACTACCGCGACCACCGCACTGGACCCGCTGCGGGGCATCGGTGACATCGTTCAGGCGAGGGGCGTGTGGCTGCATGTCGATGCGGCGATGGCCGGCTCGGCGATGATCCTGCCGGAGTGCCGCTGGATGTGGGACGGCATCGAGCTGGCTGATTCGCTGGTGGTCAATGCGCACAAATGGCTGGGGGTGGCCTTCGACTGCTCGCTGTACTACGTGCGCGATCCACAGCACCTGATCCGGGTGATGAGTACCAACCCCAGCTACTTGCAGTCGTCGGTGGACGGTGAGGTGAAGAACCTGCGCGACTGGGGCATACCGCTGGGCCGGCGCTTCCGTGCCCTGAAGCTGTGGTTCATGTTGCGCAGCGAAGGGGTCGAGGCGTTGCAGCAGCGCTTGCGCCGCGACCTGGACAACGCCCGCTGGCTGGCCGAGCAGGTCGGCGCAGCGCCAGACTGGGAACTGCTGGCACCGGTGCGGTTGCAGACCCTGTGCCTGCGTCACCGTCCGGCAACGCTGGACGGCGACGCCCTGGACGCGCATACGCGCGGCTGGGCGGACCGGCTCAATGCTTCGGGCAAGGCCTATGTCACCCCCGCGACCCTGGACGGCCGCTGGATGGTACGGGTGTCGGTCGGCGCGTTGCCGACCGAACGGCCGGATGTCGAGCGTCTTTGGGCGAATCTGCAGGCGGTGGTGAAGGCCCCTGTCAGGGGCTGACCACCTCGAAGCTGCTCTTGCGACTGGCATCGTATGCGGCTTTCTCCAAGGGCTTGGCCTGCGGATTACCCAGGTCGTCCATGGCCAGGCGGTAGGTTTCCGGGGCCAAGTAAGCGGCCAGCGCACAGACGCAGGTGATGACGAACGCCAGCCCGCCGACCACTAGCCAGATGTGCGTCGAGCCCGGCGGTGCGACGGCTGCGAACAGCGCCGGGAGCATGGCGGTGAGCATGGTGCCGATGTTCTGCGCGATGGCCATGGCCGAAACCCGGTAGCGGGTTTGGAACAGCTCGGGGTAGAAGCTGGGGAACACCGCGTTGTAACCCTGGTAGACCAGGCCCCACATCAGGATCGAGCCGGCGATGGCCAACGGCACGTTCTGGATGCTGATGGCGTACAGGTAGACGAACGCCAGCAGCCCCGAACCCAGGCAGCCGGCGATCATGGTCGGGCGGCGTCCGATACGGTCGGACAGGTTACCGACGAAGGGAATCACCAGCACCGCGACGATATTGCCCACCACCGGGATCCACAGGTACACGCTCTTGTCGAAGCCAATGCCGTAGGCCGGTTGCACCGCATAGGCCGCGCCGAAGATGGTCGCCACCACCGGGATCACGTTCATCAGCGCCATGAACATCACCAGCACCATGTGCTTCCAGCTGTGGCGGAAGGCCTCGCCGATGGGCGACTTGGCCACCTTGTCCTGGCGCTCTTCCTGAACGAACGCCGGAGTTTCATGCACCTCTTTGCGAATGATGAAGCCGGCAATGAGCACCACGGCGCTCATCAGGAACGGGATGCGCCAGCCCCAATCGTTGAAGGCCTCGCTGGGCATGAAGTAGGCCAGCGGCAGGAACACGGCCGCCGCCATCACCTGGCCGGCCTGCACGCCTTGCAAGGTATAGCTGGCGTAGTAGCCACGGCGACCGAACGGCGCGTGCTCCATGATCATCGAGCTGGCGCCGGAAATTTCTCCGGCCACGGCGAAGCCTTGGATCAGGCGCAGCACCACCAGCAGCGCGGGGGCGAGCAGGCCGATGTCATGGTAGGTGGGCAGCAGGCCCACGGCCATGGTCGACAGCCCCATCAGGAACATGCAAAGCAGCAGCACGTTCTTGCGCCCGCGGGTATCGCCCCAGTGCCCGAGCACGAAGGCGCCGACGGGGCGGGCCAGGTAGCCGACGCCATAGGTGGCCAGGGAGGCAATGATGGCCATTTTCGGGTCGGTGGATGGAAAGAAGATCTGCGGGAAGATCAGTGCTGCCGCCTGGGCATAGATGAAAAAGTCGTAGTACTCGAGGGCCGAGCCGATCCAGCCACTGGCGGTGGCTTTCTTGGCCTGGGAAGAATGGGCCATGGTGTCTCCGTTGTTCTTGTCTGTTGTCGGAAGGCAGTCGCCCTCGGGCAGGCATGGGCCCGGATGGCAGCGACGAACGCATGGTTGTCCAGAGATTCAGAGTGAATCAATTGGCGTTGATGGGTTCTGTTCGATTATCGAACGCAAACTAACCATTTCGTACAAAGAGCGTTGCCGATGCGACTTTACCTGCGAATAATCGATCCTGCCATCGTCGAGAACAAGCGGGCTCTTCGGTAGACGAACCGGTGCCTGCGCGAACAACTAGGGACTTACCATGCAGCGCTCCATCGCCACCGTATCCTTGAGCGGCACCCTGCCTGAGAAGCTCGAAGCCATTGCTGCCGCTGGCTTCGACGGCGTCGAGATCTTCGAGAACGACCTGCTGCACTACGCCGGCTCCCCACGGGAGATCCGCCAGTTGTGCGCGGACTTGGGCATTGCCATCACCTTGTTTCAGCCGTTTCGCGACTTCGAGGGATGCAAGCGCGAGCGCCTGCAGAAAAACCTCGACCGGGCCGAGCGCAAGTTCGACCTGATGCAGGAACTGGGCACCGATCTGGTGCTGGTGTGCAGCAATGTGCAGGCCGATGCCCTGGGCGAGGAACAGGTGCTGGTCGATGACCTGAGGTTACTGGCCGAGCACGCGGGTGCACGTGGCTTGCGCATCGGCTACGAAGGTCTGGCCTGGGGCCGACACGTCAACACCTGGCAACAGGTGTGGAACCTGGTGCGCCAGGCCGATCACCCCGCGCTGGGCGTGATTCTCGACAGTTTCCATACCCTCTCGCTCAAGGGCGATCCGCGCGGCATCCGCGACCTGCCCGGCGACAAGATTTTCTTCGTGCAGATGGCCGATGCGCCGATCCTGGCCATGGATGTGCTGGAGTGGAGCCGACATTTCCGCTGCTTCCCCGGCCAGGGTGAACTGGACCTGGCGGGTTTTCTCGCGCCGATCATTGCCAGTGGCTATCGCGGCCCGCTGTCGCTGGAAATCTTCAACGATGGCTTCCGTGCGGCGCCGACTCGCCAGAATGCCGCTGACGGACTGCTTTCGCTGTTGTATCTGGAGGAAAAGGCACGTCTGCGCCTGGCTGAGCAAGCCCAGGCGGTGGAGCCCGGTATCTTGTTCGCGCCGCCCGCGGCCAGTCGCTACGACGGCGTCGAGTTTCTCGAATTCGCGGTGGACGAGGCGGTCGGTGCGCGTCTGGGCGGCTGGTTGAAACGGCTTGGCTTTGCCGAGGCGGGCCAGCACCGCAGCAAGGCGGTCAGGCTGCTGCGCCAGGGTGACATCAATCTCGTGCTCAACGCCGAACCCTATTCGTTCAGCCACAACTTTTTCGAGGCGCATGGCCCGTCGCTGTGCGCGGCGGCGCTGCGGGTGGACGATGCGCAGGCCGCGCTGCAGCGCGCGGTGGCCTACGGTGGTCAGCCGTTTCGCGGGCTGGTCGGGCCCAACGAGCGTGAGCTCGCTGCCGTGCGCGCGCCCGATGGCAGCCTGATCTACCTGGTCGAGTCTGCCACGGCCGGGCAGAGCATCTATGACAGCGACTTCCGTGTGGACCCACAGGCCAGCGCTACGGGTGGGCTGCAACGCATCGATCACATGGCCCTGGCACTGCCGGCCGATGCCTTGGACAGCTGGGTGCTGTTCTACAAAAGCCTGTTCGATTTTACGGCCGATGACGAAGTGGTATTACCCGACCCCTATGGCCTGGTGAAGAGTCGGGCGCTGCGCAGTCCCTGCGGGACGTTGCGTCTGCCGCTGAACATCTCGGAGAACCGCAATACTGCCATCGCCCATGCGCTATCGAGCTATCGCGGCTCGGGCGTACACCATATTGCCTTCGATTGTGCAGACATCTTCGCCGAGGTCACGCGTGCCAAGGACGCCGGGGTGCCGTTGCTGGAGATCCCCCTGAACTACTACGATGACTTGGCGGCGCGCTTCGACTTCGACGACGAATTTCTCAGTGAGCTGGCCTACTACAACGTGTTGTACGACCGCGATGCCCAAGGCGGTGAGTTGTTCCATGTGTACACCGAGCCGTTCGAGGGACGTTTCTTCTTCGAGATCATCCAGCGCAGGGGCGGCTATGCAGGGTATGGCGCGGCGAACGTGGCGGTGCGTCTGGCGGCGCTGGCCAAGCTGCGCGGCAGTGCGACGAAGTAGCCAGATGTGGGCTTCGCTGCGGCCTTCAGGCGTCGCGGCGAAGCCCTTCGAGCGCCAGGTCAGAACCAGCGGTCATTGCGTTTACGGCCGCGGGTCAGCGCCGGCAAGATCAGGCCCACAAACAGGCCGGCGCCGGCAATGCTGCCGCCGTACACCATGTAGCGCATCATCACCTGCTTGTTCTCGTCGCCCAGGCGCGCCTGGGTATCGCGCAGAGTCGACTGGGACTGCTCGAGCTGCTCATCCAAGGTTTTGTTGCGCGCTTGCAGCTCGTCGATCAACGCCTTGCGTGAGTCAAGGGTCTCCTGCATGCCTTGCACGCGGGTCTTCCAACTGTCGTCGATGGTCTTGAGCTGACCAGAGAGCTCCGCCACCTGAGCATCGAGCTGGGGTAGGCGCTCATTCTGGCCGGGCACCGCTTGCAGGTCGCTGGTGAGGATCCACACCAGGTCGCCGCTTTGGCCGCGCACCTGGCTGTAGTTGCCCTGGCTGCTGACCAACGTCACCTTCTGTCCGGATTTCAACGTGCCGACGATGCGGTGGCCGTCGGTCGGACCGCTGCGCACGTAGGTGCTGAGGCTGTCACTGACCCAGCGCGCATCGGTGCTGGCCTCTGCGGCATCGGCCAAGGGGGCCGCAACGAGCAGCGAGGCGAACAGCACGGGGAGGGCGAGGGTGGCGCGGCGGAATTCGGGCATGGTGGTCTTCGCAGAAGCAGTAACGGATGAAAAGCCCGGTGAATGGGCCGTGAGCCGATCGGTGAATTGACCGTCAGCCAAAGACCTTTTTTTTGTGGGCTGGTTCACTGCTCAGCGGAGGAAAAGTCTGCGAGGTGTTGCGAGAAATGTATTACCCACGACATCGTTCGGTGAAGGAAGCCGCAGCGACGAAGCGCCGCTGCGGCAGAGGCAAAATGCCAGGAACTCAGGTCACGACCTGATAGCACGGCACATAGGCCGCACCGCCAGGAAGCTTCATCCGGTGCTGGTCGACGAAAGCCTGCAGCAGCTTGCCGAGCGGGTCGAGAATCGCTTGGTCACCGCGGATCTGGTAAGGACCATGCTCCTCGATCAGGCGGATGCCCTTGTCCTTGACGTTGCCCGCGACGATGCCGGAGAACGCCCGACGCAGGTTGGCGGCCAGTTCGTGGGGCGGCAGGTCGCGGCGCAGGGCCAGGTCGGCCATGTTCTGGTGGGTGGGGTCGAACGGATGCTGGAAGCCGCCGTCGATCTTCAGCAGCCAGTTGAAGTGGAAGGCGTCGTTGCGCTCGCGGCGGAACTGCTTGACCGCCTTGAGGCCTTCAACCATGTGTCGAGCCACTTCGGCTGGGTCGTCGATGATGATCTGGTAATGACGCTGCGCGGCCTCGCCGAGGGTGGCGCCGACGAACGCATGCAGTTGCTGCAGGAATGGCTCGGCGCTGCGCGGTCCGGTAAGAATCACCGGGAAGGGCAGGTCGTGGTTGTCCGGGTGCATGAGAATGCCGAGCAGGTACAGGAACTCTTCGGCCGTGCCCGCGCCACCGGGGAAAATGATGATGCCGTGGCCGACACGTACGAACGCCTCCAGGCGTTTTTCAATGTCCGGCAGGATCACCAGTTCGTTGACGATGGGGTTGGGCGCCTCGGCGGCGATGATGCCCGGCTCGGTCAGACCCAGGTAGCGGCTGCCGGCCATGCGCTGCTTGGCATGGGCGATGGTGGCGCCCTTCATCGGACCTTTCATCACGCCGGGGCCGCAGCCGGTGCAGATGTCGAGCTTGCGTAGGCCCAGTTCGTGGCCGACCTTCTTGGTGTACTGGTATTCCTCGGTGCTGATCGAGTGACCGCCCCAGCACACCACCATCTTCGGCTCCACGCCCGGGCGCAAGGTGCGCGCGTTGCGCAGCAGGTGGAAGACATAGTCGGTGATGCCCTGTGAGCTCTCCAGGTCGATGCGCTGGCTGGCCAACTCGCTTTCGGTGTAGACGATGTCGCGCAGCGCGCTGAACAGCATTTCGCGGGTGCTGGCGATCATTTCACCGTCGACGAACGCGTCGGCCGGTGCATTGAGCAGCTCCAGGCGCACGCCTCGGTCCTGCTGGTGAATGCGCACCTCGAAGTCCTTGTAGGCTTCAAGGATGGTCTTGGCGTTGTCGACATGCGCGCCGGTGTTGAGGATGGCCAGGGCGCATTGGCGGAAGAGGGTATAGAGGCTGCCGGTACCGGCCTGACTCAGTTGCTGGACTTCACGTTGCGACAGTGTCTCCAGGCTGCCCTTGGGGCTGACGGAGGCGTTGATGACATTGCGGTGGGGCATCAAAGTCTTTCCTGTGCGGGTAAAACATCCTTCTTTGACACCACCATACCGACAATTGCACCTGGCAACGAGAGGGCCGGCAAAGAATCTGCGGCTGCGCGCTCGGCGTGCGCGGGGCTGCTCAGGCCTCGATGGAGGAGTGATGGCCGGTGATCAGCCACTGCGCTTCGATGCGTTCGAAGGTGAACAGGAAACGCGCAGGCACCACCCGCTGCTCGCCGGCCTGGCGGTAGACGAAGGTGTACAGGCCGCCGACCACCACGGTGCCGAGCTTGCGGCTGACGCGCTTCTTGAACACCTGGATATCGCAGACCAGGCCGTCGTTGGCCAGGAAGTTCTCGAAGTAGTTGCGGCGACTGTCCTGGCAATCGCGTACCTGATTGGACAAGGTCGGCACCAGGATCGCGTCTTCGGCGTAGAGGGCCAGCACCTGGTCGACATCGCGCGTGGCCACGGTCGCGGCCCAGCGATAGAGCGCGGCTTTGGCGCCGGCGAGGCAGGCCATCTCGGTGTCGGCGTAAAGGTCGGTTGGGTGGGAGGCGACTGCTGGGTGCTGGGTCATGTTGAGCTCTGGAGTGAGGGTAGGAGGGGAGAAGACGATTTGAGAGCTGATTATTGTTATAATATAACATTTTCAGCTTTGTCAGAACGCTTCTGTCCAGAGCCCCGCCGACCGGCATACCGCTATCGCCGCCCGGCCTTGCCGGTGCCGGCGACAGCAGTGGTCTGCATCAGACCACGCTGAACACATGACGCAGGTAGGCGACGAAGTTTTCGTCACGGCATTGAGTCTTGCCCGGGCTGTCGGAAATTTTCGCCACCGGCGCGCCGTTGCAGGCGGTCATCTTGATCACGATGTTCATCGGTGTCACATCGGGAATGTCGCAGGTGAGGTGGGTGCCGATGCCGAAGCTGACGTTGATGCGCTCATGCAAGGCGCGGTAGAGCTGCAGCATCTTGGCGAAGTCCAGGCCGTCGGAGAAGATCAGGGTCTTGCTCAACGGATCGATGCCCAGGCGCTGATAGTGGGCGATGGCTTTTTCCGCCCAGGCCAGCGGATCGCCCGAGTCGTGACGCAGCCCATCGAAGAGCTTGCCGAAATACAGATCGAAGTCCCTGACGAATGCATCCATGCCGATACAGTCGGTCAGCGCGATGCCCAGCAAGCCGCGATATTCACGCACCCAGCACTCCAGTGCGGCCACTTGGCTGTCGACCAGGCGCGGACCGAGTTGCTGGTGGGCCATGAACCACTCGTGGGCCATGGTGCCAATCGGCCGAAGTTCATATTCACGGGCCAGGTGCACGTTGCTGGTGCCGACGAAACGGCCCGGAAAATCGTGCTTGAGGATGCGTACCACCTGCTCTTGGACCGGATAGGAGAATCGACGGCGGGTACCGAAGTCGGCCAGTTGCAAGCCCGCCAGTTCATCGGCGCTGGCTTCGCGCTTGAGCCAGTCGAGCTTCTGATACAGGCGTTCGCCGACCTGCTCCATGGTCACTTCGCGATAGCGGTAGCGGTTGCGCACCTCGGAGATGATCGCCAGCAGAGGGATTTCGTAAAGGATCACGTGCAACCAGGGCCCGCGCACGCGGATCGCCAGTTGCCCGGCATCGTCCAGGCCGACTTGGACATACCGCAGGTTGAAGCGGAACAGGCTGAGAAAGCGGATGAAGTCCGGCTTGATGAAGGGGATCTTCTCCAGATAGGCGAGCTGGTCGTGAGTGACCGAGACATCGGCCAACTGTTCGATCTGATAGCGGATCTCCGCAAGGTAGGGCGACAGGTCTTCGGCGTTGCGGCAGCGGAATTCCCACTCCACCTCGGCGTTAGGGTAATTGTGCAAGACCGCCTGCATCATGGTGATCTTGTAGAAATCGGTGTCCAGCAAGTTCTGGATGATGCGTGGGGCGAATACGTCGTCGCTCATGGGCGGGTCTC
Organism: Pseudomonas sp. RAC1; assembly: GCF_030658255.1. NCBI lineage: Bacteria > Pseudomonadati > Pseudomonadota > Gammaproteobacteria > Pseudomonadales > Pseudomonadaceae > Pseudomonas > Pseudomonas sp. RAC1. Next base: position 18,995 of record NZ_JAUTXS020000031.1, read on the forward strand.
CTTGAGCAGGGCCAGTTGGCGGTCGAGTGCGGCTTCGTCAGGGCATGTCAGCACGCCGGCGCGGATCAATTCGGAGCAGGCGTCTTCGCCGCCCTGGGTGCTCAGGGCGCGGCAGGCTGGGAGGTACAGCAACACCTGGAAACCCGCGCGCCTGAGCTGCAAGGCGGTGGTTCGCACGCAGTAATCCAGCGCCAGGCCGCCGACGATCACCGTTTCCACGCCTTGCACCTTGAGAAATTCGATCGCCCCGGTGGAGCGACGCTCGGCCAGGTCGTGGTAGCAGGCGCCGTAAGGATGCAGATCGGGTTCCACGCCTTTCCAGACGAAGTAGTCGTAGTCGATCGGGGCCGGCAGGCCAGGCAGCAGTTCGAAGCCTGGCGTGCCCGGCACGCAGTGGCTGACCCAGGTCAGGTCGGCGTTGGCCAGCGGCAAGGGTTGCAGCATTTGACTGGCCTCATCGACTGTCCAGGCCGCCTTGGCCGGGTGAGCGTCCTTGCTGCCCAGACGCAGATCGGCGCGGCGGGCCATGGCATTGAGTGCCGGGACGATCAGATGGCCGTCAGGCACAGGCAGCTCGAGCGGGGCGTTGGCAGTGAAGCCGTTCTGGGCGTCTACGTCGAAACTGGCGATTTTCATCGGAAGGCTCCTCGGCCGGAATGGCTATATAATCCATCTGGTGGTTTAAGTGTGTCAAGCGCTTTTATTTATGGGATTTGGCTTGCATCATAAAAAATACCTGGTGGAATATAGGCTGAAAAAAAGGAGTCGGGATGAGTTCGATAGCCGTCATGGCCAGCGTGGACATCGTTGCCTTGCGCCTGGATTTGCAGGCGCAGCGCCTTCAGGTTCTGTTGCATCGCCGCGAACGCGAACCGCATCTGGGCCAATGGGCGTTGCCGGGGGTGATCGTCAATGGCCGTACACCAGACAACAGCTTGGATGCCGCCGCCGCGCGAGCGTTGCAGGAAAAAGCTCAGGTGCTGCCACGGCACCTGGAGCAGGTGGGTACCGAGGGTAATGCGTTTCGCGATCCACGGGGTTGGTCGCTGAGCACCTACTATCTGGCCCTGCTCGATCCGGCACAGGTGCTCGACGGTGAACAGCAGGCGTTCTTCGACCTGGACGACTTGTCGGCGCGCAAGGTGGTGCTGCCATTCGACCACGCCCTGCTGATCCAGCGAGCCTGTGAGCGTCTGGCCGCCAAGAGCCTCTACAGCAGCTTGCCCCTGTACCTGTTGCCCGCACGTTTCACCGTGCTCGAGGCGCTGAGTGCGACCCAGGCGTGTCTGGGGCGAACGGTCAATAACACCTCATTGCGCAAACGCCTGGAGCGCCTGAAGGACGCGGGCTGGGTGCGTGATACGGGCGAGCGCATTCAGCCACGGTTGGGTCGACCGCAGCAGGTCTACGAGCATCTACCGCAGACTAACGGACCGTTTCTGTTCGAGCGCAGCCTGTTGCCGGAGGGCTGAGGGCTCAAGAACGGCGGTTTGCGGCCGATAAACAGGCTTGATCAAACGCTTTGCGGAGACAGGAAATGGTCGGAATCACCGGCGTCAACTTCACGATTCAAGGGGCGCAATCCTCTGCTCAGGCCAGTGGAGACAGTGAGCAGACGACTGCAAAGGCGAACACCGTCGAGGTGCAGATGCCCACGCAGGCGAGCAAGGCCGAACAGGCCAAGGCCAGCGAGCAGAGCGATGAGCCAGCGCATATCAAGCAGATGCGTGACCTGATCAAAGAATTGCAGAAGCAGTTGGCCGAGGCACAGAAACGCTTGGCCGAGATTCAGGCGCAGCCGATGGAGGAAAAGGCCAAGATGGCTGCAGTTGCAGGCGCTCAGGGGCAGATCGCGGCTATCAATGGCCAGATTCTCAAGGCCACCGCTGAGTTGCTGAAGGCCCTGACCAAATCGGGTGGCAGCAGTTCGGGCGGTATGGTCAGCACCCAGGCCTGAAACGGGCGGCCCTGGGTGGCCGCCCGCGTGTGTCACTCCACCCGCGCCCGACCCTGGCGATCGTACTTGTACTGCATCGCCACCGCCGGTGCGGCCTTGGCCGACCCGGTTTCCAGCCACTGGCGCAGGCGCCCGGCATCGGCGAAGTGGGTGAATTTGCCGTACGCGTCGAGGATCACCATCGCCACCGGACGGTTGTCCATGCGCGTCAGTAGCACCAGGCAATGCCCTGCTTCATTGGTGAAGCCGGTCTTGGTCAGCTTGATGTCCCAATTGCTCTTGTTGACCAGATGGTCGGTGTTGCGAAAGCCCAGGGTGTAGTTGGGCTTTCTGAACGCCACGGTCTTCTCGCGGGTGGTCGACAGTTCACTGAGCATGGGGTACTTGCGCGAGGCGATCAGCAGCTTGGCCAAGTCGTGGGCGGTCGAGACGTTCTGAGTCGACAGGCCCGTCGGCTCGACATAGCGCGTCTTGCTCATCCCCAGGCTGCGCGCCTTGGCGTTCATCGCTTTGATGAACGCCGGATAGCCGCCAGGATAGTGGTTGGCGAGGCTGTTGGCCGCGCGGTTTTCCGACGACATCAGGGTGATCAGCAAGGTCTCGCGGCGGTTCAGTTCGCTGCCGGGCCTGACCCTGGAAAACACGCCCTTGAGATCTGGGTTGTTGGCGATGGTCATGGTGAGCATTTCGTCCATCGGCAGTTTGGCGTCGAGCACCACCATCGCGGTCATCAGCTTGGTGACCGAAGCGATAGGAACAACACGATCGGCGTGGCTGGCGTACAGCTCCTTGTTGGTGTTCAGGTCGATCAGCAGCGCGCTGCCGGACGCCAGGTGCAGCTTGGAAGGGTCACGCTGCTCCTGAATCGAAGACTGCGCAGCCGCAGTCGTCGGGAATGTCATTGTTCCTGTGAGCGCCAGCAAGAGGCTGAAGATGGACAGGGAAGTTTTCACGTTGAGGCTCACTACTCTTGGGTATGTCGTTGCTGGGCAAGGGTTTCCCCTTGGCTGATCGGCGCATTCTGGAGTATGGCCCGATCCCTGTCGAATGCCTTATTCCGAATGGGCGCAAGGTGAAGGAAATTTAATTCTTGTTTCGGTTTCGCGCCGGTGACCTGGACAGGTCTACTGGTCCATTCAGCGCTGAGGTGACACCACCTGCAGTCTCTCGCTGCGCTGGAGCGAGGACAGGAAACGTTGCCGTGTTGTACCGCACAACTAGGGTGCGCAACCTGGACGGCGGCTTCGGTCATCCCGCCATATGCGGCCTGATCGAGCCACGTTCATCATGTGTTCCTTGGTTGGAGACTGCCCAATGCGGATTACCGAGCAGCAATTGCTGCACATACTTCCCCACTCGCGCCCCGTCGCCGAATCGTTCCTGCCCGCCCTCAATGGTGCTGTATCGCAGTGGGAAATCGACCGCCCTCTGCGACTCGCCGCCTTTATCGCCCAGGTGGGACACGAGTCGGCACATTTGTGCTGCCTTGTAGAAAACCTCAACTACAGCGCCGAAGCCTTGTTGCGGACCTGGCCCAAGCGGTTTGACGCGCAGACCGCTGAAGCCTGCGCGCGTCAGCCAGAGAAAATTGCCAATCATGTCTACAGCGCCCGTATGGGCAATGGTCCGGCAGACTCCGGCGATGGCTGGCGCTATCGTGGGCGCGGTCTGATCCAGTTGACTGGACGGGACAACTACTGTGCGGCCGCTCAGGCGCTTGGGCTGCCCCTGGAAGAGCAACCGGAGCTGCTGGAGGGGGCCGAAGCCGCTGCGCAGTCCGCAGCTTGGTGGTGGGCCAGTCATGGCCTGAATGAACTGGCCGATGCGCAGCGAATCGCCGATATAGGCAGCATCATCAACACCGGCCAGCCCGGACGTGTTGCGCATGGCGCCGCGCAACGGATGGCGCTGTACCAGACAGCGCTGGAGGTGCTCGGTAAACCGATCGGCTCAGCGTAGCGCAAAAAAAACCCGCCAAAAGGCGGGTCAAGAGAGCGTAGGGAGCAACGCAATAACAGGTGTTTCAGGCGGTCAGCACATCCGCTTCCAGTCGGTCTGCCATGGCTTGTGCCATGTGCCGCGACGTCACCGGGCCGCCGACCGGTTCGCCATTGCGCACCAGATACCAGCAAGCCAGCAGTCCTTGCGCACGTAGCGTGGCCGGGACTGCACTGCCTACGACTGAGACGATTTGGATAGTGGGCATGATGAACCTCCTGCAGAACATGTTGCTAACTTACCGAGTACCTGGGGTGGGTGAAAATCAACTTCATCGATAGTGGTCATTAGTTTTATCAACGGTCGCCGTGGCTCACCACCGCGGCGGGCCGTAATACACCGGCGGTGGTCCGTAGTAGCGGCGATACACCGGGGGTGGCGCCGGTACGTAACGTTCGACCACGTAAGGTTGGTAATAACCCGGAGGTGGCGGCGGGGGTGGCGGTGCCTGTACATACACCGGTGGAGGCGCGTAGTAGGTCGGCGCGCGCTCGACATACACCGTGCGGTCATGCCCTCCGTAGACCGTAGCGCCAACGACTGCACCGACCACGGCGGCGCCAAGCACCGGACCTGGACCCCAGCCGTGACCATGGGCCGCCGCAGGGCCGCTGACGGCCAGGGCACCGACCAGCAGGGCGATTCCGGGGATGAGACGATTCATGAATGGATCCTCGCGATGACCCCACCTATGGGGCTTGCTCATAAGACCGGGAAAACCGTCAAGCCAGTGCGAAGACAAGGTAAAGGTTATGTAAGGACGACCGGCGGTCGTCTCTGCTACGCTGCGCGAATCGATTCAGCTCGCAAGGACTTCAGCTAAGATGACCATCGCACCCAGCAGGGACACCACACTGTGCATTTCATTGGCCGGTCGGCCGGGCACCTTTGGCGTGCGCTTTCACAATCATCTCTACCAGCAGTTAGGTCTGGACTATTACTACAAGGCCATGACCACCGAGGACCTGCCGGCCGCAGTGGCCGGCATCCGCGCCCTGGGCATTCGCGGCTGTGGCGTATCCATGCCCTACAAAGAGGCGTGCATGGCGCTGGTGGACGAAATCGATCCCTCCGCTGCGGCAATCGAATCGGTCAATACGCTGGTCAACACGCAGGGCCGTCTGAAAGCCTACAACACTGACTACCTGGCGGTGCGCCAGTTGTTGGAGCAGCACGGGCTCGACCCGCAAACGGCCTTCGCCCTACGCGGCAGCGGCGGCATGGCCAAGGCGGTAGCCAGTGCCTTGCGCGATGCCGGATTCAACCAGGGGCTGATCGTCGCCCGCAACGAGCAGGCAGGGCGCCAGTTGGCAGATGTCTGCGGTTACGCCTGGCAGCCCGAGATGGACGACCTATGTCCGCCGATGCTGATCAACGTCACGCCCATCGGGATGGCCGGTGGCGCGGACGCGCAGGCGCTTGCCTTCCCGCATGCGGCGGTCGCCGCTGCCGAGCGGGTATTCGATGTGGTGGCATTGCCGGCCCGTACGCCCTTGGTGCAACTGGCCGAGAAGCTGGGTAAACCTGTGATCACAGGGTTGGAGGTGATCGCGTTGCAGGCGCTCGAGCAGTTCGTGTTGTACACCGGGATCAGGCCGACGGCCGAGCAAGTCGAATCCGCCGTGGCCTACGCACGGGAAGGTTAAGCGGCCATCACGGATCAGCCCGTGATGGCCGCTACAGGTTCAGATAACCTGTTGTCCCCGGTCCAAGCGCTCATCCACGAGCGCCCGTCCGTGCGCCAGTGACACATGCTGGGCGTTCTCCAGATCCGAGAAGAACTTCATGGGTATCGAGAATCGTCGGCTGGTATGACCCTCTGGATCAGTGATCAGGCAGCCAGCGGCGTAGGGGAGGGGAGAGTCAGGGTGCGGCATCACGCTGGCGGTGATGGTGTGATCGCGGTACTCGCAATGAAGGGATTGCATCGTGATTACCTCGCTGTGGTGGTGTGCAAGGGCCTCTTGCTATGTACCACAACGAAGGGCCGGAAGTTCCCGGCCCCGACGAGCGTGTGGGCTGGAGTCAGCCTTTGAGCTCGGTAGGTTGGATCACCTCGACCCAGTAGCCGTCCGGATCCTTGATGAAAGCCAAGTGGTTCATCCGCCCGTCCTGCAGGCGTTTCTGGAAGGGCACGCCGAGCGCTTCAAAGCGCTCGCAGGCGACGCGTACATCGGGTACCGAGACACAGATGTGACCAAAGCCGCGTGGATCGGTATTGCCATCATGGTAGGCAAACTCGGGATCTTTCTCGGTGCCGTAGTTGTGGGTCAGTTCCAGAACACCGGGAATTGATTTCATCCACTGGTGACGTGCGGCGTCATCGACGGGAATCTGTGCCGGCTCCACCAAGGCCAGGAAGTACAGGCTGAACTCGGCAGCGGGGAAGTCACGTTTGTCGACAACGCGAAAACCCAGAACGCGGGTGTAGAAGTCCAACGACTTCTCGATGTCCTTGACCCGCAGCATGGTGTGGTTGAACACGAACTGGGCGGTTGCGCTGTCGGGCTGGGCAGTAACGCCAGGCAGTGTTTGCAGATCATTCAGGCTCATGGGAACTCCACAGACGGGGTCGACAGCTGAGTGTCGACGGAAAAACAGAACGCCCATGATACGGCACTGAACCGATTGCGCAAACGAAAGCGCCCTGCATGAGCAGGGCGCTGGAATTAGAGGCCCGCATGTGCGGGCGCTTGATGGGGTCGCTAATCCTTTAGCTGGTTCAATATTCGCCCACGGCTTGTGAAAAAACTGTGAAGCGGGCGTTGACGTTTCATCAGCGAACCCAAGAATCCACGGTGGCTGCACCGTACTGTTCTTTCCAGGCCTTGAGGCCCCGATGGTTGCCCCCTTTAGTTTCGATCAGCTCGCCGGTATGCGGGTTTTCATAGACCTTGACCACACGAGGCCTGCGGTGCTGTTTCGGCGCACTCCCTGTCGTCTTTGCGGGCGCTTTGGAGGCCTTTGGATCAAGGATCGCGACGATTTCACGCAGGCCCTTGTCATAGGTCTTCATCAGCCCGAGAAGTTTCTGTTCGAATTCCATTTCACGTTTGAGACTGGAATCCTTTTTCATGGCTTCCAGTTGGGCGATTTGCTCCTGGAGTGCTTTTTCCGCTGCGCGAAACTCTGCAAGTCTGGACACTATGATTACTCCCGTCAGTGGGCGCGGCAGGCTGTAAAAAGCATGCTCGAACAATTAAGGCTGGCCGCTTGGATAAAGAAACTGCTTATGTGTTGGGAGTGTAGTCGGGTGCTGGAGTTCGGTAAACCTCAACTTTTATATCTGAATGTTTGAACTTTCCCGTTAGCCCGTGCTGCATCTTTGGGGTGTTTATCGCATTCATCCGTGGTCGGGATTCAGCCTTCGGAACGGGATGCGAACCGATGCATAACCTATTGCGCTAATCCGGCGCTCGATCCCGATTGCCGGTCTGGCACCGAAAACGCGCTCACGCCAGCCCTGAGATTGAGCACGCTGGCCCTGTGCGCCCCATGCCGGCGCGTACTCTTCATCATTGTTCATGCGCGCGGTTGGCCCGCAACCTGCAATATCTCGATGGCGATCTCGCACAGGCCACCCACACCCAGCCTCGCACTTAGGCGCGTCGGTGACTCGAAGGTGGCCCGAACCACGGATTTCAGGGGCGGCAGGATGGCGTTCGCGCTACAACTCGATAATTTGCACCATGATCAAGGCTGGAGTGCGTTCCTGCAGTTGCGCTTTGTTCAACGCGAAACTGTGACTCGTCTTGGTGCGCGCAAGCATTTTGGCCCTCTTCTGGTGCAGCGTCCGTTCTATCCGGAGGGCGCGCCCTGTCACGTCTATATTCTCCATCCGCCCGGCGGGATCGTGGCCGGTGACCGTCTGGAGCTCGACATACAGTTGGAGCCGGGCAGCCATGCTTTGCTCACCATGCCCGGCGCGAGCAAGTTCTACCGCAGTATCGGGCCGACCGCCCAGGTCGCCCAACATTTCCATCTGCAGGCCGGCAGCACACTGGAGTGGCTGCCCCAGGACAGCATCCTGTTCGACGGGGCCCGAGTGCGCCTGGAGAGTCGTTTCACGCTTGAACCTGGCGCTCGGTTACTGGCTTGGGAAACGCTGTGCCTGGGCCGACCGGCCATGAACGAACGTTTCGACCACGGCGCCCTGGACAGTTGCTTGCGCATCGACCTGCCGGACGATCCTGGCCTGCACGAGCGCTTGCGCATCGAAGGCGGGCGGCTGGAAAAGCTCGGCGGTCACCCCCTCGTGGCGACGTTCTGCGCCGCGCCGGCCGACACGCACCTGCTCGACCAGGTGCGTCAGTTGCTCGAGGAACTGAACATCCCGGCTGGCGCCACGCTGCTCGGGCCTTTACTGGTCATCCGCCTGCTCGACCACGACAACCAACACTTGCAACGTACCCTGCAGCGCCTCTGGCATGTGCTGCGCCCGGCCGTTCTCGGCCTGGCACCGTGCCCGCCGCGCATCTGGGCCACCTGAGAGAGCCCGCCATGGAGCTGACCCCCCGAGAGAAAGACAAACTGCTGCTGTTCACCGCCGCGCTGGTGGCCGAGCGTCGCCTGGCCCGTGGACTGCAGCTCAACTACCCCGAAGCGGTGGCGCTGATCAGTGCTGCGGTGATGGAAGGCGCCCGCGATGGCCGTACGGTCGCGGAACTGATGAGTCTGGGACGCGAGGTGTTGAGGCGCGATCAGGTCATGGACGGCGTGCCGGAGATGATCCATGACATCCAGGTCGAAGCGACCTTTCCTGACGGCACCAAGCTGGTGACCGTGCACGAGCCGATCGTCTGAACCTGCCCAGGAGGCAAGCATGATTCCCGGAGAAATCCAGGTCGCCGCGGGCGACATCGAACTCAACGTCGGCCGCGAGCGGGTCAGCGTCAGTGTGGCCAACCACGGCGACCGCCCTGTCCAGGTCGGCTCGCACTATCACTTCTTCGAGGTCAACCAGGCGCTGGTCTTCGAACGCGCACCGACGCGCGGGTTTCGCCTGGACATTCCCGCCGGCACAGCCGTGCGCTTCGAGCCTGGCCAATCGCGCACCGTGCAACTGGTGTGCTACGCCGGCAAGCGCGAAGTCTATGGTTTCCAAGGCCAGGTGATGGGCACGCTGGAGGGCAGGGCATGAGCCGCATTTCTCGGCGGGCTTACGCCGACATGTTCGGCCCCACCGTGGGCGACCGCGTACGCCTGGCCGATACCGCGCTGTGGGTCGAGGTGGAAAAGGACTTCACGCTGTATGGCGAAGAGGTCAAGTTCGGCGGTGGCAAGGTGATTCGCGACGGCATGGGGCAAGGGCAGATGGTCGCCGCCGACGCGGTCGATCTGGTGCTGACCAACGCGCTGATCATCGACCACTGGGGGATCGTCAAAGCCGACATCGGCGTACGTGGCGGGCGTATCGTGGCCATCGGCAAGGCTGGCAACCCCGATGTGCAACCTGGGGTCACCATCCCGATCGGCGCCTGCACCGAGGTGATCGCCGCCGAAGGCAAGATCGTCACCGCCGGCGGCATCGACAGCCACATTCACTTCATCTGTCCGCAGCAGGTGGATGAAGCGCTGGCCAGCGGCGTCACCACCTTCATTGGCGGCGGAACCGGACCTGCTACCGGCACCAACGCCACCACCTGCACCCCGGGCCCCTGGTACTTGGCACGCATGCTCCAGGCCGCAGACGGTCTGCCGATCAACATCGGCTTGCTGGGCAAGGGCAATGTCTCCAGACCCGAGCCCCTGCGCGAGCAGGTTGCCGCCGGGGCCATGGGCATGAAGCTGCACGAGGACTGGGGTTCTACGCCGGCGGCCATCGATTGCTGCATGGGGGTGGCCGAGGAAATGGACATTCAGGTGGCCATTCACAGTGATACCCTCAACGAGTCCGGCTGTATCGAAGACACCCTGGCGGCCATCGGCGACCGCACCATCCACACCTTCCACACCGAGGGTGCTGGTGGCGGGCATGCACCGGACATCATCCGCGCAGCCGGCCAGGCCAACGTGCTGCCATCCTCGACCAATCCGACACTGCCCTACACCCGCAACACCGTCGATGAGCATCTGGACATGCTCATGGTCTGCCATCACCTGGACCCGAGCATCGCCGAAGACGTGGCCTTCGCCGAGTCGCGCATCCGTCGCGAAACCATCGCCGCCGAAGACATCCTTCACGACATGGGGGCGTTTTCCATGACCTCCTCCGACTCCCAGGCCATGGGCCGGGTGGGTGAGGTGGTGCTGCGTACCTGGCAGGTGGCGCACCAGATGAAGCTGCGTCGCGGCCCGCTGGCGCCTGATGGCGACTACAGCGACAACTTCCGGGTCAAGCGCTACATCGCCAAGTACACCCTCAATCCGGCGCTCAGCCATGGCATCGCCCACGAAGTGGGCTCGGTGGAAGTGGGCAAGCTGGCCGACCTGGTGCTCTGGTCGCCCGCCTTCTTCGCCGTCAAGCCGGCGCTGGTGATCAAGGGTGGGATGATCGTCACCGCCCCCATGGGCGACGTCAACGGCTCGATCCCCACGCCGCAACCGGTGCATTACCGGCCGATGTTCGGCAGTTTCGGCGATGCGCGCCACGCCACGCGCATGACCTTTCTGCCCCAGGCCGCCCTGGATCGCGGGCTGCCCGACGAGCTGGGGTTGCGCAGCCTCATCGGCGTGACCCGAGGCTGTCGTCGGGTGCGCAAGGCGGACATGGTGCACAACGGCCTGCAACCGGTGATCGAAGTCGATGCCCAGACCTACCAGGTGCGTGCCGATGGCGAACTGCTGGTCTGTGAGCCGGCCAGCGAGCTGCCGCTGGCCCAGCGCTATTTTCTGTTTTGAAGGAGCAAGCATGATTGTCCTGACTCGCCGCATCGCCGAGGCCGCCTCGGTGACCGGCACCGTTACCTTGGACGTGGACAGCCGGATCAAGAGCCGCCTGCGCGTGACCCTCGACGATGGCCGTGAGGCCGGCCTGATGCTGGCGCGCGGGCATTTGCTGCGCGGCGGCGAACTGCTCGCCGATGCCGACGGCCTGCACGCAGTGCGCGTGCTGGCGGCGCCCGAGCAGGTGTCGACGGTGCGCTGCGCCGATCCGCTGCTGCTGGCCCGCGCCGCCTATCACTTGGGCAACCGTCACGTACCGCTGCAGATCGAGCCTGGCCTGCTGCGCTACCAGCACGACCATGTGCTGGACGAAATGGTCAGCGGCCTGGGCCTCGATGTGCTGCAGGAGCAGGCGCCGTTCGAGCCGGAGGCGGGCGCCTATCAGAGCGCTGCGCACGGACACAACCACAATCACCCCTTCGTCCGCCTGTAAATCTATTGAAGAACTGCCTTGGAGCACACGATGAAAAAAGCCCTAGCCCTCGCGTTGCTGATGATTGCCCTGCCAGCCTTCGCTCATCCCGGTCACGACAGCAACCCGTTGCAGGATGGCTTGCTGCACCCCTTGACCGGCCTGGACCATCTGCTGATGTTGCTGGGGACCGGCGTACTGGCCGCGCTGACGGGTCGTACCCTGTCGCTGCCTCTGGCCACGCTGTCGGCGATGTTCGGCGGCGCTGTGCTGGGTCATCTGTTCGGTGACCTGGTCGGTGTCGAAACCCTGATCACCCTGTCGCTGGTCGTGGCTGCCGGCGCACTGTTGCTGCCCAGCCGGCAAATGCTGCTGGCCTTGGTCATGCCGGTGTTCGCCCTGTTCCACGGCTGGGCCCACGGTGTCGAGGCCACCCCGAGCGCCTTCTGGGTGTTCAGCGCAGGTTTCGTCAGCGTCAGCGCGTTGCTGTTGGTGGCCGGCTTCGGCGTCGGTTGCCTGCTGCGTCGCCATAGTAAGTTGCAGCAGTTGTTCGGCGGCGGCCTGCTGGCGGGCGCTGCCTTCGTGCTGGTCGGCTGATGAGCGCCGACCTGGCGCTGCTGCGCCTGCTGCAACTGGCCAGCCCCGGCCTGCCAGTGGGTGGCTTCACCTATTCGCAGGGCCTCGAGTGGGCCGTGGAAGCAGGCTGGGTACGTGATACCGCGGGCTTCTGCACCTGGCAGCGCGAGCAACTGCACGACACCCTCGGCGGGCTGGACTGGCCGCTGTTGGCGCGCTTGTATCAGGCCTGCCAAGACGATGATGCCGACGCCTTCGGCCATTGGACCCGCTTCCTCCTGGCCAACCGCGAGACGGCCGAGCTGCGCCTGGAGGAGCGCCAGCGCGGCAGCGCGTTTGCGCGTCTGCTCGACGGCTGGCAACTCGCTCAGGCCCCGGCCTGGCGCGACAGTCTCGAGCTGTCGCAGCTCGGCGGCATGGCCTGGCTGGGCGCGCACTGGGCCATTCCCTTGCGCGACTTGGCCCTGGGCCACGGCTTCGCCTGGCTGGAAGGTGCGGTGATGGCCGGTGTCAAGCTGGTGCCGTTCGGCCAGCAGGCGGCCCAGACCCTGCTACGCGATCTGAGCGCCGAGTTGCCCACTGTGCTCGATCAGGCGCTGATACTCGAAGACCACCAGCTCGGCGGCGGATTGCCATTGCTGGCCATTGCTTCTTCGCGTCACGAAACCCAATACACCCGATTGTTCCGTTCTTGAGGACTACCTGCATGCAAAGCTATCAGCAACCCCTGCGCGTCGGTGTCGGCGGCCCGGTCGGCTCCGGCAAGACCGCGCTGCTCGAAGCGCTGTGCAAAGCCATGCGCGATCACTACCACATCGCCGTGGTCACCAACGATATCTACACCAAGGAAGACCAGCGCATCCTGACCGAAGCCGGCGCGCTGGAGCCCGAGCGTATCGTCGGTGTGGAAACCGGCGGCTGCCCGCATACCGCAATCCGTGAGGACGCCTCGATGAACCTGGCGGCGGTAGAAGCGCTGGCGCGCAAGTTCGGCAACCTGGAAGTGATCTTCGTCGAGAGCGGTGGCGACAACCTCAGCGCCACCTTCAGCCCCGAGTTGGCCGACCTGACGATCTATGTGATCGATGTGGCCGAAGGCGAGAAGATTCCACGCAAGGGTGGACCGGGGATCACCAAGTCGGACTTCCTGGTCATCAACAAGACGGACTTGGCGCCTTACGTGGGTGCGTCGCTGGAGGTGATGGAGCGCGATACCAACCGCATGCGCCCAGCGCGGCCGTGGACATTCAGCAACCTGAAGAAAGGCGAAGGCTTGCAGGCGATCATCGATTTCATCGTTGATCGCGGCATGCTCGGGGTCAGGGGGTAGTGTGGGTCGTCTGGGCGTAGGCGGTGCGTGCAATCGCGGCGCCTGCATCGCGGCTGTGGCCGCAGGGCAGGCGCCGCACGGTGTCGCTCATCCCGCCGCGATCTTCGCCGGATCCGTCTGCAGCCACCACTGGCTGCGCTGGCCCTGCAACAGCCCTTCGAGCACCGAGTCGCCGCGGTCGCGCTGAGCGATGCGCTCTTGCTCGAACGCGTCCTTGAGCAGGCTTTGCAGGTTGCGCGACTGGGTCACGGCCTTGGGTGTGGTCACGTCGCTCTTCAGGTCGCCGTTGACGTAGGTGAGGATGCGCTCCTTCTGGCTGGCCTGCTGGGTAGCACTGGCTTCGACCAGCTTGCCCTTGTCGAAGCCCAGGCGCGTGGTGCTGCTGGCCTGGTCGTCGATCACATGGTAGCTGTAGTTCTGCGATTCGCGGTCGCTGCCCAGCGACAGCGCCATGAGTGGATTGGCACCCTGGTGGAACGAGGCATCGAGCTTGCTTTGCTGGCGCTGCTGCACCGAATAGTCCTGCAGGCCCTGGCGTTGAATATCGGTCTGCTGCGACGCACTGAAGGTGAAACTGTCCGTTTCGTCCTGGCGCATCGGGTTGTTACGTTGTGCAGTTTCGCTGATCGAGGCGCTGAAATCGGCCAGGCCACTGAGCAGGGCGCGGTCCTTGTCGGTCATGGAGAACGGTTTCTGCACAGCGGTCGGGCGGGTGTCGTCCAGGCTGTTGAGCTGGCTGAAGGCGTCCTTGAATAGGCCCATCAGATTCTCATCGGCGCGGCCGCGACGCTGGGCGGCATCGAACTGGGTCAGGTAGTTGGCGATCGCGGCCTTGCGTTGATCTGCGCTGCCCAGCAGCTCGCCGTCATGGGTGTCGAGGCTCAGGCGAACCTCCCCCGTGGGGCCTTCCAGGCTGAGCTTGCGCGTGCGCTCGTTGAGGTCGAGGGTGAAACGCTGTTCGCCGGTGGGCGTCTGCAGTTTGGCGTTCATCTGCAGCGACGAGAACAGGGTGGTGTCGAGCTTGGCCAGTGCGCCCAACTTCAACTGCGGGGGCTGTGCCTTCAAGCCATCGATGGTCGACTGGAAGCTGTCGGCGAGTTTGCCCAAACCGCGCAGTTCGTCGTCGCTCAATTCGCCGCCATCCACCTCGGCGCTGACCGCCAGGCCTTTCTCGCCGCTGGCCAGCGACAGCCTGATGGTCGCGCCAGAGGCCGTGGTCAGGCTGAAGCTGACGCCATTGTCGGGGTTCTCGCGCAAGCGTGTCTGCTGCAACTTCAGCACTGCAGGGTTGATGGGCGAGTCGTCGCTAACGGCGAAAACCGATTGCGAAATGCCGCTGCCGCCGTTGCGTACCAACTGCTCGATCAACGCCGCGCCGATGCCGTTGAAACGTCCGGCGGTACTGGACGTCTTGAACGCTGTGAGCAGCGAGGTAGCCAGCTTGTCCTGGCTGTCGTTCTCCCAGACATAGCGCGTCTGCCCGGGCAGCAGCCCTTGGCGAGTGTAGGTCTGCGGCTCGCTGGCGATGGTCGGCTGCCCCAGGGAGACGGTGCTGCTCGGCACATTGGCGGCGGCGGTCAGGGTATCTGCGGCCCTGGTCAGTGCTGTGGGCGGTTGCGCGAGGGCGACCCTCGGGGCGAGGGTTTGCACGGCGGTGATCGAAGTCATGAGCGTCCTGCCGATTCGAGTGGATATCGGGGTATCGGCCGGGCAATGAAATGCATGAGGAAAATGGCGGAGCGTTGGGGCGGTGAAAGCCGCTCCGAGAAGAGCGGCTTTCACCGTGGTGTAACGGATAAGCGGCGACGATCAGCGGCGTCGGAACAGGGGCAATGGCTCGTCGGTGGCGCCTTGGTAGGTCACCGAGAAGTCTTTCAGGCTTTGCAGTGCATCCTGCGGATCCTTGTCGGCACGGATAGCGAAGGCATCGAAACCGCAGCGCGCCATGTAGAACAGCTGGTCGCGCAGTACATCGCCGATGGCACGCAATTCGCCCTTGTACTGATAGCGATCACGCAGTAGACGGGCGTTGGAATAGCTGCGTCCGTCGGTGAAGGCCGGGAAATTCAGCGCGATGACCTGGAAGTGCTGCACCTGCTCGCCGATTTCCTCGGCTTCCTCGTCGCTGTCCAGCCATACGCCCAGTCCGCCGTCACGCGCGAGCAGCGCGTGGCCATGATCGCGCCACATCTGCAGCGGTACGATGTAGTCGTCGCAGTTGCTCAGCTCATCGAAAGAGGCGTCCTTGGGCAGCAGGTGCCAGGTCTCGTCGACGATTTCGTTGTGCTTAATGATTCGCTGCATAGACGCGTTCCTTGAATGGGTCGATGCCGATACGCTGATAGGTGTCGATGAAGCGTTCGTCTTCGTTGCGTCGTTCGACGTAGACGTTGATCAGTTTCTCGATCACATCGGCCATGTCGTCCTGGGCGAAGGACGGGCCGAGGATCTTGCCCAGGCTCGCATCGCGCGCAGCGTTGCCGCCGAGCGAGACCTGGTAGAACTCTTCGCCTTTCTTGTCCACGCCGAGGATGCCAATGTGGCCCACATGGTGGTGGCCGCAGGCGTTCATGCAGCCGGAAATGTTGAGGTCGAGCTCGCCGATGTCGAACAGATAGTCCAGGTCGTCGAAACGGCGCTGGATGGATTCGGCGATCGGGATCGACTTGGCATTGGCCAGGGAGCAGAAGTCGCCGCCCGGGCAGCAGATGATGTCGGTCAGCAGGCCGATGTTCGGCGTGGCGAAACCGCTTTCGCGCAGTTCCAGCCACAGCGCATGCAACTGGCGCTGCTCGACGTCGGCA
This sequence comes from Pseudomonas sp. RAC1, assembly GCF_030658255.1. Classification (NCBI taxonomy): domain Bacteria; kingdom Pseudomonadati; phylum Pseudomonadota; class Gammaproteobacteria; order Pseudomonadales; family Pseudomonadaceae; genus Pseudomonas; species Pseudomonas sp. RAC1. The sequence goes on from NZ_JAUTXS020000031.1 coordinate 34,957, forward strand.
AGAATGATGTTCTGTTCGTGCGAGGTGCGCAGGTGGCCAAAGCTGTAGCGATCGGCCAAATCGGCGACGGCATCGAGCTGCTTGTCGGTCAGATCGCCCGGCGCCACGCCGGTGGGCTTGAGCGACAGGGTGACGGCGACATAGCCGGGCTTCTTGTGGGCACGGGTGTTGCGCGAGCGCCAGCGGGCGAAACCTGGGTTTTCCTGCTCCAGGGCAGTGAAGTCGACGTTGTCGAGCGCCAGATACTGCGGGTCGACGAAATGCTTGGCCACGCGCTGCAGCTCCGCCTCGGTCAGCGTGGTGCTGCCGCCGCGCAGATGGGCCATCTCGGCCTCGACCTTTTCGGCGAAGACCTCAGGGGTGAGCGCCTTGACCAGGATCTTGATGCGCGCCTTGTACTTGTTGTCACGTCGGCCGTAACGGTTGTACACGCGCAGGATCGCATCGAGGTAGCTGAGCAGGTCCTGCCAGGGCAGGAACTCGTTGATGAACGCACCGATCACCGGGGTACGGCCCAGGCCACCGCCGACCAAGACTCGGAAGCCCAGCTCTCCGGCCGCGTTATACACCGGTTCCAGGCCGATATCGTGCACTTCGATGGCGGCGCGGTCGTCCTTCGAGCCGTTGACGGCGATCTTGAACTTGCGCGGCAAGTAGGCGAATTCGGGGTGGAAGGTGGTCCACTGACGCACGATCTCGCACCATGGGCGCGGGTCGATCAGTTCATCCGCCGCGACGCCGGCGAACTGGTCGGTGGTGACGTTGCGCAGGCAGTTGCCGCTGGTCTGGATCGCGTGCATCTGCACCGTGGCCAGCTCGGCCAGGATCTCGGGAACGTCCTCGAGCGCCGGCCAGTTGTACTGCACGTTCTGCCGGGTGCTGATGTGTGCGTAGCCCTTGTCGTAGTCGCGGGCGATCTTGGCCAGCATGCGGACCTGGCGCGCGTTCAACTGACCGTAAGGCACGGCGACGCGCAGCATCGGGGCGAAACGCTGGATGTAGAGGCCGTTCTGCAGGCGCAGAGGGCGGAATTCTTCTTCGCTCAGCTCACCGGCCAGGTAGCGGCGGGTCTGATCACGGAACTGCTTGACGCGGTCCTCGATGATCCGCTGATCGTACTCGTCGTATACGTACATAAAAGTCCTGTCTCAGGCTGCATGCAGCTAATCGCGCGCACGGCCGCGCACTCCGGATCGGAGCGGGGGAACGATAGCAGAGTGCATTTATGCGCAAAAGTGATGTTTTTGCATATGAAAAGAACCATTTGGACTAAGTGAGATTGTCTGCTATTTGCTCTAACCCTCCAGCTAGGCCCGTATACTGTTTCCCTTTGTGCTGTAGGGATTTTCCTAATGCTCTTCAGAGCACTGTGTCACGGCCTTTGTCTCGGGTTGGCGTTGATGGCCAACGCGCAGGCGGCCTCGGTAATGTTTCTCAACCCGGGCCTTTCAGATGAAACATTCTGGGTCAGCTATACGCGATTCATGCAGGCGGCTGCGGACAATCTGGGCATGCAGTTGCAGGTGCAATACGGTGAGCGCCAGGCCGAACGGCAACTGGCACAGGTGCGTGCATTGCTGCGCAGCCCACACAAACCCGACTATCTGATGCTGGTCAACGAACAATATGCAGCGCCGGAGGTGATGCGCCTGGCCCGTGGCAGCGGGATCAAGCTGGTGCTGGTCAACAACGGCCTGACGCGCAGCCAGGCCGATGCGGTGAAGGCGCAGTCTGGTAGCTATGCACCTTTGCTGGGTGCGCTGATCACCAACGACGAGCAGGCCGGTTACCAGATGCTGCGCGATCTGGTAGCCAGTCTTCCAGTGACGAGCGGCCCCATCGAGTTGTTGGCCTTCTCGGGCATCAGCACCACGCCCGCCTCGCAATTGCGTGAGCAGGGCATGCGCCGGGCGCTCGCTGATTTTCCCCAAGTCCGTTTGCGTCAGGTGGTTTCCGGTGGCTGGAGCCGCCAGCGGGCTTTCGAGCAGGCGCAGATTCTGGTGCAACGCTATCCGAAGGTGCGTCTGGTGTGGTCGGCAAACGACGAGATGGCCTTTGGGGCCATGCAGGCGTTCGAAGCGGCGGGCAGGGTGCCGGGCCGCGATGTGCTGTTCAGCGCGATCAACAGTTCCCCCGAAGCGCTGCGGGCGCGAATCGATGGGCGACTAAGCGCACTGGTCGGTGGGCATTTCAGCCTGGGCGGCTGGGCGATGGTGATGCTGCACGATGATGCCTTGGGCCTGCCGCTTGATCGTGACGGTCACACGGAGCGCACCCTACCGGTATTGCAGCCGATCGACCCGGCGAAGGCGCGGCGCTGGTTGGCATTGCAAGAGCGGGCAGACTACGGCATCGATTTCCGTCGCTACAGCGCGCAGGGCAAGGCCAGTGATTACCGTTACCCATTTTTGACGTCACCCGTCGATTACTGAAAGACCTTGCTTGAGCAAAGGGCATTGCTGGGCTTTACTGCTGGGTGACGTGCATTCCGATAATCACTCCAAGAGGCAATGCAATGGCTAATCCTACCAAGCTGCGCAAACCCGCCGTCAGCGTCGACACCTGGGCGATCCTGTGTCTGATCGTGCTGGTGGTGGTGACCGCTGTCTATTGGCTCGGACATCCCTGACGCAAAGCTGTCGGTTCACGCCGGGCTTAGCGCCCCACCCGTTTACCCCGTTGCTGGCCGACTTCCAGTGCCTGCCCGTCGCGTTGTTTACCTTGGCGAGCGAGTCCTTCAAGTTGCGGAATGAGCATGCCCTCAGGCAAGTGCCGCCAGAACCTGCCAGGCATGTGCAAGCGTAATGCGTCGGGATTGAGCCGAGCAGGATTGAATGTGGAGCGGTAGTAAGTGCGCCAGAGTTCCGCGCCGGGATCTTCGGCGTGCCTGGCCCACTCGATCCATTCGGGCGGACAGCGTCGGCGGTAATCCAATTGCGCCCCATCGAAACGGATGCCATCTTCTGGCGTCGCGATCAGCCAGCGCTGGCGTCCGAGGCGGTCGGCGAAGTGACTGCTGGCGCTTTCGAGAATGTCGTGTGCGGGCTCGTGAAAGGCCACCAGATCCAATTGCAAATGGCTGGCAATCGGTTCTGGCAACGGGACGAAACGAAGAAACGCGTGCAGGTGGTGGGCTTCACGACTGACCTGTTTGATTCGCCTGTGCAACTCGCTGCCAAGCCGGTCGCCGGCCAGCATGGCCGTGCGGTCGCCATGGGCGACGCGCCACAGCACCTCGTACAGCATGTTCCAGCGTTGATCACCCCGGTAACGTGCGGCCTGTTCGAGCTGCTCGAGCAGCGTAGCCGGTATGCGCGCTCTGAACGGGCCTGGTCCTTCGGGTAGCGGAGTCGGCAGTGCGAGCAGATCGTCGATTGGGCCTTGGCCCCAGGTGACCTCGCTCGGGTCGATGCCGTGCCCCAGTAGCGTACGCGCCTGAGAGCGCCAGGTGCTGAACAGGTCGTCGCAGTCCAGCGCGATCATGCCCACAGGCCCATCTGCACGGGCGCTTGCGGTTCGCGCAAGCGCTCTCTCAGCAAACCGCTGCGCAATTCGCTTTGGGCAGGCCGGTAATCGGTGGTGACGATGAACGGGCGCGCCTTGTCCAGCACACAGCGCAATTGAATCAGGTCATCGTAGCGAATGCGCCGCTCGCGTCGCAGCGCCACCAAGCGCTGAACGCTGCGCAGGCCAATGCCGGGAATGCGGGCGAGCAGGGCGGGTTCGGCGCGGTTCAGATCCAGCGGGAAGACGTCGCGATTGGCCAGGGCCCAGGCCAGCTTGGGGTCGACGTCCAGCGCCAGGTTGCCGGTCTTGCCGAGGAGTTCGCCGGCTTTGTAGCCATAGCCGCGCATGAGGAAATCGGCCTGGTACAAGCGGTGCTCACGCAGCAGCGGTGGGGCGGCCAATGGCACGCTGTTGGGGCTGTCAGGAATGGGGCTGAAGGCGGAATAGTAGACGCGCTTGAGGCCATAGCCCTGGTAGAGCGATTCGGCATTGCGCAGCAGCGTACTGTCGTCAGTGGCATCGGCACCCACGATCACCTGAGTACTTTGACCGGCCGGGGTGAAGCGCGGTGCTCGCGGCTCGCCGGCCACCGCCTGCTGGCCCTGATGAATGATGCCCATGGCCTGGCGAATCGTGTGCGCCTGCTTCTCCGGCGCGAGGCGTTTGAGGCTGGCGTCGGTGGGCAATTCGACGTTCACGCTCAAGCGATCGGCCAGACGTCCGGCTTCCTCGATCAACATCGGATCGGCATCGGGAATGGTCTTGAGGTGGATGTAGCCGCGGAAACCATGTTCTTCGCGCAGCAGGCGTGCGACGCGGTTCAACTGCTCCATGGTGTAATCGGCCGAGCGGATGATGCCCGAGCTCAGGAACAGACCACTGATGCAGTTGCGGCGGTAGAAATCCAGCGTTAGACGCACCACCTCCTCGGGGCTGAAACGCGCCCTGGGTACATTGCTGGAGCGGCGGTTCACGCAGTACTGGCAGTCGTACAAGCAAAAGTTGGTGAGCAGTATCTTGAGTAACGACACGCATCGACCGTCAGGCGTGTAGCTGTGGCAGATGCCCATGCCATTGGTTGCGCCCAGCCCCTCTTGCCCGCGAGAACTGCGCTTGGGCGCGCCGCTGCTGGCGCAGGACGCATCGTACTTGGCGGCGTCGGCAAGAATGCCGAGCTTGGCAATGAGTTGCATGCAGGCTTCTCGATATACTGGTTTTTCATACAGTATTGAGAGAATGGCTTGCTTGCAAGAGCCTTTCCGATCAGCGGGCGAATGGATGCCCTGTAGCAAGACGGCCCGCCCGAGGATGAGGAACAAAGTCCTCGTTCGGAGCGGGCCGTCTGCAGGCGTGGTGTCGGAGCGTCTATGGTTTAGACTTCAGCATCCCACGCGCGGTCGCCGTGTTCGTCCTTGACCCGGGTCGGCAGACCCATCACGTCCAGCGCCTTGAGGAACGGCTCTGCCGGCAACTCTTCGACGTTGACCATGCGCTTGGCATCCCATTCGCCACGCGCCACCAACAATGCAGCGGCTACAGGCGGCACACCGGCGGTGTAGGAAATGCCTTGGCTGTCGGTCTCGGCATAGGCTTCTTCGTGGTCGGCGACGTTGTAGATGAACACTTCGCGTGGCTGGCCATCCTTGGTGCCCTTGACCAGGTCGCCAATGCAGGTCTTGCCGGTATAGCCCGGGGCCAGGGAGGCTGGATCGGGTAGAACCGCCTTCACCACTTTCAGCGGCACTACTTCGAGGCCTTCAGCGGTCTTGACCGGCTGCTCGGAGAGCAGGCCGAGGTTCTTCAGCACGGTGAACACATTGATGTAGTGCTCGCCGAAGCTCATCCAGAAGCGCACGTTCGGCACGTCCAGGTTCTTCGAGATCGAATGCACTTCGTCGTGCCCGGTCAGGTACAGGTTCTGCGAACCAACCACTGGAAGATCGTCGGTGCGCTTGACCTCGAACATGGTATTGCGGGTCCACTGGCTGTTCTGCCAGCTCCACACCTGCCCGGTGAACTCGCGGAAGTTGATTTCCGGATCGAAGTTGGTGGCGAAGTACTTGCCGTGGGAGCCGGCATTGACGTCGAGGATGTCGATCGACTCGATGTGGTCGAAGTACTGCTGCTGGGCCAGTTTGGCGTAGCTGTTCACCACACCCGGGTCGAAGCCGACGCCGAGAATGGCGGTAATGTTCTTCTGCTGGCATTCCTCGAGGTGCTTCCACTCGTAGTTGCCATACCAGGGCGGGGTTTCGCAGATCTTGCCCGGTTCTTCGTGAATTGCGGTGTCCAGATAAGCGACACCCGTATCGATGCAGGCACGCAGCACCGACATGTTGAGGAAGGCGGAACCGACGTTGATCACGATCTGCGATTCGGTCTCGCGGATCAAAGCCTTGGTCGCCTCGACATCGAGGGCGTTGAGCGAGAAGGCCTGGATGTCGGCGGGTACCTTGAGGCTACCCTTGGCCTTGACGCTGTCGATGATGGCCTGGCATTTGGAGATGTTCCGTGACGCAATGGCAATACGACCGAGTTCGTCGTTATGCTGTGCGCACTTGTGGGCCACCACCTTGGCGACACCTCCTGCACCAATGATAAGAACGTTCTTCTTCAATTTACTCGATGCTCCTTGTTGAAAAGGCCTGTCGTCACGACAGGCTGGAAACGTAGTCGTCGAACCCGAACTCGCGTTTGACCTCGATGCTGCCGTCGAGCTGCTTGACGACGATCGCCGGCATCTTCAGGCCATTGAACCAATTCTTCTTGACCATGGTGTAACCCGCCGCATCGACGAAGGACAAACGGTCACCGATGGCCAGTGGCCGCTCGAACTGATATTCGCCGAAGATATCGCCGGCCAGGCACGATTTGCCACAGACCATATAGGTGTGCTCACCGTCATTGGGCGCCATCTTGGCATTGAGGCGGTAGATCAGCAGGTCGAGCATGTGCGCTTCGATCGAGCTGTCGACCACGGCCAAGTGCTTGCCGTTGTAGAGCGTGTCGAGCACGGTGACTTCCAGCGAAGCGCTGTTGGTGATTGCCGCTTCGCCTGGCTCCAGATACACCTGCACACCGTACTGTTCGGAGAAGCTTTTGAGGCGGGCGCAGAACGCCTCGAGCGCATAACCTTCGCCAGTAAAGTGGATGCCACCGCCGAGGCTCACCCACTGCACCTTGTGCAGTAAATGACCGAAGCGCTCTTCGATATGCGACAGCATCTTGTCGAACAGGGCGAAATCGCCGTTCTCGCAGTTGTTGTGGAACATGAAACCGGAAATCTGCCCGATCACCTTTTCGATCTTTTCCGGGTCCCATTCGCCGAGACGGCTGAAAGGACGCGCCGGGTCGGCCAGCAGGTAGTCGGAACTGCTCACCTGCGGATTGACGCGCAGGCCGCGGGTCTTGCCTTCGGATTGCTCGGCGAATCGCTCGAGTTGGCCGATGGAGTTGAAGATGATCTTGTCGCAATTTTCCAGCATCTCCGGCACTTCATCATCGGCCCAGGCCACGCTGTAGGCGTGGGTCTCGCCGGCGAACTTCTGACGGCCGAGCTTGAGCTCGTAGAGCGAAGACGAGGTGGTGCCGTCCATGTACTGTTCCATCAGGTCGAACACCGACCAGGTGGCGAAGCACTTGAGGGCGAGCAGGGCCTTGGCGCCGGAGTGCTCGCGCACATAGGCGATCTTCTCCAGGTTGCCCAGCAGCTTGGTTTTGTCGATGAGGTAATACGGCGTCTTGATCATTTCAAAGGCCCCCGGCCAGGCCGGCCAAAAAAAGGACACGCATTGTGCCTGCCCTCGCCGTAGATCGAAAGGGCACGAGACGGATTTCGCGTGGTGCATGCCCTGTGCGGGTGCGCGTTCATCTGGATTGAATCTTTTCTGTCGACGTCCACTCAGTTGAACAGAGGATTGTGACCATCTGAATCAACCGAACAGGTTGGCGAAGGAGAAACCCATGAGTTCCAAATACAAGGCGGGCGACAAGGTGCATTGGAATTCCGAGGCCGGGATCATCCACGGCTCGGTGGTCAAAGTGCATACCCGCGATGTGGCGTTCATGGGGCGCCAGCGGCATTGTTCGAAAGAGGCGCCGCAGTACGAAGTCAAGAGCGACAAGACCGGGCATCTGGCGATGCACAAAGAGTCGGCCTTGCATAGGAACTGAAACGGGCCAAGCCGCACAGCGGCAAGATCACCGAGGACGAAATGGACCATTGTGACGGTCCCGCCTACCTTATCCCTCCCTTGAACCGCGCCTCGGCGCGGTTTTTTTTTGCCTATCACGCACGCCTCGGTGAATGCCGGCCCGTTCAAGTTTCCGGGAGGCGGTGCTTGCTCAGTACGGTTGTTTGTTCAGCCAGTCCCGAATCTGCTCGAGCGTCGCGGTGGCCCCGCCGCAGACGATCATCAAGACACGCTCATAGCCTGCAAGTCGTCCAGGCTCGTAGGCCAGCGCCAATGCTGCACCGCAGGCTGGCTCGACCAGCAGTCGGTGATCGCGCAGGAAATCCTCGCAGGCTTGCAGCGCGGCACGGTCGGTGACCTGTTCGCTGAACACGGGATGCTGCTGTGTACACGCGAACGCCTGATCGGCCACCCGTTTGGCCCCCAGAGAGGTCGCTACCGAACTGAGCGCTGTCAGCTCGACGGGGCCGCCGGCGACCATGGCCGCCTGCAGCGACGCGGCCCCCTCGGTTTCCACCGCCAGTACCGGCACATCGTGCCAACCGTTGCGCTGCAAGCCCTCGACCACGCCGCTGAGCAGCCCGCCACCGCCTACCGACAGCACCACCGCGTCGGGCTTCACGCCGCTCTGGGCGACTTCGTCGATCATGCTGGCATGACCCGTCCACAGCAGTGGTTCATCGAACGGGTGGATGAACGCATCGCCTGGCTGCAGCAAGCCTTGGGCATGCTGGTTGGCTTCCTGCCAGGAGCTGCCGGTGATCACCACTTCGGCCTGTTCGAGCTTGAGCAGTTCGATGGCTCGGGCGCTGGTGGTTTCAGGCACCACCACCGTCACCGGCACACCGAGCGCGCGTCCGGCATAGGCCACGGCCAGGCCGGCATTGCCGCCCGACGACGAAATGAAATGACGGGCGCCTCGGGCATGGTGCACCTCGCAGGCATGTCCCACGCCGCGCAACTTGAACGAGCCGGGCGGCTGCAGGGCTTCGAGCTTGAGCCACACGGCGCGTCCCGCTGCCAGTGACAGCGGACGGGATTCGATCAGGGGGGTAGCGATGTGCAAGGTCATGGGCGCTCCGCGTTCAGCGTTGGCGGGCAGTGGGCGTGGCGTCGCCTCGCAACTGCTCAAGGTAGTTGTAGATGGTGTAGCGGGTCACGCCCAAGGCGTCGGCGGCTTTTTCCACGCCGCCTTTGACGATGAACAATCCACGTTCCTGCATCAGGCGCACTGCCTCGACCTTGGCCTGCTTGTTCAGACGACCTTGGCCACTATGCTGCAGGGCGTCTTCGATGATCTCGGCCATCAATTGCGGCAGGTCGGCGGCATCCCCAGGCGTTTGCTCAACACCTCCAGCGCCTAATGGCTGGAAGTGGCGAAGGAAGGTCATCGCAGCGTCGAGGCCGGTCAGGTCAGTGTTAACGCAGAGGCTGGCGAAAGGATGCCCGCTGCTGTCGCGAAAGATTGCGGTGGCGCTGCGCAGGCTGCGGCCTTTGAGTGAGGTGGGGTAATCGTTCAACACCACCGGGTCGCAACCCTGTTGATCGCGGCTGGCTTGCATCAGTGCCTTGAAGCCTTGGTCCTGTTCAGGAGCGGCCAGAATCGGACTGCCTACACGTCGGCCCGAGAGATGACCGTTGACGATGGCGATCACCGAGTGCTCCGGTCGATCAAGGTCGTGCAGGAGGATTTCCAGGTTGCCCGGCGCGACGCTGCCCAAGGCTTGTAGGGCAGCTTTGAGCACGGTGAGTGTGAGCTGGCGCTCTTGTTGGAGAGATCGGGGTGGCATAGGGGGTCGCCAAATTCACAATTATGTTGAATTCTACACAATTAGTTGAATTTGGCGAGTCGTGCGTGAGTTTCCAGGGTTAACGGTTCAGCGCGGGTGTGCGCGGTGGAATCATGCGCCGCGATCCAGTCGCCTCGAACCCCGCAGCGAAACGCAGCAGCGCATTGTCGTCATAGGCACGTCCGGCGAAGGTCAGGCCCACTGGCATGCCGATGTCGGCCATTACACCCATCGGCACGGTGACAGTGGGTACACCCAGGTGACGGATCGCCAGGTTGCCATTGGCGACCCACACACCATTGCTCCAGGCGATGTCCGCCGATGCAGGGTTGACGTCGGCGTCGGCGGGGCCGACATCGGCGACGGTGGGAAAGATCACAGCGTCGACATCCTGCTGATCCATCCACGCTTCCAGATCCATCTTGCGGGTCTGTTCCAGGCCGCGCAGACCTTCCGGGACGCTGGCGATCTGGTCCCAGGCCTTGAGGCCACGTTTGGCCATGTTCACGTACTCGTCCATGCCGGCCGCGAGATCGTCTTCGCGGTTGGGCAGGGTGCCAGGGTCGTGGGGGAAGATTTGCGGTCCGTCGACGTCGGCCAGACGGTTGAGCTGAGGGTCGCCGTTAGCGCGCAGGAAATCGTCGAACGCCCAGCCTGAAAGCTCCCAGAGTTCGTCATGCAGAAACTCCCGCGTGACGATGCCACGGTTGTACACGGTCGGGGCACCCGGGCGGTCGCCTTCGCAATTGGAAACCAGTGGAAAATCGGTTTCCACCACTTCGGCGCCTGCGGCTTCGAGGGCCTGCCGAGCCTGTTGCCACAGGTCGATCACGCTGGCGCGGGTACGGATGCGCTGGCCGGTCGGCCCGCCGATCCCGGGCTTCTCCGAGGTGCCAGCGTCGGCATCGGCATTGATGTACATGCGCGGCACTGCGAAGCGCTTGCCCTTGAGCGCGGCGCTGCCGGTGGCCAGTGCCAGATAGCTCTGCGGGCGAACGCTGGAGGCAGGGGGAATCGGCACCCAGGGCTGCATGCGCCACAGGTCGCCACGGGTGTCGGCGTCGTCGGCCACCACCACATCGAGGATCTCCAGCAAGTCAGCCATAGTCCGTGCATATGGCACTACCACGTCCATGGTCGGCGTCAGTGGCCAGTTGCCGCGCACCGAGATCACCCCGCGCGAGGGGGTGTAGGCGCACAGCCCGTTGTTCGAGGCCGGGCCGCGTCCGCTCGACCACGTCTCCTCGGCCAGGCCGAACGCGCTGTAGCTGGCCGCCGTGGCGGTACCGGCGCCATTGGAGGAGCCAGAGGCGAACGGTGCGGTGAGGAAGGCCGCGTTGTACGGACTCTCGGCGCGGCCGTACACGCCTCGCTGCATGCCGCCGTTGGCCATGGGCGGCATGTTGGTCTTGCCCAGGCAAATGGCGCCGGCTGCGCGCAGGCGCTCGACGGTGAAGGCGTCGCGTTGGGCGACCAGGTGCTTGAATGCCGGGCTGCCGGAGGCGGCGGTCAGACCCTTGACCAGGTAGCTGTCCTTGGCGGTGTAGGGAATGCCGTCCAGCGGGCCGAGGGTTTTCCCCGCGGCGCGTCGTGCATCGGAGGCCGCCGCTTCCTCGAAGGCCTGGGGATTGCGCACCACCACGGCATTGAGCGCGGTCGGCGTATCGGCGCCGTCATAGGCATCGATCCGGGCCAGGTAAGCCTGGACCAGCTCGAGCGCTGTGGTGCGACCTGATTCGAGCGCATCGCGCAGCTCGGCAATGGAAACCTCGGTTACCTCGATCATGCTGTCACCAAACTGTACAGGTGGATTTCATGCCGGCGAGTGTACAAGAAGCCCTGCGCAGACGCAGGTTTGCGCAGGGGAAAAACCCGTTTGCAGCGGGGCACGGCAGCGCAGCGAAGGCATGGGGATACCACCGAGCGCTGTAGGAAAAAGCCCTGGGTAAGAATAAAGAAGGTCTGATATTTCTTGTCCGATAAAACCTTCAGCGTCTACCGTTTGTCGTAGGTAACCGTGCGCATGAAGCGCCAAGCTGGAGAGTAATCGTACATGGCAAGATCCCCCGAACCCCCGCGCAGTCCCACCATCAATCCACCGGTCTTCTGGATCTCTGCCGTCATATTGCTGCTGCTGGTGCTCTACGCCAGTGTGTTCCGCGATCACGCCCAAGAGTTGTTCGCCCACATTCAGGGCTGGATCATCGGCAATGTCAGCTGGTTCTATATTCTCGCGGTGGCGCTGATCCTGGGTACGGTGGTGTTCCTGGGGATCAGCCGCTACGGCGACATCAAGCTGGGGCCGGACCACAGCACCCCCGACTACAACAACGCCACCTGGTTCGCCATGCTGTTCTCCGCCGGGATGGGCATCGGCCTGATGTTCTTCGGCGTCGCCGAGCCGGTGATGCACTTCCTCAAGCCACCGCTGGGTGAGGGTGGAACGGTGATGGCTGCGGGCGAAGCGATGCGCATCACCTTCTTCCACTGGGGCCTGCACGCCTGGGCCATCTACGCGGTGGTGGCGTTGATCCTGGCCTACTTCAGTTATCGCCACGGCTTGCCGTTGACCCTGCGATCTGCGCTGTACCCCTTGATCGGCGAGCGTATCCATGGCCCGCTGGGCCATGCGGTGGACATTTTCGCCATCATCGGCACAGTGTTCGGTGTGGCGACCTCGCTGGGCTTTGGCGTGTCGCAAATCAACACCGGGCTCAATGCGCTGTTCGGTGTGCCGGTATCGATACCGGTGCAGATCGCCTTGATCATCGGTACTACGTTCCTGGCCACGCTGTCGGTCATGTCGGGTCTGGACAAGGGCATCCGTCGTCTGTCGGAGCTCAACCTGGGCCTGGCGGTGTTGCTGCTGCTGGGCGTGATGCTGCTGGGGCCGACCGTGCTCATTCTGCAGACCTTCGTGCAGAACACTGGCGGTTACCTCAGTGAAATCGTCAGCCGTACCCTGAACCTGTACGCCTATCAACCGACCGACTGGATCGGTGGCTGGACGCTGTTCTACTGGGGTTGGTGGCTGGCCTGGTCGCCCTTCGTCGGGCTGTTCATCGCACGCATCTCGCGCGGTCGGACCATCCGCGAATTCGTCACCGGCGTGTTGCTGGTACCGACCGCGTTCACCCTGCTGTGGATGACGGTGTTCGGTAACACGGCCATCCACATGATCCTCGACCAAGGCCTCACCGATCTGGCGGCCGCCGTGGAAAAGGACACCTCGCTGGCGCTGTTCGCCTTCCTCGAGCACTTCCCGTTCGCCAGCGTGATCAGCACCTTGGCAGTGGTGATGGTGGTGGTGTTCTTCGTCACCTCGGCCGACACCGGCGCGATGGTGGTGGACATGCTGGCCTCCGGCGGCCAGGAAGGCACGCCGATGCGCCAGCGAATTTTCTGGGCTTCGACCATGGGCATCGTGGCCATTGCCCTGTTGCTCGCTGACGGTCTCAAGGCGCTGCAGACCGCGACCATCGCCAGTGCGCTGCCGTTCACCGTGGCACTGCTCCTGAGCATGCGCGGGCTGCTCAAGGCGCTCAAGCTCGATGCCACCAAGCGCGACTTGCGCTACCAGGCGCTGGCGATTTCGCCGACGGCATCGCGCGCGGCTGGAAATTGGCAGCGGCGCCTGCGCACCTTGGCGATGTTCCCGCGCCGTTCGCACGTGCAGCGTTTCATCTCGGAAGTGGCGTTGCCGGCTTGCCAGTCGTTGGTCGAAGAATGGCGCCGACAGGGCTATGACTGCAGTGTCGAAGAGGGTGAAGGCGGGCGCGTAACGCTCAAGCTCGGCCCCAGCGACGACCTCTTCATCTACGAGATTCGTCCGCGCGCCTATGCCATGCCCAGCTTCGTGCTCAGCGACATGGCCGGGGAGGAGCGCAAGTATTTCCGCGCCGAAGTGCATTTGCGCGAGGGTGGGCAGGATCACGATGTGATGGGCTGGTCGAAAGACGAGGTGATCGGCGACATTCTCGATCACTACGAACGTCACCTGCATTACCTGCATTTGGTGGGGTGAGTCGCAAACGAAACGGGCCGCAGATGCGGCCCGTTTCAATTGGCAAGGCTGAAGTAAAACACGCCTCAGTGTTTGGCCGCCTGGATCGCCAGCACGACACCATTGGTGGTCTGCACCAGGACATAGTTGTTGGCCATCTTCACCCAGTGACTTTCTTTCTCCGGTGCTGGCAGGCCTTTGGCCTTCCAGTCGCGCACGGCTTCGTCGTCACGCTTGTACTGGTCGGGCGCCTTGTCGCCGACTTTGAGTTCACGGTTATGCGACTCGGGCGCCTTGACGCTCTCGACGTTGGACTCGGCCGCCTGCGCGCTCAGTGGCAGTTGGGTCAGGGGCAACGTGAAGAGCAGGGCGCACATCAGGGAACGGGTTTTCATGCAGGCTTTCCTCATGGACATTCTGTAAATACGACAGCGACCTGTGCGTGACAATTCACTCCATGCGAAGCGCAGTGCTACAGTCGCTTCTTTTTTCTACCGAGGATGCAACATGCGAGCACTATTGCCGCTGGCCGCGGCGCTGCTGATGATCGGTTGTGCGTCGTCGACGATGGAGGCTGCACGCACCGGTCAGCCCGGCGCGCGCCTGGATTCGCAGAAGGCGCCGGAGATAGTCGCCCAGTGCATACAGTTCAGTTGGCAGGAGGAGGCGCGCTTCGGCGTCGACGCCAGCGGCTATCTGGAGTCGCGCAAGGCCGGAGGCTTCACCGTCTACACGCGCGAGGCGGAATCGTTCGTCGACGTCTACCCGCAGGCCGGCGGGACGCGGGTCGACTACTACGCGCAAAAGAGCGACATGGTCGCGCTGCAGCGCAAGGCTGCGGCTGCGACCTGCCTGTAAGTCATCGCGGCATGTAGCGCAGTTGCCAGCGCCGCGGAATTTTCCACGAGGCCAGCGCCAGCATCACGGCCACTAGCGCGCTGGCCAGCAGTGCGGCGCGTTCGAAGCGTTGCTCGAGCAGTACGCCGAGCACGGCACCGATGAACATGCCGCTCCACGGCACCAGTTGCACACGCCAGCCCAGGCGCTGTTGACCCAGCAACGTACGTCCCAGGCCTCGGCCAAAGCGCGAAAGAGCGCCCGTCACATAGGTGAGTCCGATCGGCAAGCCGTTCACTTCTTCGACTACTGCGTTGATCATGCCCATCGCTGTGACCGCCGCCAGCAGTGCGGCCAGTTGCAGCGCTTCGGGCAGCAGCCCGGCCAATGCAAGCAACAAGCCGATCAAGCCCAGCAAGGGCCAGTGGCGCCGGCCACTGCGGGCCGCGACAATCACGCCGAGCGCGTTGCCCAGGATGAAGGCGCCAATCACCAGCGCCAGGCGCACGATGGGTCCCCACTCGGCATTGCCCAGGGATACCGCCAGGCGCGTGGTATTGCCGCTCATGAACGAGACGAAGTCGCCGGTGGCCAAAAAGCCGATGGCGTCGGTCATGCCGGCCAGTACCGACAAGGCGGCGACGAAGTACAGCCCCACCGTGCCACGACGCTGCAGATGACGTTGGCGGTGGCTGTTGGGTGACGGACTGCGGGGCAGCATCGCGGGGTTCCTCCAGTCTTCCCGGGCGTCAGTGGCCCGGCGGTTGCGGCTGGCGGAGTATATCCGAGGATGGCAGCGCGATACTGACCAACGGCAGCTTGCCGCTGCTGGTGTCGATCAGGACAGGAAACCGCCGTCGACGTTGAGGGCGGTGCCCGTGGTGTAGCTGGAGGCGTCGCTGGCCAGGTACAGCACTGCGCCGGCCATTTCGCTGGGGTCGGCAACACGCTTGAGTGGAATCTGCTGCAAGGCGGCCTTGAGGATGGCGTCGTTCTTCACCAGCGCCGAGGCGAACTTGGTGTCGGTCAGGCCCGGCAGTAGGGCGTTGCAGCGGATGCCGAACTGCGCGCATTCCTTGGCGAACACCTTGGTCATGTTGATCACCGCCGCCTTGGTCACCGAATAGATGCCCTGGAACAGCCCGGGTGTGACGCCATTGATCGAGGCCACGTTGATGATGCTGCCGCCGTCGTGTTCGCGCATCAGCTTGCCCGCTTCCACCGACATGAAGAAGTAGCCGCGGATATTGACGTCCACGGTCTTCTGGAAGGCGCTGGCATCGGTGTCCAGCACATTGCAGAACTGCGGGTTGGTGGCGGCATTGTTGACCAGGATGTCCAGGCGTCCGAACTGCTCGCGGATACCGGCAAAGACCTGCTGGATCTGCTCCAGCTCGCCGATATGGCAGGCCACGGGCGTGGCCTTGCCGCCGGCCGCGATAATCGCGTCGGCGACCTGTTGGCAGCCGTCCAGTTTGCGGCTGGAAACGATCACATGGGCGCCTTGCTGGGCCAGCAAGTGGGCGATGGCCTCGCCGATGCCGCGGCTGGCGCCGGACACGAAGGCGATCTTGCCATCGAGGTCGAACAGGGAGGTCTTGGACATGCCGGGGTTCCTTGTGGTGAAGTTCAGGGCCTGCGCAGTTCAGAGAGAAGACGCGTCGATCACCTGCAGCGCCATGTGCTCCAGCAGCCGGTTCATGTGGATGAACTGGGCGAAGCGCTTGTCCTGGGTCTGGCCGTGGTGGAAACGGTAGTAGATCTGCTGGACGATGCCGGCGAGGCGGAACAGGCCATAGCAGTAGTAAAAGTCGAAATTGTCGATGCGAATGCCGGCGCGCTCGGCGTAGTAGTCGACGAATTGTCTGCGCGTGAGCATGCCGGGTGCATTGCTGGGCTGGCGGCGCATCAGTTGCACGGCGGCGGGATCGTCCGCTTCGATCCAGTAGGCCAGGCTGTTGCCCAGATCCATCAGCGGATCACCGAGGGTGGCCATCTCCCAGTCCAGTACGCCGATGATGTGCATGGGATTCTCTGCGTCGAGGATCACGTTATCGAAGCGGTAGTCGTTGTGGATGATGCCTGGCCGTGGGTGGTCTTCAGGCATCTTCTCGCGTAGCCAGGCGACTACCGTTTCCCACCGCGGGGCATCGGGGGTCAGGGCTTTTTCGTAGCGGCTTGCCCAGCCTTCGACCTGGCGTTGCACATAGCCGTCGGGCTTGCCCAGGTCTGCCAGCCCGCAGTGGGTGTAGTCCACCTGGTGCAGTTCGACCAGGCGATCGATGAAACTCTTGCACAGGGCTTCGGTGCGACGGGCATCGAAGCCCAACTCGGGCGGCAGGTCCGAACGCAGGATGATGCCCTTGACCCGTTCCATCACATAGAACTCGCCGCCAATCAGCGATTCATCGGTGCAGTGCGCATAGGCTTTTGGGCAATAGGGGAAACCGGCGTGGAGCTGGTTGAGAATGCGGAACTCGCGGCCCATGTCATGCGCCGACTTGGCCTTTTGCCCGAACGGTGGCCGGCGCAGTACCAGCTCGCGCTGAGGATAGGCAATCAGGTAAGTCAGATTGGACGCGCCACCCGGAAACTGGCTGATGATCGGATGGCCGTCGAGGCCGGGCACATGCGCTTTGAGATACGGGTCGATGCGAGCGGCGTCGAGTTCTTCGCCGCGGCGTGCCTCGGTGGGCTGATCGGTGAGCGTCATGCCTTTTCCTTATTCCGGTTGGCAAGGATGATTGGCTAATCTAATGGCCCTGCCGGTATGGGACAAGCGTGCCAGATGGCCCATCGACGAGGGTGTTGCTGGTCGATCACTGTCCCTGATGAACCCCGCAAAGGCGCGGGCGAAAAAAAACCGAAGCGGCTACAGCTTCGGTTCTTTTCGATCAGCGCGGCGCGGCACTCAGGAGGGGAACAGCTCGCTCAACTTCATCGACAGCATCATGTCGCCTTCCACACGCAGCTTGCCACCCATGAAGGCCTGCATGCCGTCGGTCTCGCCGCTGACGATGCCTTTGAGTGTCTCGCTGTCCATTACCAAGGTGCAGTTGGCGTCCGGATTCTCACCTTCCTGCAGCGCGCAGGTGCCATCTTTGACGATCAGCGCGTAGTGCTTGTCTTCGTCGGTGATGTTGAAGCCGAACACCAGGTCCAGGCCGGCGGCCGCAGCTGGGTTGAACTTCTCTTGCATCTTCTTCACGGCATCGGCTACGGAGGTCATTGTGCATTCCTTATTGAGGGATAGTCAGGTCCGCATAGGGACGGGATGTACCGGGCTCTAACGGTAGGTGAGGAGCTCGGGTGTCTTCAGCAGCCGTACATGTGCCTGACTGTTGAAGGTGGCCAGGGTCACGTCGCTGCCACGGAACTTCAGGTGGCTCAGCGAGGTGTTGATGATCTGCCAGTTCAGCGCGAACGCCTGGGCTGGCGGGATGCCGGTCAGCAGATGGAGCAGGGCGGCGATGGTGCCGCCAGAGGTGAAGATGGCGATGGAGTCGCCACTGCCGGCTGTGGCCAGTACGCGATCCAGACCGCCTGCGACACGATCGAGGAAGTTGCCCCAGGTTTCCAGGCCGTCGTGCGCGTCGTGCTCGTCGTCGTGCCAGCGCTGCACCATCAGCGCGAACAGCCGCTGAAACTCGGATGGGTGCTGCGCAGCATTGCGCAGGACATGCAGCGCTTCAGGCTCGTTTGGCAGCAAGGCCGGGAGCAGGGCGCGGATCACACTCTCGGCATCGAATTCGTTGAATGCCGCGTCGGTCTCCAGAGCCGCGACCTGGCGTCCTGCGCCGGTCATTGCCTCCAGCGTCAGGCGTGCGGTGTCTTGCTGGCGGCGCAAGTGACCTGATAGGCAGCGGTCCAGATCCACACCGAGCAAGCCGAGGTGATCGCCCAGCACCTGGCTCTGGCGGATGCCCACGGGCGAAAGGACGTCATAGTCGTCGGCACCGAAGGAGGCTTGGCCATGTCGGATCAGGTAGATGTCGCCCACTGCATTGTCCGGCTGGATGATGAAGTTGCTGCGAGGTTAGGGCGGCCTGTGGAGGCTGTCAATGGAAAAACATACAAGCGTTTGAAAAGGTTGTTTGAACTGTGTTGCCAGCATTTTCCCACGCTGGTAGCCGCCCAAGCGCACCGGTATGCTTGCAACAGTTTCGCGCCCTGGGGCGTAGGTTCATTAAGGAGTCACTGTGGAGTTTCTTGCCGAATACGCAAGCTTTCTCGCCAAAACGGCCACGCTGGTCATTGCCATCCTGGTCATTCTCTCGGGGATCGCCAATCTGCGCGGTAAAGGTCGGCGCAAACCGGGTGGGCAATTGCAGGTCACGCGCCTGAACACGTTCTACAAAGACTTGCGCGAGCGCTTGGAAGCGGGTCTGTTCGAAAAGGCTGAGCTCAAGGCGTTGCGCAAGCAGCAGGCCAAAGCTGAAAAACAGGTCAAGAAGGGCAAGGCCAAACCGCAGGAAAAAGGCCGTGTCTATGTGCTGGATTTCGATGGCGACATCAAGGCCTCGGCGACCGAGAGCCTGCGCAATGAAATTACTGCGTTGCTCACCCTCGCCACGCCCCAGGACGAGGTCGTGTTGCGTCTTGAAAGCGGCGGTGGTCTGGTCCACAGCTACGGTCTCGCCGCTTCTCAATTGGCCCGCATCCGCCAGGCGGGCATCCCACTGACCGTCTGCATCGACAAGGTCGCTGCCAGCGGCGGTTACATGATGGCCTGTATCGGCGACAAGATCGTCAGCGCGCCCTTCGCCGTGCTCGGCTCCATCGGCGTCGTCGCCCAACTCCCCAACGTCAACCGCTTGCTCAAGAAGCATGACATCGACTTCGAGGTCCTCACCGCCGGCGAGTACAAACGTACCCTGACGGTCTTCGGTGAAAACACCGAGAAGGGACGCGAAAAGTTTCAGGAGGACCTGGATGTCACCCATCAGTTGTTCAAGGACTTCGTCGCCCGTTACCGCCCGCAGTTGCACATCGATGAGGTAGCCACCGGCGAAGTATGGTTGGGCGTTGCCGCACTGAATCGCAAGCTGGTGGATGAGTTGAGCACCAGCGATGAGTACCTGAGCACGCGCGCTCGGGAAGCCAACCTGTTCCACGTGCATTTTGCCGAGCGCAAGTCGCTGCAGGAGCGTATCGGTGTGGCGGCCAGCGGCGCTGTTGAGAAGGCGCTGATCGGTCTTTTGAGCAAGCTCGGCCGTCTGCGCTAACACCTTGAGCCCCTTGAAGATTTTTTTCTTCCAAGGGGTTGCAAGGGGCGGGGAATGCCGACATAATGGCGTCCATCGAAACGCAGCTTGCTTGAAAAAGTTAAGCAGTTTCAAGGAGATAGCGAAAGCTGACTCCAGCTTTGAGGCCGAGTAGCAAAGTGGTTATGCTCCGGATTGCAAATCCGTCTACGCCGGTTCGATTCCGACCTCGGCCTCCACCATTCGAAAGCCCCGCAGCCATTGAGGTTGCGGGGCTTTTTTCATGCCTGCGGATTGTCCATTCCCGCTGCATTTGGGGCAGATTTGGAATAGGCTCGCACCTACCCCCACCTAGTGCTGTTTTTTGTTGCCCCCCGAGGGCCTCAATAGACCTCCAAAGCCGGGCATCTCCGGATGCATCTCGATCTGCCATCGCCTCAAAAGCGGTGAATGAGCCGAAGTTCGCGGAGTACAATGCTCAAAATACTGGTTGAGTATACAGTGTTGGTGTGGCATGGTTCCCTCCATCAGCGACAGGTCTGAGGTGGGTGGAACCTCGTCACCCCTGATTTTAGCCAGAAGACCTCGAGTCTCGAGCCATCGCCCATGAGCGCCATACGCCCAATACAGAGGCCTGAACTTAAATCAGCTCAGTAACGGAGTTTAAAATGGAAAAGGCAAACTCGGCGTCTCAAACCATGCAAGATCTTTGGACTCAAGTAGAACCGGTGGCTAACACCGGCATGCTTAGGCGCGTAGTTTTTGCGGATGGCAAGTTTTATGCGGCGGGTGGCAACGGTCTTCCCACAACCACTCAGATTATCAGCGGAAACGCGACTGGTACGGTATGGACCAAGCTCAAGGGCGCCGTCACGTCTGATAGCGGAAAGGTTATCAACGAGCTGTACTGGAACGGTATTGGGACAACGCTTCAAGCCCTTTCTCAATCCGGCAATGTGAGCTGGGGCAGCACAGCGCGCCCTTTGAGGGATTGGACAGACCTTACGGCAACTGTACGCGCGTCCGGAGACTTGTATGGCATTGTGTATTATCCGCCCATATTGGGAACCAACGCGACCTGGATATTGGTTGGGTCTAACGGTAAAGTCTTTTCCCGTTATGGCGATTGGTCAGGCCAGGTGGAGCGCACCACGACTTTCACTTCTAGCGAGACTGTGTACTGCGTCAATGTCATTGGCGATTTTGTGTTGATTGCGGGATCGAGTGGGAAGCTGCTTAGCGCTACTAAGATGCCGACGAGTAATGTGCAATCATTCTCGAGCAGAACCAGTACCTTCGGCACTAGCACCATCCTTTCCATGAAGCTTTGCAATGGGAGAATGTTTATTGTTGGCGCGGATGGCAAGATGGCATATTCCGCTAACGGGAATTACTGGACTGCTGTTGAAGACACCAGTTTCGGTGGAACCATCATCCGCGACATTGCTTACGGTAATGGCAAGTATGTAGCTGTCGGCGACGGCGGCAAGACAGCCGTTTCCGAGGATGGGATCGGCTGGGTTCAGCAAGCCAACACTTTCGCAGGAACAGATGTCCGGAGCGTTGCTTACGGCAACGGCAATTTTGTCGCTGTTGGTGCTAGCGGCAAGATTGCTTACTGGACTCCGTGATCCTCTATCTCCTTGGGTAATAGAGCCCAGCCGTCGCGCTGGGCTTTTTCACTTCTGATTCAGGCTCGCCACAGCCTGGGTGAAACTTCGAAGGGCTGGACGCGGGGCGGGACTGGTTCAGTTGGGTGCCAGCGCTGCAAGCCCATTAGCGGACAGGCAGGGAGTTTCAGCATTTGCTGACACTTCGCGGTCAGTCCCTATAAATTAGCTGGCTGTCGACAGGCACTATACCTTTAACGCCGCCACCACCAACTTCCACCCACGTCTGTTGCTCGCCACTATAGTGGCTGCTTGTCTTGGTGAAAACCTGTTCGGGCGTTGTACGGGTCTGAATTCGATTCCATGCATAGAAGCCACCACTTCCATAGGAAGATGGACCTATTCCATGATCTGGCTGACCAAAGTTTCAAAAGCTTTACTGGCAGGTTGGCCAACCAATTTTTGTGCAGCGACCTGTACCTGATTTTCGCTCGCAGGTTGAGAACCGACACCGCCGTAAAGCGCAACACAACTGAATACGATATTGCTGACTTTAGATGGCGTCATAGGGCTGCTCCCAGTTTCTGATCCCGCTGTGAATCGTGCCGAGGTGCTAAGCGCATACTCTTGACGCAAGTTTTAGTCAAGCGTCCGTGTTGTTCTATTCAACGCTAATCCTGTGGTGGACCGGGAGTTTGCGGAAAAACCCCGGAGCTCGAACTTTAGTGTATCGTGTGATCGGAGATCGAGTCGGTTCGACGGTGGACCCATCGGGTGATCCATTCTTGCGAAAACTCAACAGCTGACGCGTTCGTGAGAGGGATATCAGGCATTGATTATAAATGGAGTTGCTGTGTTGAAAGCATGCGGTGTTTATGGACTTGGAATCTGCTTGGCAGGGATGGGTGCAATGGCCAAGGCCGAGGAGCGCCCACTGCATTGTGGCTCGGCAGCTACGATTACCAAGATTGATGGTGTCCTGGTAGTGCAGACATCAGACGGGCAGAAGTTGACTTCAGTAGGCGAACATTTCCGCTACCTCCCCGAACGCGTGCTAAGGATCGAACGTCAATTCAACGATGGTTCAACCCTTTATATAAACGTCGCGCCGTCCGAATTAGCCTTCCAAAAGGCCGGCGGACCGATTGAGAAGTGTACAGGCTCTTGATGAGGCTTGTGTAAGCGTATGAGGGAGTCCCCGTAACGCTGCCCTCTATCGCATTGCTTTGGCGCAATGGGGGCTGTCTATCAAGGCTGAGCAGCATTTGCGCCTTTCAAATCTTCTTGCGTGCAAGCCACTGATTGACCGGCTTGCAGTCGTATACCGAAGCCTCGAAGACGCCCCCATACCATTCCACCCTATCGTCATGGTCAGGATGAGCAGGATTGGCCATGGCGTCGAGGAAGTCTTCATAGCCAGGCGCTCCACCGACATCTTCCGGTGGGCAAGCATTCTCTCCCTCGATGCAATAATGCTCCTGAGGTGCCGAGATCATCGGCAAGCGCTTTTCAACCGTGATTCGGTGTTCCCAGCTATCACCGAAATCGTAAAGATACCCAAACCTCTTTTTGCCCTGTAGGGCATTGACCAGTGTCTTGCGCGTTTCTGAGTTCACCGGCGCCCCCCAATCATCGGAGCTGGGAGTGCCATATTTTTCACCAGCAATATCGAATTCGTGCAGATGGCTGTCAGTCCAGCCCATCACGGCTTGGATCACCCGGTGCAGTTTGCCCAACGTGATGGTTTCAGGAACCAGAAAGCGACGCCAGATCGTAGGCTCGATGTCGTTCAGTTCGATGTGCAGTAGCAGAAGTTCAGCCGGAGCTTTCGGTCGCCTTGCGGTGGCATCCATTGATCTAGCAGCCTTGTCATCATGAGTGTGGGTGATAAGAGTACGCTCCTGATCGCCATGATCAACCGTTGAGCTTCGCATCTCGCCGCTTATCTGGCGGCGCATGCCTACCCCTCCGGCAGCTCCACACCGCAAATGAACGTATCACTCCCAAGCTGATGCGAACCATATTCCACCACGTAGCCAGTGCCTCGCCGCTGCGCCTCTGCCTGGGCGGTTGACCGATCGGCGTACACGTCAACGAAATGCCAGGGATGTCGGTCCTTCAGCACCCCCCACCCCAGTACACATCCCTTTCTGGCAGGATCGGCAGGTAGGTTTCTTGCCAGGCTGCGAATACTCATGGTGCAGTCCTCTGAGTTCAATAGCATCAGTAAAAGTGGCTTTTGCCGATTGATCAAGCGCACGGGGCATACCAGGGGCTGCGACGAGCCAACACAGTTCTCAGCGGAAATCCCTCATTGCACGATTCATCGGCGTTGCGCATGCTCGGGCTCGTTGGTCAATCAATCGATGAAGGTGGAACATGTCCGATCACGCGCAAGTCAGTAAGGCCCCCAGACCTGATCCTGCGGAGAAAAACGCCTTTTTCCCGTCCGACTACTCCCTGCAGCAATTCACCTCGCCCACGTCGGACCTCAACGGCGCCAACTATCCAGCACCCTATACCGGGACAAAGAGAATTCTCATGATTGGCGCCGACGAGCGCTATTTGCTGACCGATAACGGTAGTTTCTTCTCCACGGGCAATCATCCGGTAGAAACCCTGTTACCGATGTATCACCTTGATGCCGCCGGTTTCGCGTTCGATATCGCGACCGTTTCCGGCAATCCGGTGAAGTTCGAGTTCTGGGCCATGCCAGGCGAAGATCAGGCAGTGGCAGGCTTTTTCGACAAGTACCACGGTCAATTCCAGCAACCCCAGCGTCTGGCTGACGTGCTGGCGGCGGGCCTGGACACGTAAGCGGCCATCTTCATTCCTGGGGGGCACGGTGCGCTGATCGGTATTCCCGAAAGCGCCGAGGTGGGTGAGGTGCTGAAGTGGGCCGCCGCACATGAGCGCTTCGTTATCTCGCTGTGTCATGGGCCGGCAGGGTTCCTCGCCGTGGGTGAGAGCGACCTGTACCGCGGCTACAAGATCTGTGCGTTTCCCGATGCACTTGATGCGAAAACGCCGGAAATCGGCTATATGCCCGGCCATTTGACCTGGAAGTTTGGCGAACGACTCAAGTCGCTAGGCTTCGAGATCGTCAATGACGATATCAGCGGAGCCGTCCATCGCGACCGCACCCTGATTACCGGCGACAGTCCGCTCGCGGGAAACAATCTGGGCAAACTGGCGGCTGAGGTCCTGCTCAAGGAAGTGACGGCGTAGTGTCCAGCGCTAGCGCCCTGGAGGCGGTGTTACGCTGCGCGGCGACCGTCGAGGTCGCCGAGTCGCTCGATCAGGTCCGTGACGACGTTCGACGCTTCTGTGCGGGCCTGGGTTATGACCGCTTCATGCTGTTTTCGACGTCGGCTGGGCAGAGCGAGCCGGTGGAGCGTATCTATTGGCTGGAAGGGGACTGGTTCGGGACGGGTGAGGCGGTTGACGCCAAGACCTACATGCAGCGCTGCCCGGTAACGCGCCATGTTGTGACTGCACGCGAGCCGTTTTTCTGGACCAAGACACGGCACGCGGCCGACGGTGAACTGTATCGAATCGTGACCACGCCCCGCGGCCCCGGCATCCATGGGCTGCAAGTGCCATTGTTCGGGCCCTTGGGGTTGGAAGGCGCGATGAGCTCGGGGGGCGCGAGCATCGACGCCAGCGTCCAAGCGCGCTGGGCCGTGAAGGTCGTGGCCGAGGCCGCGTTTCTGGCCGCGCGTCGATTGCTGGCACCACCCCCGGAGGTCGCGCCGGGTCAGTTATCCACGCGTGAGCGCGAGGTGTTGGCCTGGATTGCTGCAGGGCGGCGACAGGGCGATATCGCGGCGACCTTGGCGCTGTCTGAGCGCACGGTGGAAAACCACCTTAGGCGTATCCGCAAACGGCTCGAAGTCAAGACCACGGCCGAGGCGATACGCATCGCTATACGTAATGGCGAAATCGATGCCTGACACAGCGCGGTCTCAGTCGCAGCAACTGGAGCCAGAGTCACCGCCGCTGTCGCTGGAACTGCCGCCGTCGCCGGACGAATGCGTGCTGTGGTCCGACCCGTAGCAGTGGTTGTTGGAGCGATCGGAGGTCGAACAATCCGATGATTGCAGGCTGTGCAGCGTGCCGAGTGTACCCAGGGTGATCATCGGATCAACCCCCTGGCCCTGTCGAACACCCTCCAGGCCTGCGTTGCGGGTTGGGCTGTTCCGTCTGCGTTTGAATAACCGAGTCAAGAAGTTGAACATGTCCATCCTTGTACGCCTGCCAAGGCGGCGTTGTTTGATGTGGCGGCAGTTGGCGTTGAGTCTTTACATGCTTGCACTTCGATGCGATTTGCCCGCGCCAGCCGGAGGATACTATCGCCTAAAGTAAGCGAGTCGCATGAGTTGACGCGCAATCAGCGAAGTAGTTCTCGAATGACGGCCATTCATAGGGCCATGCGCGGTCCGATCCTGTTTGGGGTATGGCCGGGAGGCTGACTTCGAACTGCCGCCGCTGACGTTGAACACGCTCGAGTTGGACGCGCTGATACTGGGCGTGGAAATGCTCATGGCGGCTGCGAAGTGCTTTCCCGGCCTGATGGATTACCACGCTTAAGCGCCGCTGGGCGATGACCGCGTGTTCGTGGATCTAACGATGTGGGAAAGTCTTGAATATGCCCAAGACGTGGCAAAAGCGTTCAGTGAAGGTGATGCACGATTCGCTGAGTACGCGCACGCCATCGAAGACCTGACATTCATGAACCACTTCGCCGTGTCCTGACCACGTTTGCGCGGCCGGTGTCTGCGCTGTTGCCGGCCGCTCCCCGGTCATTATCGAGAACGCGCGCTGGGTCTGGAAAAAATCCGAACGTAGCGGCTTCCCCGGTATCCAAGCCAACATGGCCAAGATTACCGATGGCGCTGAAGTTTCCTGCACAGTGATCGTGCGTGTGGGAAGTTGCCGAAGCCGCCTTTAGTGTGAGGAAAGCGCAGTGCCCAACAGCGATCTCAGAGTTGACAATCGATTCACTGCCGAGGTCCTTGGTCATCCCAAGGACATCTTCTTCGCGGCGGTTGAAAGCACCCGCATGCCGATGATCGTTACCGATCCCAATCAACCCGATAACCCGATCATCTTTGCCAACCACGCCTTTCAGGAAATGACGGGTTATGGGCTGGAGGAACTGCTGGGCAGCAACTGCCGGTTTCTCCAAGGCAAGGACACCGACCCGGAGGTGGTTGCCGCCATTCGCCAGGCAGTCGAGCAGCGTTACGATTTTTCCACCGAAGTGCTCAACTACCGTAAGGATGGCAGTTCGTTCTGGAATGCACTGTTCATTTCTCCGATCTACAACGACGCCGGTAAACTGACCTACTTCTTCGCCTCGCAACTGGATGTCAGCAGGCGCCGGGATGTCGAGGAGGCGCTGCGGCAGTCGCAGAAGATGGAGGCGCTGGGGCAACTGACCGGTGGCATCGCCCACGACTTCAACAACTTGCTTCAAGTGATTGGCGGCTACGTTTCGCTGTCCAAGGCGGCGGCCGAGAAGGACCAACCCGATTTCGCCAAGATCGTGAGAAACCTCACTTATGCCAGCAACGCCGTGGACAAGGCCAATACCTTGACTCGGCAGTTGCTGGCGTTCTCTCGAAAGCAATCGCTTCAGGGGCGGGTGATCAATATCAATCAGATCGTCACCGACGCGAAGGTGCTGATCAACCAGACATTGGGGGATGGGGTCAACGTCACGCTGGACCTGGATCCGAATCTGCACAATTGCCGTATCGACCCCGCCCAGGCACAGATCGCCTTGCTCAATGTGGTCATCAATGCCAGGGATGCGATGGCGGGGGATGACGATCCCGCTTTGAACATCGAGACCCGCAATGTGATCGTCACCCCGGACGCGCGCGCCTCTTACGAGGGCTTGCTGGCGGGTAGTTATGTCTGCATGGCCGTGACCGACAACGGCGGTGGAATGTCGGAACTGGTACGCGATCGGGCCATGGACCCGTTCTTCACTACCAAGGATGAAGGCAAGGGCACCGGCCTCGGCCTGTCCATGGTCTACGGGTTCGCCAAGCAGTCGGGCGGGGCGGTGAAGATCTACTCCGAAGAACACGTGGGTACCACACTGCGTTTCTACTTCCCCGCCGACGCCAGCGAGCTCCAGCCCATCGAGCAGCGCTCGGCCAGCTACGCCAAAGCAGGGCACGAGCGCATCCTCATCGTCGAGGACCGTCTGGACGTCGCCGAGCTGGCCCAGGTGATCCTGCAGGAGCATGGCTACAAGACCCTGGTGGCCAAGGATGCCCAGCAAGCGCTGGAACTCTTCGAGGGCGATGACGCATTCGACCTGCTGTTTACCGACCTGATCATGCCAGGCGGCATCAATGGCGTGACCCTGGCGCGCAGGGTGCAGTCGCAGCGACCCGCCATCAAGGTGCTGTTGACCACCGGTTACGCCAAGAGCTCCATCGAGCGCACCGATATCGGTGGGGCGGAGTTCGAGGTCATTTCCAAGCCTTACCTGCCACAGGAACTGGCGCGCAAGGTGCGTCAGGTGCTGGATTCTCCAGGCGGGGTGTGAGGATGAGCTTGAACTGCATCTGCGCGAGGATGCCCAACCTTTGACAGCCACGGAGCACTGCACATGACCGATCAGCAGCAAGACCCCAAGCAGGACCAGGTACCCGCTCACTCCACTGAGGCGGAGAGGGCGCGACTGAAGGACAAGCATAAGGACGCCATCCCGCCAGGGGCGGAATGAAGCCGCGTAGTTGAACGTGGCAAGCCTCAGGCTCGCCAGCACCCCCCTCGAATCGAGGCCCTGTTCAGGGCCTCAGTCAATTTCAGCGTCTGGATCACAGTGCCGTCGGCGTTCGATCCCTGGCCATCGATCAGTTACCATCACGTCGCAGGCACTCAAAAAGTGCTTTGATTTCAATTTGATGGCGCTGAGACCGCCGTCGCCGGCGACAGGATCCATGTTTTGACCCACCCCGTGCAAAATCCGGTGCTGCAGTACCTGGCGCGTCTGGCGCCGTCCAGCCAGATGACCCTGCGTTACATCCTTCAGGATGCCGCCGACCGCCTGGGCTTTGCCGATCACGATATCGCCACGGTGCCTTGGCACGGGCTCGAGGCGGGCCACATCATTGCGCTGGTGGCGGCGCTGCGTACCGATGGCTATGCCCCTAATACGTCATCGCTGTACGTCAACGCTGTGCGCGGGGTGATGAACGAGGCCTGGCGCCAGGGACTGATCGACCACGAACACCTGCTGCGCATTCGCGAGGTCAAGCCCGCCAGTGGCACGCGCCTGCCGCCAGGACGCAACCTGAAGCGCAGCTTGATTCGCGAACTGATGGACGTCTGTGCTGCCGACCCGCGACCGCAGGGCGTGCGCGATGCGGCCATCATCGCCTTGCTGTACGGCACCGGCATGCGCAAGTCCGAGTCGGTCGATATCGACCTGGCCGATGTCGACTTCCAGGAGCGCAGCCTGCGGGTCGTGGGCAAGGGCAATCGGCAGTTGATCAAATATGCCCCGCCGTGGGCGTTCGAGAAGCTTGGCGCCTGGCTGGCGTTGCGTCGTGAGCACCTGCCGACCGGCGTGACGGACGACAGCTTCCTGTTCAACCGCATCCGTCGTGGCAATCACATAACTCGGGCACGTATCACCAAGCACGCCATCTACTACATCGCTCGGCAGCGCGGCGCGCAGGTGGGCGTGAAGATCATGCCACACGATTTTCGGCGTGCATTCATCACGCGGGTGATCGAGGAGCATGACCTGTCCATTGCCCAGAAGCTGGCGCACCACGTCAACATTCAACCACCGCAGGCTACGACCGCCGCGACGACAACGAGCGGCGGCGGGCGGTTGAGCGATTTGATTACTGAGTTCGCGGCAGAGAAGTGTCAGCGGGCGAGTGTGGAGGGCAGGAGGTTTTCTTCCAGGCTGAAGCGGTAGCTCACATCGATGTCGTCCGTGGGACGCTGGCAGTGCGTGCGCCTGAGCACGAACTCGAATGCTGGCTCATAGAAGTCCTCTCTCAACACTGCACCGGCCAGCACCTCCACGTGATACCAGCCGTTGTCCAGTTCGATGATCGGACGGCCAGGCACTTGATAGCGGGCCAATAGATCGCCCAGGGTCTTGTGGGTGAAATGCTGCAGGATGCGCCAGGTGAACAGCATCAAGGTGCGATGTTCAACCTGCAGTACATAACCCGCGCGGCGGTGTGCGACGCGATTGCCCGGTTCCAGCAGGGCGGGGATGGGTTCGTCCAGGCTGAAGATGATGCGGTAGGGCAGGTTGTCGACCCCCGCCATGGGCACGACCACGCCTTCGAGCACCGCACGATCGCCACTGTCGCCGGAGGTGAACGCGCGCGCCAGATCGTCCGGCAGGTCGTTCTCCTCCTTGAAACGCGCCAGACGCTGAATGTCGGCGAGCAGGAAATAGTCGATCAGATCGTTGAGCACTTCGCTGAATTCGTGGCGCATCGGTTCGGCTCCTTGGGCGCGGCGTCAATGACGCTGGCTGAGCTGGATCAGGTTGCCGCAGGTGTCGTCGAACAGCGCCACGGTCGTTGACCCGGTCACAGTGGGCGGCTGGGCGAACTGCACGCCACTGGCGCACAAGCGCGTGTACTCGGCCTGGATATCCCGCACCGCGAAGGAGGTGGCGGGAATGCCCTCGGCCTTGAGCGCAGCCTTGTAAGCCTGGGCGGCGGGGTGGGTATCCGGCTCAAGCAGCAGTTCCACTCCGTTCGGATCGTTCGGCGACGTCAAGGTGAGCCGGCGGTGCCGGCCCATGGGGATGTCGTCCTTGGGCTGGAAACCCAGTATGTAGTGGTAGAAGGCCAGGGCCTTGGCCTGGTCGTCGACAAGGATGCGGGTGACCACGATCTTCATAGGCGGCTTCGCTGCTGAGGGGCATAGCCCTAAGTAAAGACGCTGCGCTGCATTTGACCAGCCTTCACTGCGGCGAGCCGAACACGCCGGTCCAGTAGATGCCGGCATCGCTCTTCGGATCCACCGCATAGGCCGCGCCCAGGTCACGGTAGTCGGGGTTCATCAGGGTAGCGCAGTGGCCAGGGCTGGCCAGCCAGCCATCGACCACCTTGCGCGGCGTGTCGCGCCCTGCGGCGATGTTCTCGCCAATCTGCTGGTACAGATAACCCGCAAGTTCTGCGCGATCGCCAGGGGTACGCCCGTCGTGGTCGATATGGTCGAAGAAGTTCTGGTTGGCCATGGCGCGGGTGTGATTGGCCGCGACATCGGCCAGGGTGGCATTCCAGTTCAAGGGCTGCGCTGCGGCGAAGGGCTGGCCGCCGCACTGGCGCGGCAGCTTGCGCGCGGCATTGACTTCCTGCAGCAATTTTTGACCCTCGGCCTGCCAGTCACCGAGGCGACCGCTGAGCAGCGGGCGCGCCAGCACGATGCGCCAGTCGCGGCCTTCCTGGCTGACACCGATATCGACGAACTGCGGATCGAGCACCACCTGGCAGAAACTCTCCTCGATGGCGCCCATGGCCGCTTTTGCGTCCCGTGGCCCAGACAGGCTGATGGCCTGGACGTTGACCATGGGGTAGGCGGCGCGCGTCATGGCCTGCTGCAGGTCGCGGGTGCCTTCCGGCGACAGGGCCAGGCGGGTGTCACTGTTGAGCGGCGGCAGCTCGAGCGACGCCTCGCCACCGCAACGTTGGGTCTGGCTGCGGTAGAGGTTGATCGCTTCGATCAGTTGCGCTTCATCGCCGCTCGACGCCTGGACGTTGATCGGGTTCAGCAAACCCAGCGACAGGGCGCCAAGGCAGGCGAGGGATGACAGGACGCGCATCAAGAATCTCCCTATGACTGGCAGTGGCCTGGTGGGGGCGCTGCCCATCCTACACAAGCCACCGGTTTTTGGCCTGGCTTGTGTGTTGCGGTGAGCCATCGGTAACCCGATGGCGGCAAAAGAGGCAGTAGACAGGCGGCGCGCGAAAAAGTGCGATTTGTTGGAAATAATTCGCAACATCGATTATAAACGCGACTCACTTGCAATAATGCTGGCCAGGAAGGCTCTTCAATCACCTATTCAGGAGCCTTTCATGGCCTACACCTGTCCGATGCGTCCGACCTTGATCGCGCTTTGCTGTTCCGTCGGTCTGAGCGCCCAAGCGGCGGACGGCCCCCTCGTACTTGACGCCACTGCCGTCAATGCCGACGCCTTCAAACCGGCCTCCAGCCCTTTGCCTGAAACGTTCGCCGGTGGGCAAGTGGCCCGGGGCGGGCAGATGGGCGTGCTGGGTAATCAGGACATGATGGACGTGCCGTTCACCCTGACCAGCTATACCGCGCAACTGATCGAGGATCAGCAGGCCGAAGACATCGGCGATGTGCTGCTCAACGACCCCTCGGTGCGCCAGTCCTTTGGTTTCGGCAATCAGTCGCAGGTCTTCGTGATCCGCGGGCTGCCGCTCAGCGGCGACGATGTGGCCTTCAATGGCTTGTATGGCGTACTGCCCAGGCAAATGATTTCAACCGATGCGGTAGAGCGGGTGGAACTGTTCAAAGGGCCCAACGCTTTTCTCAACGGCGCCAGCCCCACCGGCACGGGGCTGGGTGGCAACGTCAACCTGCAGCCCAAGCGCGCTGACGACATCCCGACCCGCCGCTACACCCAGGACATCACCACTGACGGGCGTATTGGCGAGCATCTGGACATTGGCCAGCGCTTTGGCGAAGACAACCGTTTCGGTGCACGCTTGAACCTGTCCCAGCGCGAGGGCGACACGGCGGTCGACGATCAGAATCAGCGCAGCAAGCTGTTCGTTGCAGGCCTGGACTACCGCGGCAATCAACTGCGTGTCTCGAGCGACTTCGGCTACCAGAAGCAGCGCGTCAACCACTTGCGTAACTCCGTGCGACTGGGCGCGGGTGTCACGGATATCCCGCATGCGCCCAGTGCTGACCACAACTATGGCCAG
Source organism: Pseudomonas sp. RAC1 (assembly GCF_030658255.1). Taxonomy (NCBI): domain Bacteria; kingdom Pseudomonadati; phylum Pseudomonadota; class Gammaproteobacteria; order Pseudomonadales; family Pseudomonadaceae; genus Pseudomonas; species Pseudomonas sp. RAC1. The sequence continues at coordinate 67,056 of NZ_JAUTXS020000031.1, forward strand.
GACTGGTCCTGGACCGAGACCGAAGATACCTTCGGCATGCTGCGTGGCGACTACGACTTCAACGAGCATTGGAGCGGTTACCTGGCTGGCGGCATCAAGCACACCCGCGAAACCGGCTTCTACGGCACGCCCGTGCTGACCAACGCCGCCACCGGCGCTGCGACCATCGCCGGTTCGCAAATTCCACACAATGAAGACAACGCGAGTTTCATGACCGGGCTCAACGGTCGCTTCCAGACCGGCCCGGTCAGCCACCAATTAAACCTGGGCGCGGCGAGCATCTGGACCGAACAGGAAAATGCCTACGTTTTCTACAAGTCTCAGCCGACCAATATCTACGACACCTTGCCGGTTCCGCGTCCTGCCAGCGTGAGCGCGAGCGCGGGCCTCCTGAGCGACCCGGGAGTCACGGGCAAGACGCGCAACCGCAGCGTGGCCCTGTCCGATACGCTCGGTCTGTTCGACGACACCTTGCTGCTCACCGCTGGCCTTCGTCGTCAGCAACTGCGGGTAGAGGGCTACGCCTATCGCGGCACGGGCGTCGACGGGGGGCGCACCGCGTTCTATGACGAGGCGGTCACCACACCGGTATATGGCATCGTCTACAAGCTCACGCCAGCACTGTCGCTGTACGCCAACAGTATCCAGGGCTTGGCCCAGGGCGCCACGGCCAGTGGCGAAGTGGTCAACGTCGGCCAGGTATTCCCGCCGGCCAAGACCAAGCAGGTCGAGGCCGGCATCAAACTCGACCAGCAGCGCTATGGCGCCAACCTGGCGGTCTATCGTATCGAGCGGCCCACTGACGGCTACCGCGAAGGCAACGTCTTCGTGCAGGACGGCCAGCAGATCAACAAAGGCGTCGAACTCAGCGTGTTCGGTGAGCCGCTTCAGGGGCTGCGTCTCATGGCGGGCGGCACACGCATGGACACCGAGCTCAAGAACACCCAGAACGGCAGCAACGATGGCAATCATGCCGTGGGTGTGCCGACGTTCCAGCTCAATGCCAGCGTCGATTGGGACGTTCCCGGTCTTCCCGGCGTAGCGCTCAATGCGCGCATGCTGCGCACGGGTGGGCAGTACGCCAACCCGGCCAATACCCTCAGCCTGCCGACCTGGAATCGCTTCGACCTAGGCGCACGCTACCGCTTCAAGGTTCAGGACAAAGACATCACCCTGCGCATGAACGTGGAGAACGTGGCCGACAAGTCATACTGGGCGTCGGCCAACGGCGGCTACCTGACCCAGGGCGATCCACGCCTGGTCAAGTTCTCCGGCACGGTCGACTTCTGACGTTGACGTGTCAGCGAGCCGGGCTCAGCGTGCCAGCGCTGTGCTGGGGCGGTAAAAGAAGAAATGACGGGTCTGGGCGGTGCGCCGATACGTCTTCGCCCAGCTCGGTCGCACGTGGCGGTCGTGGAAAAACAGCGCGCCGGCGGTGCTGTCCGGCAGTTGCTGGTTGAGCGCCTTGCGCGCGATTTCCTTGGCGATGTCATAGCGCGGCGGCTCCTCGACTTGATCCGGACGCCCGTCGCACCACCAGGAAAACTGGCAACTGCGGTTTTCCACACCCTGCTTGACGACGCCGCAGATGGAGTCGGGGAAGCCCGGTTTGCCCAGGCGATTGAGCACCACATTGGCGACGCCGCGCATGTCCTTTTCGTCGACGCCCTTGGCTTCCCAGTAAAGGGTTCGTGCCAGACAGGTGATGCTGTCGTCCAGCGGCGCCTGGCCGGCCGGGTCGACGGCCTTGACCTCGGCAGCGGTGATCTTTTCCGGGGGCTTGGGCGGTGGCGCGTCGTCGATCACCTTCTGCTCGAGCGCCTGGGCCTTGTCTTCGGCGATGGCGGCTGTGTTGCTGTCGGCGGCGTGCACCTGTGTGAAGGGTAGGGCGATGAGCAGGCTGAACGCAATCCACCGGTGGCGCATGATCGGATGTCCGTGTGACTGGGATCCGAGCATTCTAACCACGCGGCTTCAACCCAGGGTAAGGCTCAGCATCAACGGCAACGTCACGGCCGCCGCCACGGTCTGCAAGGCGATGATGGTCGCCATCAGCGGCGCATTGCCGCCCATCTGCCGGGCCATTACGTAGGAGGACGATGCCGTCGGCAGCGCCTGGAACAGCACCGCCACCACGGCCGCCTGACCGCCGAGCCCGAGCAGGCGACACAGGCCGAAAGTGGTCAGCGGCATGACCAGGAACTTGAAGACCGAGGCGACCGCCAGCGGCTTGACCTGCTGGCCCATGCGCGCGCCGCCCAATGCCGCGCCCACGCACAGCAGTCCAAGGGGCAGTGCCGCCTGGCCCAAGGCCTTGATCGTTGGTTCCAATCCGGCGGGCAAGCCGATGCCGGTGACGCGCAGCAACAGACCCCCGGCACAGCCGATGATCAGCGGGTTGGCGAAGATTGCCTTGAACACCGTGAACGGCGAGCTGTGCCGGGCGCTGAAGCGGGCGAACACCAGCACGCAGAGCAAGTTGACCAGCGGCACGATCGAGGCATTGGCCACTGCCGCCAGGGCGATGCCGGCGCTGCCATAGATACCCGCCGCCAGCGTCGCGCCGATGTAATTGTTGAAGCGGACTCCGCCTTGGAATACCGAGGTGAAGTCGGCGCCATCGTGCTGCGCCAGTCCTTGGTAGAGCACCAGCAGCACGCCGCCGACGAGGGTCGAGAGCATCAGCACGGCGACCATGCCCAGCACGGGTACGCCATCCAGATTGGCGGTGGCCAGGCCATGCAGGAACAGCGAAGGCAGCAGCACGTAGTAGCTCAATCGCTCGGCGCCTGGCCAGAAGCTGTCGGCGAGAAAGCCGCGTACGCGCAGCACGGTGCCTAGGGCGATGAGCAGGATGATGGGCACGAGCGTGGTGAGTAGCAGGGGCAGCATGAGCACGGATCCGAGGTCGGGTACCGGCACAGAGTACTCAGCCGCGCGGGCGGAGGAAACGCGTGTTTGCGCTCAGTAGACCCACACCTCCACCCGGCGATTGCGCAGGCGTCCGTGTTCCTGCTCGTTTCCGGCCACGGGCAGCTCATCGCCCATGCCTAGCACATCCTTCACCTGCACCCCGTCGCGCGCCAGTTCGCGGCGCACCGCCATGGCCCGCAGGCGTGAGAGCAGGGCGGCGCGACCAGGGGTTTCCTTAGGGTCGCTGAAGCCGACCAGTACCGCCTGGTCCTGCAGCTTGCCGACTTGACGCAGGTAATCGCCCAGGCGTTGTACATCGCGCAGCGCTTTGTTATCCAGGCTGGCGCTGCCCTCCTGAAAGCGGAAATTGACACTCAGGCGCTGCGCTTCGTTCGCCAGGGCGCGATACGGCGCGGGCATCCGTGGCTGCGCGGCGATGGTCAGTGGCGTGATGCCTTGGGAGACGAAACCCTGGGCGGCGACGATCGCCTGACCGGTTGGGCTCTGGCTGAACTCGGCAAGGGCCTTGGCGGGTGCGCTGGGGTTTGTGGGCAAATAGAAGAACAGCCTTCGCGACAGTGGATAGTCTTCGCTGGCCACGTTGGCCGAGGTGGGCAGCAGGGCCGGCGCGTCGCCCTCGGCGATTGCCAGCGCTTTGCCTTCGTGCACGGTGGTCAGGCTGCTGAAGCCGATGGCCGCCGGATCGGCCTTGACCTGTGCCGCCAAGGTTTCGCCGGATTCGAAGCGGGCGGCCTGGGGTGACAGCTCCTGGCCCTGCGGGCGCAGTACCAGGGTGCGAAAGGTGTCGAAGGTGCCGGAGCGATCGTCGCGCGCGTACAGGTGGATTGGGCCAGCGTGCCCGCCCAATTGCTCCCAGCGCTGGATCTGCCCGGAGAAGACCTTGGCCAGTTCGGCGATGGTCAATGCCTGCAAAGGGTTATCGGGATGCACGACCACGGCCACGCCATCGAGGCCGATCACCTGCTCGCTGGAGGCGCTGCGCAGGTCGCCCAGGTGCGCCAGCTCGCGGGCCTCCTCGTCGCTGATCGGTCGCGAGGCGGCCGCTAGATCGGCCTCGCCCTGGGCCAGGGCGCTGAAACCGGTGCGGGTGCCGTGGGCAGCGATACTGATCCGCAGGGGCGCGCCGTGGGCATTAATGGCGCTGACCTCGACCTCGTTGGCCTGCCCGCCAGACTGGCTGCGGATAGCCTGTGCGCCTTGGCCTTGCAGGAATCCGCGCACCAGCGCCGGTGCCAGCGCTGCGCCAATGGTGTTCGAGCCTTGAATACTCAGCCAGGCCGGCTCTGCGCGGACCAGCAGGGGTAGCAGGCAGAGCAGCAGGGCGAGTGGGCGACGCATGCCGGAGTCCTTGGGCATAGGAATGTCCGGCAGATTACGACAGGCGTGTGACTGAAAAGTGACGGCGCCCGTGCGCGCTAGTGCGCCGGCGGCTCGATCAGTTCGGCCGGTGCCTGCCTGGCCTTGCCCCGTGCGATCCAGTAATACAGCAGACTCGGCACCACCAGGCCGATCAGCCAGGACACGTCGACCCCGCCCAGGTGCGCGACCATGGGACCTGTGTAGAGCTTGGTGTCGATGAAAGGCATCTGGATCAGCACGCCGAGGCTGTACACGCCGATGCCTGGCCAGTTCCAGCGGCCGTAGCGCCCGTTCGGGTCGGCCAGCGCCGGGATGTCGTAGCGTTCGCGGGTGATGAAGTAGTAGTCCACCAGGTTCACCGCGCTCCATGGCACGAAGAAGGTCAGCAGGAACAGGATGAACGACTTGAACGCGGTGAGAAACGCATGTTGGCCCAGCAACGCCACCAGCGTCGCCGCGCCGACGATGCCGAGCACGAACAGCAGGCGCTGGCCCCGGCTGATCTGCACGCTGCCGCGAAAGCCGCTGATGATGGTGGCGATACACATGAAGCTGCCATAGCTGTTGAGGGTGGAAATGGTCACTTTGCCGAAGGCGATGGCGAAATACAGCAACGCCGCCGTACCGCCGGCACCGCCCAGGCCGACGATGTACGCCACCTCGTGCCCGGAGAACTGGCTGCCGGCGATGGCGGCGGCGAATACCCCCAGCACCATCGACGCCTGTGCGCCGATCACCGAGCCCAAGCCGGCGGCGAAGAAGGTCTTCAGCGCCGAGGTACTGCGTGGCAGGTAACGGGAGTAGTCGGCGACATACGGACCGAAGGCGATCTGCCAGGAGGCGGCCAGCGACACCGCCAGCAGAAACGAGGCCCAACTGAAATGACGGTTGTCCAGCAACTGGCCGATGTCGGCGAGCATGAGGATGCGGCTGAACAGATAAACGAACGCGATGATGCCCAGCACGCTGGCCACGCGGCCGATCCAATGGATCACTCGGTAGCCGGCAAGGGTGGCCAGAACGATGACGCCAGCGAAGATCAGGATGCCGAGGCTGTCGCTGACGCCGAGCAACTGGCCGATGGCCTGGCCCGATAGCACGGTGCCCGTGGCGGTGAAACCCAGGTACATCAGGCACACCAGCAGCATGGGAATGGCCGCGCCATAGACCCCGAACTGCACGCGGCTGGAGATCATCTGCGGCAGTCCCAAGCGCGGGCCTTGGGCGGCGTGCAGGGCCATCACCGTGCCGCCGATGAGCTGGCCCAGCAGCAGGCCGATCAGCGACCAGAACACATCGCCACCCAGCACCACGGCCAGTGCGCCGGTGACGATGGCCGTGATCTGCAGGTTGGCGCCCAGCCACAGGGTGAACTGGCTGTAGACGCGTCCGTGGCGTTCGGCGGGAGGGATGTAGTCGATCGAGCGGCGCTCGATTACAGGCGTGCTGGACATGCTGGACTCCGCGTGGTTGTTGTTATGGGCGGGTGAGGCAATGCATGTCATATGAGCATGTATATACAAGATGGTCAATCCGTTCGCGTGACCCAACTTTCGGCGTGCAGAAGAGGCGAGTCGGGATCGGTCAGGCCCGCGGCGCGTGTCGTCACAGCCTACTGTTGTGCAACCCTCGGCGTTAACTGTGCTGGTCGCTGCAAAGGGAATAGCCTTATGCTGTAACGAAATATGTCTATAAAAGCCTGAACAAGGAACCGTGCAATGCCAGTCAAGGACCTACTGATCGCTCTGGTGGTCATCATCGCCTGGGGCGTCAACTTCGTGGTGATCAAGGTCGGACTCGACGGCTTGCCGCCCATGTTGCTGGGGGCCTTGCGCTTCCTGCTCGTGGCCTTTCCCGCCGTATTGTTTATCAAACGACCCAAGCTGCCGTGGCGCTGGCTGATCGCCTATGGCGCCACCATCTCTCTAGGGCAGTTCGCCTTCCTGTTCCAGGCCATGTACAGCGGCATGCCCCCAGGTCTGGCGTCACTGGTCCTGCAATCGCAGGCCTTCTTCACCTTGGGCTTCGCCGCGCTGTTTCTCGGTGAGCGGCTGCGACCTGCCAGCGTGCTCGGGCTACTGGTCGCGGCGTGCGGGCTGGCGCTGATCGGCAGTGAGGACAGCGGCCATGTTCCGTTGCTGGCGCTGCTGCTGACCCTGTGCGCGGGCGCCATGTGGGGCATGGGCAACATCATCACGCGGCGATTCGGCTCGGTCGATCTGGTGGCGCTGGTGATCTGGGGCGGACTGATTCCGCCACTGCCGTTCCTGGCCCTGTCCTGGTGGCTTGAAGGTCCTGAGCGCATGGGGCATGCGCTGGCCAATATCGGCATGAGTTCGGTGTTGGCGCTGCTATACCTGGCGTTGGTGGCCACCATGCTCGGTTACAGCCTGTGGAGCACATTGCTGTCGCGTCATCCGGCAGGCAAGGTGGCACCGTTCTCGCTGCTGGTGCCGGTGATTGGCCTGAGTTCCTCGGCATGGCTGCTGGGCGAACGCTTGAGCGGCGTCCAAGGCTGGGGCGCGTTGTTGGTGATGGCGGGGCTGCTGATCAACGTGTTCGGACCGCGTGTGGTCCAGCGCCTACGGGCGGTGAATGCCCAGTAAACCTGTGGGCGTCATGGATGACGCGCTAAGTAGCGGCAATGTGCCACTTGTCGGGCAAATCCCATTTGCCCCGGCGGTTAGCGTTTCACCGGCTAGCCTCAACTCGCGCGCTGCGCTCTTACAGGTCAGTGAATGGCCGGCGCCGCTTAACTTTTAGCCGAACGGTACGTGTATCTCCTGATGTCTTGATCCGGCGCAGTGGAACGGCGGCTAACGCTCGCCGTAGAGGCGTCACTGTGGTTTTCTGACGCGGCATTTGGGAAAAGGAGGATGGACTTCCATGAGAGTCAGGGATGAGACCTATTGGAAATGGGCGGATAGCCAACTGCACAGTCGCTGCCATGACGAAGAGTTGAGCGACGGCACCAGCATCGACGTGCAGGTTCGTCTGTCGCGGCTTGGCGCCACTCAGTTGTTCTTGGGCGTGTATGCCCAAGGCGGCAAGGCGTTGTGCGAGGAGTATCACCGCTCATTGCCCGGCCAGACCATGACCCGTGCGCTGGTGTGGGGTGTGGACCGCGCCCGAGCCTTGGCCACCGGCGCTCTGGTGACACCGCCCTTGGCGCGACGCCAGGCATGAAAAAGCCCGGCCTTATGGGCCGGGCTCAAACAGTGGCGAGCCACTCAGTCGAGTGGGTCGATCACCTTGACGGCCTGCTGCTCACGGGCGGCAGGCCATTCCTGTTGCAGGGTCATCAGCACACGCTCGACAAAACCGGTATCGGCTGCGGCCTTCTTGCCGACGTAGCCTTGGCCGCGGCGGTAGACCTTGAAGCGGGCGCACATGCTGTCAGGCATGTGCCGGTCGGATTCGGCCTCGACAGTGTTGGCCGGCAGACGATCGAGGCGAACCTCGCCGGTCTGGCTGACCCACAGCAGGTGGTCGTCGTGGCTGTCCTTTCGCGCTGCGAACAGCCGGGCCAATTGGTCGATCGTCGGATTGTTGTTCAGGTTCATCATAAAGCCCCCATTTCCCATTCGTTGGTGATTTTCACAGTTGGCGCTACCACGATGTAGCGCACTACCTAGGCTGCTACAGCAGCATCGCAACAGGGGCTTTCTCACGCTGCCTTTTGGACAGATTCCCTCTCCACGAACGGCCTGCGTTACCGCGCAGGCCGTCTGGAACACCCTTGCCACCGCTCCCGATCAGGGAGACGGCCTCATCATGCCCAAGGCTGAAGAATGTCGTCAATGGTTTTGTAGTGAAAATTTTCAGGCACTACATATTGTCGGACAATCCTGATCAAAAAGGTGGCTATGGCTTCAGTGCGAGACCAGGGCGAGGATCGCGTGGGCCGCGCGAACCCGGTCGTCGTTGGGGTAGTTACGGTTGGCGAGCAGGGCGATCGCCACGTTCTTCGACGGCACGAACGCCACATAGGCACCGAAGCCGTTGGTGGCTCCGGTCTTGTTGTACCAGTACGCTGCGCCGTCCGGTTGCGCAGGCTGCAGCCGTCGAGTGACTTGAGGCTCCCGGATCATTTGCGCGGCATTGCCCTGGATCAGCGTGTCGAGCTTGACCGGGTAGGGGTAGCGTTCCCAGCCCAGGCCCTGGGTCATCTCGCCCACCTGGTAATAGCCGCCGTGGGTGATGCCGATCGCCTGGCTGAGCGCCGCGGGCAAGCCCTTTGGGTCCAGTTCGGCGCGCAGGTAGCGCAGCATGTCGCTGGCACTGGTCTTGATGCCGTAGGCCTGGTCGGCGAACGGACCGGGGCCGACGCGCACCGGCCGCATCTGCGCGTCGTAGCCTTGGGCGTACTGCTCGCGGGCGCTGGTGGGTACCTGCAGGTAGGTGTGCTTCAGGCCCAGGGCTGGCAGCAAGGTCTGGGTCATCAGGTCAGCGAAGGGCCGCTGCTGCGCGCGCGCCGCCAAGTCGCCGAACAGGCCCAGGCTCGGATTCGAATAGCAGCGCCGGGTTTCAGGCGTGGTTTTCTGTTGCCAGTGTTGCAGGAAGTTCAGGGCCTGCTCGTCAGTGGTGACCTCGTCGGGAAACTGCAGAGGCAGGCAGTCGGCGCTGTAGGCGCCCAGGGCTCGCACGCTGGCCTTGCCCAGAGCGGTCCCGGCCAGTGCGGGCTGATAGCGGCTGGCGGGAGCGTCCAAGTCGAGCCGGCCTTCGGCACTGGCCAGGGCAACCAAGGTGGCAGTGTACGTTTTGCTCACCGACCCGACCTCGAACAGGGTGTCTGGGGTGACCGCACGCTTGTGCGCCTGATCGGCCAGGCCATAACTGAAATACCGCTCCTGGCCGTTGGCGTAGACCGCTACCACCATGCCGGGTATGTGCTGCGCCTGCATCAGCGGCTGGATGACGGCGTCCACCTGGCGTTGCAGGTCGTCGGCCAGTACCGGCGCGCAGGCAGCGGTCATGGCCAGGGCCAGAACAGAGGGTCGCAAGCTTAGCATTGTCAAGATCCTTGCATCGAAGCGGGCCGATGTCCGTTCAGCGACACCGGCGGGAGTTCCGGCGTTAGCGCCGAGCGAGCGCAGACCTTATCGTCGAGCCTTGCACCATGACAAGACGGATGCCCCATGAAGTACCTGCGCATGCTTTTCGACAAATTCACCCTGACGTTGCTGACGGTGGTCCTGATCGCCACCTTCCTGCCGTGCTCGGGCCAAGGGGCGGTGATCTTCGGTTGGTTGACCAACCTGGCCATCGGCCTGCTGTTTTTCCTGCACGGCGCCAAGCTGTCGCGCGAAGCGATCGTCGCCGGGGCTGGCCACTGGCGCCTGCACTTGCTGGTGTTTTCATGCACCTTCGTGATGTTCCCGCTGCTGGGCCTGGCGCTCAAGCCCCTGTTCGTGCCCTTGGTGGGCAATGAGTTGTACCTGGGCCTGTTGTACCTGTGCGCACTGCCGGCGACTGTGCAATCGGCCATTGCCTTCACCTCGCTGGCGCGCGGCAACGTGCCTGCGGCGATCTGCAGTGCGGCAGCGTCGAGCCTGCTGGGCATCTTCCTGACCCCGCTGCTGGTGATGCTGCTGCTCGGCGCCGATGGCGATACCGGCTCGGGCCTGGATGCCGTACTGAAGATCACCCTGCAATTGCTGGTGCCGTTCGTGGCCGGACAGATCGCTCGACGCTGGATCGGTGCCTGGGTCAAGAGGAATGCACGCTGGCTGAAGCTGGTCGACCAGGGTTCGATCCTGCTGGTGGTCTACACCGCGTTCAGCGAGGGCGTGGTCACCGGGTTGTGGAACACCGTATCGCCGCAGCACCTGGCGGGCCTGTTCGCCGCCTGCGGTGTGCTGCTGGCCGTTGTGCTCATTGCCACTCGGCTGCTCGGGCGGATTCTTGGCTTCAGCCTCGAAGACCGTATCACGATCCTGTTTGCGGGTTCCAAGAAGAGCCTGGCCACTGGCGTACCCATGGCTCAGGTGCTGTTCGTCGGCAGTGGGATCGGCGCGATGATCCTGCCGCTGATGCTGTTCCACCAGATCCAACTGATGGTGTGTGCGGTGCTGGCCCAACGGTACGCCGCGCGAGAAGAGGTCGTGCAAGAGGCGCCGGCGGCCTCCTGAGCGACAGCGCTTGCACGCGTTACACCAATGCGCGCTCCAAGGCGCCGGCCAGCAGCCGCTCGACCAGCACGACGCCCTGCGGCTCGGGCACGCCCCGGTCCTGAAGGACGCCGGGCAACTGGTTCAGCAGGCTGCTGAGCATATGCCCAGCCACTGCTTGTATCTCGCTACGCTGGCGCGCGCCGGGTGCGACCAGTTGCACCAGGCCGCGCTCGTATTCCTGACGCAGTGCCTTCAGGTGCATCTGTTGCGCTGGGCTCAGGCAGCAGAAGTCGCGTTCGGCCAGGCGCAGTTGCAACGGCCGTTCGGCCTGCAATTGCCAGTGGGCGGCGATCAACTGGGGCAGCGCCGGCTTGCCGCCGGCCTGGGCGCGACGACCCTGATCGAGTGTGGCCAACAGCTCCTCGTAAAGCTCTTCGATCAAGTCGTACAGCAGATCCTGCTTGCTCGGGAAATGGTGATACAGCGAGCCCGCCGTCAGGCCTACATGGGCGGCCAGTTCGCGCATGCTGACCTGGCCGAAACCCTTTTCGGCGAACAGCGCCATCGCTCGCTCGCGGCGTTCCTCGAAGTGCACGCAACGCCCGTCGGCATCTGCCGATGCAGCGACCCTCACAGGCAACTGCCCGGTGCACGAGCAGGGCGGCAGCCGCCTCTGCCGTAGGCGAGCAGGCATACCTGTGCAGGGTGTAACGGATGAATGGCGGCGAATGCTGTGCGGCTCATGACGGGCTCCGATTGCCAAGGCGTGTCGCCGCCCTGCTCGGTGAGCAGGGGCGACGCTGCCCAGGGGATCGAGTCTAGGCAAGGTTCGGCCCCGCGCCTATGTCGAAAGCGGCCAGTCCTTCTGGCCTTTTTGGCCACTGCACAGCGGGCACTTCGGGCGGGTCGATCCTGCTCAGGCCGGCACCATGGCGAACCCCACACCGAAGCGATTCCAGGCATTGATGCTGGCGATCGCCAAGGTCAGGTTGACCACTTCAGCGGGCGTGAAATGCGCCAACAACGCCGCGTACTCGGCCTGTGGCGCGCCACGTTCGGGCAGGTGGGTCAGGCTTTCCAGCCAGGCCAGCGCCGCCCGCTCACGGGGGGTGAAGAAGCGTGTGTCCTGCCACACGCTGAGGGTCTGCAAGCGCGCTTCGCTTTCGCTAGCCTTGCGCGCATCGTTGGCATGTACGTTCACGCAGTACGCACAGCCGTTGACCTGCGAGGCGCGCAGGCGTACCAGCTCCAGCAGCGAATGCTCCAGGCCGCAACTGGCCAGTACTTTTTCCAGTCCAGCCATGGCCTTGTAGGCCTCGGGCGCGTGCTTGGCCCATTCGATTCGGTCGTGCATGAGGACGCTCCGGTCAGTGTGATTCAGGGGTGAACGTGGCCAGCGTACCCAGACACCTGAGGCTCACCGATAGCCAATGCGCACCTTTATCGGGAGGCCAATCTCGCGTGGCATTCGAGCCGCCACTGACCTGCATGCAATCTCTTCATTTCTGTTGCTGGCTGGCGGCTTGGATAATGGCCGGCCGTCGTCCCAGGAGCCGTGGCATGTCCAACCCCATCAACCTGAGAGGTGCCGCGAACCTGCTGCTGGTGATCCTCCTGGCTCTCAATCTGCGACCGATCCTGACCAGTATCGGGCCTTTGCTCGAACCCATGCGCCACGGCACCGGGCTGGGCTACCAACAAGCGGCCCTGCTCACGGCGCTGCCGGTGTTGTGCATGGGCTTGGTCCCACTGCTGCAACCCTGGCTGCGGCGTTGGCTCAGTGAGCACGGTGCGATGTTGCTGGGGCTGCTGGCCATCGCTGCCGCATGCCTGTGGCGCCTGTACCTGGACAGCGCGTGGGCGCTGGTGGGCAGTGCGCTGATCGCGGGCCTGGGCGTGGCCTTGGTGCAGGGCATGATGCCTGGCCTGGTCAGCCGCTGGTTCGCCAGCCGACTGGCCGTCTGCATGGGCCTGTACTCGGCGGCGTTGATGAGCGGCGGCGGCTTGGCGGCGGTGCTCGGGCCGGGTGTCAGCGCGTTGAGCGGACGTTGGCAAAGCGGCCTGGGTATCTGGGCGCTGCCTGCACTGTTGGCGGTGCTCGCCTGGTGCTGGCTGCGCCCGCGCCAGGCGCCGCAGACGCTGAACGAAGTCGGCGCAGGGCACTGGTTCGGCAATCGTCGGGCGTGGTTGCTGGCGCTGTACTTCGGTCTGATCAATGGCGGCTATACCAGCATGGTGGCCTGGCTGCCGGCGTTCCATCTGGAACAGGGCGGCTCGGCCCAGGGCGGTGGCGAGTTGGTGGGGGGGATGACGGTATTCCAGGTGCTCGGCGCGTTAGGTCTGCCGCTGCTGCTGCGGCATCTGTCTGACAGAAGACCTGGCCTGTGGCTGGCGCTGGGTATTCAACTGCTGGGCTTTGTCGGCCTGTTGCTGGCACCGGGTCAGGCCATGATGGCTTGGGTGGCGATGATCGGCCTGGGCTTGGGCGCGTGCTTCAGCCTGAGTCTGACGCTCACCCTCGAGCATCTGCGTGGCGCGCCCGAAGCGGGGAGTTTGGCGGCATTCGTGCAAGGTGTCGGGTTCATCGTCACGGGCACCGTGCCTTACCTGACCGGTTGGTTACGCGAGGCCACCGGGAGTTTCCAGGCGTCCTGGAGCCTGCTCGCGGTGACGGTGCTGGCGATGTTACTGGTCACCGCGCGCTTCGCGCCTGCGGGCTACGCCAGCGCCATGCGGCGTAGCGTTTCAAGCGCGCAGACTGCCACGGTCAACTGAGTGAGTGCAACGCGTCGCGAACCCGTTCCAGCGCCTGCTGAGCACCGTTGCACACCAGGACGTCGGCGGCTGTGCAGTGCACCCCGCGCGAAGGCAACTTGCTCGGCCAGGAGGCGCGTGGGCGGCAACTGCGTGCCGACGGCCAGGTGTCCACGCGCGATGGCTTCGTGTAATTGCTGGTGGAGCTGATCGGTCAGGCCTTTGCCGCCGATCAGGTGAATGTGCAGTTCCATGTCGTGTTCCGCAATGACGTGACGTGCCCGGGCCGGTCGTTCAGTGCTGGGTGGTGCGAGCGCGAGCAATCAATGGCACGCCTCATCCCTCAGTGCACCTGTTTGCGTAGGGCCGCGCACGCCTGTGCTTGCAGTTCGAGCTCGTCCAGCCGCTCGTTACGGGCCCGCTCGGCCTCGATCATCGCGGCGTCACCGTGCTGCTTGAGCAGGTAGGCATGAATTTGCCGCACTTCAAGCGTCTGGTAGATCGTGGCGGTGTCCAGTCGGCCGATCAGCGCGTCGCTGGCTCTGCCGCTGCTGCTCATCAGCACGTGTGCGGCCTGGGCACCGACCACTTGCAAACCCATGGCTTCGAACCAGGGCACCGTATGGGGCAAGGCGCTCATTTCCACGCAGGCGTAGCGACTGCGCAGGTCCGCCAGCAAACCGCGGGCGATGCCCTCGCGGCGATGGCTGGGCACCACCGCCAGGAAGGCCAGGGCGCAGGTGTGCGGGTCATCCTGGGCGGGCAGGGCAAGGGCGAAACCGAGCAGGCGGTCGGGCGCCTCGGCGTCCAACGCCAGGATCAGTTCCACGGCCAGACCGCGCTGACCGTCCAGCGCTTGCAGGTACTGGTGGACCTCCAGGCCCACGCTGTATTGGTACAGCGGGTACAGCGGGTTGTCGGCGGCGATGGCGACGCTGCTCAGCGCGCTGGCCTGCTCGATCACCAACTGGCGAATCTGGTTCTGGAAGGATTCGGGCGGCACGCCGTCGAGGCGGCTCAGGATGTACATCGGGGCAAGCTCCAGCGGTTGAAGGCATCCTGCGTCGAGCGACGCGGGATGCACAGTCTAACCGTTTTCGCCGGTAGGGCCTCAGCGCCGCAGGGCGCTGAGCAGCAAGTCCAGGTTCTGTACCGCGGCGCCAGCAGCGCCCTTGCCGAGGTTATCGAACACGGCGCTGAGCAGGACCTGGCCGTGCTCGGGATTGGCGTACAAGGCCAGGCGCAGGTCGTCGCTGCCGTTGAGAGCCTCAGGGTCCAGTGCCGTGGCCGGTCCTTGCTGATGCAAGGGCATGAGCTGCACGTGACGGGCGCCGTGATAGTGCTGGTGCAGGCAGGCTTGCAGGTGCTCTGCGGTGACGCCTGGGCGCAGCAGGCGCAGGTGCAGGGCCGTGGTCAGCACAATGCCCTGACGGTAGTCGCCGTAGCCCGGCAGGAACAGTGGGCGAGCGCTCAGACCGGCATGGGCCTGGATCTCCGGCACATGCTTGTGGGCCAGTTCGAGGCCGTAGAGTTGCAGTGCCGGCAGGCGGTGCTCGCCGGCGTGTTCGTGGCGTTCGACAGCGCCGCGACCGCCGCCGGAGTAGCCGGAAATCGCGTGGATGGCGAGCGGATAGTCCGCCGGCAGCAGGCCGGCCTCGACCAGCGGCCGCAGCAGGGCAATGGCGCCGGTCGGGTAGCAGCCGGGATTGCTGACCCGCATAGCGAAGGCGATGCGCTCGGGCTGCTGGGCGTCCAGCTCGGGCAGCCCGTACACCCACCCCGGCGCGGTACGGTGCGCGGAACTGGCATCGATCACCCGCACCTGCCGATTGCGTAGCGTCGCCACGGCATCGCGGGCCGCGTCGTCAGGCAGGCACAAAATGGCGATGTCGGCGCTGTTGAGGGCCTCGGCCCGGCGCCGAGGGTCTTTGCGCTCGGCGTCAGGCAGGGTCAGCAGGCGCAGGTCGGTGCGTCCCTTCAGCCGGGCATGGATCTGCAGGCCGGTCGTGCCTTGGTCGCCGTCGATGAAAATCAGGGGCTGGTGCATGGTGCAAGGTCCGTTCACGCAAGAGGTGGTGCTATCCTCGCGCCGGTTTGAATAAAAGAAAATTTGAATATCATGAGCATGAAATTCAGTTTTTCTGAATTGAGCTTGTGTGTAACCGGAGTTTTGTTGTGCGAGAAATCAGCCTCGATCGCCTGCGTACCCTGGTGGTGATCGCCGACCTCGGCTCTTTTGCCCAGGCTGCGCGTCAGCTCAACCTGGCGCCGCCGACCATCAGCCTGCATGTGGCCGAACTGGAGGCGCGGGTTGGTGCGCCCTTGTTGACTCGGACCCGCGGCCAGGTGCGCGCCACCGCCGTTGGGCAGACCCTGCTGGAGCGCGCCCGGCGTTTGCTGGCGGACGCCGAGCAGGCCTTGGAAGAGGTGCGTGGGCAGGTGGCCGGGCTGACCGGGCGTGTGCGCCTGGGCGCGTCCACCGGGGCCATCGCTCACCTGCTGCCCAGCGCGCTGGCAGCGCTGCAGCGCGACCACCCTGGCATCGACGTGCAGGTGCAGGTGCTGACTTCCCAGGCCTCGTTGGCCGCGTTGCGCGACGGTCGCCTGGATATCGGCCTGGTGGCCCTGCCGCAGACCGCCAGCAAAGGTGTGAAGTTGATGCCCTGGCGGCGCGACCCGATCCTGGCCTACGTGCCGGCCGACTGGCAGCCCCCGGCGCGGCTGACGCCCACGTGGCTGGCCGCGCGCGCGTTGATTCTCAACGACAGCGGCACCCAGTTGTCGCGAGTTACCGCCGAGTGGTTCGCGGCGGCCGGGCTCTATCCGCAGGCGCGCATCGAGCTGAACTACAACGATGCGATCAAGAGCCTGGTGGCGGCGGGCTATGGCGCGACCTTGCTGCCTCAGGAAGGCGAAGGCCCCGAGCTGGATCGGCGCATCGTGTGCCGCGCGTTACGGCCGGGCTTGTGGCGGTCGCTGGGCATCGCGTGTCGCGAGGGCGACGGCGATCGGGCTACCGGGCATGTGCTGGCGGCGCTCAAGCACGTGCGCCAGTGACCGGGCCCTGCCGGATGTCCATGCTTCCCAGTGCCGGTCAGGTCACGGATAATCCCCGCCCACTACAACCAGATAGCCTGTGAGTCGGTATGAGTGATCCGCAAGTCAGCCCCGACCAGCCAATGGTCCGGGGGCGCAGGGCGCGCAAGAACAACCCGGAAAAGACCCGTGAGGACATTCTCCAGGCGGCGATCCAAGAGTTCGTCGAGCAGGGGCTCGCCGGGGCGCGGGTCGATGCGATCGCCGATCGTACGGCCACCTCCAAGCGCATGATCTACTACTACTTCGGCAGCAAGGAGCAGTTGTACCTGGAGTGCTTGATCAAGCTTTACGGCGACATTCGCAAGACCGAACACAGCCTGGACCTTGAGTCGCTATCCGCGGAGCAGGCCATCCTCCGTCTGGTGGAGTTCACCTTCGATCACCACGACCTGAACGTGGACTTCGTGCGCATCGTCTGCACCGAAAACATCCACTACGGCGAGTTCGTCAAGCAGGCGCCGGTGATCGGCGAAATGAGCAGCCTGGTGCTCGAGGCGTTGGGGCGGGTGTTGCGCCGGGGCGTGGAGGAGGGCGTGTTTCGCCCCGGTATCGAGGTCATCGACCTGCACATGCTGATGAGTTCGTTCAGTTTCTACCGGGTATCGAACCGGCATACCTTCGGCGAAATCTTCCAGATCGACCTGAGCGATGAAGCCATCAAGGTGCGGCACAAGCAGATGCTCTGCGAGGCCGTGCTCAATTACATCCGCGCATGACCGCGCGCTCCCCAGGGTGCCCAGAAAGCACAAGGGCCGCAGAAGCGGCCCCAGTACACCCACTGGCGATCAGCGTCGCAGCAGGCGGTTGACCACCAGCACGATCGCCGCGCCGACTGCCAGGGCGGTCAGCGGCTTTTCCTTGACGAAGTTCGACACGTTGTTCACCGCGTCGCCATAGCTTTTGGTCACTTGACCGACGGCCTGACGCGCATCGCCCTCGGCGGCCAGGTCCGGGTCTTCGAGAAACTCGCCAGCGGCGCTCTGCGCCTTGCCGATTACCTTGTCCGCGACGCCTTCGATCTGTTCACGCTTCATATGGATCAACCCTTCCTGTGAGTGGCCATGGATGTGTCAGAGGTTAGGGAGCCGCGCGCCTGGATTAGTTCAACACTGTTGTCGGCTCACTCGCCCAGGCGTTGCTCGCGCGACGGCGGGTAACCAAAGTAGGCGGCATAGCATTTGCTGAAGTGCGATACCGAGACGAAACCGCAAGCGACCGCCACTTCCATCACCGACAGGTCCGAATACTGCAGCAAGCGCCGGCTCTTGGTGATGCGCAACTCCATGTAGTAGCGCCGTGGCGAGGTGCCGAGCTGGGCCTGGAACAGCCGGTCGATCTGGCGCCGCGAGCGACCGCTGTAGGCGGCCAGTTGGTCGAGGCTGAGGGTTTCTTCCAGGTTGTTTTCCATCAGCTCGACGATGGTGCGCAGTTGCAAGCTCATGGATTTCTTGGCGCCGGGCCCGACCTGACGATAGCGCGCGCCGGAGAAGGACAGGATTTCCTCGACGCCTTCGGCCAGCGCATCGCCGTACAAGCGGCGCACCAGGCCAAGCATCAGCTCCATCGCGCCGTTGGGGCTGGCGGCGGTGAGGCGGTCGCGGTCGAGGGTAAAGCTGGCCGGGGTGATGCGCGTCTGCGGGCTGCGCTCGGCCAGGCTGGCGCGTTGCTCGGGATGGATGCTGCAGCCGTAATCGCCGAGCACCCCGGCCCGGCCGAGGAACCAGGCGCCATTCCATAAGCCGCCGAGGGCCATGCCGTGGGCGGCGCAATCGGCCAGCAGACGGTCCAGTTCAGGGTACTTGAGCAGGGTGCGCAGGCCGCCGCAGACCACCAGCAGGTCGAGTGTCTTCAGGGCGGACGGATCGAGCTCGCTGGCGATCAATTCCAGGCCCAGGTCGCTGAGTACCCGGTCGCCGCTGGACGACAGCGCGGTGAAGGCGAAGCGCTCGGCGCGCAGCAAGTTGGCGGTGACCAGCACGTCCATCGCCACGGTGAAGCTGGCCATGGAGAAGTGCTCGAGCAGGACGAAACCTACGTGGTAGGGCTTCTGTTCGTCGCTGGCGCCGGATTTGAGCCGCAGCATGTTGCTGGTGCTGGTCTTCTTGCTGAACTGGCGGGGCGTTGGCACAGCGGACTCCATGGGCTTCTCTGGCGCAGCGAGTGTGCTACCCGTCGCGCGGAAAGACAATCGTTGAACAGGCCAGGGTGCACGCGCAATCGCCTGCGTATCCGACTGAACCCTTGCCGCTTGGCGCGAACCAATACAGTACATGCACACGGGAGAACGCTCATGGAAATCGGAACGATCTGGATCGTCGTCGCGGTGGTGGTGATCCTCCTGCAAGTCTGGGCGATTTGGCACATCATCGGCAGCGACCGACGTGCCGAGCGCAAGATGCTCTGGGTCGTATTCGTGGTATGGGCGCCGTTCCCCGGCCTGTTGTTCTGGGCGTGGCGAGGCCCTCGTGCGGTCAAGGGCAAGGCGGTACTCGAAGAGAAGTGAGACGGTGAGAGCGCCTGTCGCACGGACACGCTTGAGCGGCCTGTCTGGCCGATAACCGCACGCTCGTTGCCATTGCCCGTCCCTTGGACGGGCATTGTCTTTCCCTGGGCTCGTGCAACTCTTCTAAACTGCCAGCGTTTGCCACGGCCCGAGATCCGCATGACCACCCGCACCCCGTTGTCTGGCGTCAATCACCCGCTGCATGGCATCGCCCTGGTGGTCGTGGCGACTTTCCTGTTTGCCAGTCACGACGGACTGTCCAAGTACCTGGGCGGTCTCTACCCGATCATCATGGTGGTGTGGGCGCGCTACGTGGTGCACACCTTGCTCATGGCGGGCATCTTCCTGCCTCAAGCGGGGCTGCGCGTGCTGCGCACTCGCCGCCCACTCCTGCAAACCCTGCGTGCCCTGAGCTTGCTCAGTACCAGTCTGCTGTTCACCGCCGGCTTGCAATACCTGCCACTGGCCGAAGCGACCTCGGTCAACTTTCTGGCTCCGGTACTGGTCACTGCGCTGTCGGCGCCGCTGCTCAAGGAGCGGGTCACGCCTGGTCAATGGCTGGCCGTGGTGCTGGGCTTTATCGGGGTGCTCGTGGTGGTGCATCCGGGCGGCGCGATGTTCACACCGGCCATCCTGTTCCCGTTCGGCTCGGCGTTGGGCTTCTGCTTCTACCAGTTGCTCACCCGTATTCTGGCCGCACACGACAGCCCCACCACCAGCAACTTCTATGCGGGCCTGTGCAACACCCTGATCATGAGCGCACTGGTGCCGTTCTTCTGGCAAACCCCGCAAGCCTCCCATGTGTTGCTGATGCTGGCGCTCGGCGGCTGCGGCATGACCGCGCACCTGTTGCTGACCCAAGCCTTCCGCCACGCCGCCCCTGCGCTGCTGGCGCCGTTCAGCTATTGCCAGATCGTGTTCGCCGGGCTGCTCGGATTGCTGGTATTCGGCCAGGTGCCGGATACCCTCAGCGTGTTCGGTATCGCCATTATTTGCCTCAGCGGCCTGGGGGCGGCGTGGATGCAACGCCGTCGTTAGCGGGCTCAGGGTGCTGAAAGACCCTGACTATCGCCCCTGAACAGCCACTCTATTAGACCTCTGCCGAAGCTCGGCTAGTCTTTCCCCTGGCTTCGCCTCGTGCGTCTGACGCGCGGTGAGCCAGCGTCGGCTCCTGTCCGACCATCCCTGATGAGCAGATGGGTCGAGTTCCTGGCTCGGCCCGCGGATCGCCCGGCACAGACCGGAAATCTGGATAACCGAACCTGCAAGGTAAGCGCACATGTCGAACGAATCGAAATGCCCCTTCCATCACACGGCCGGGGAGGGCACCAGCAACCGCGACTGGTGGCCCGATCAGTTGAACCTGAGGATCCTGCACCAGCACGGCGAGCAGTCCGACCCGATGGACCCGGACTTCGATTACGCCAAGGCCTTCAAGCGCCTGGACTTTCAAGCCCTGAAGCAGGACATCGCGAACCTGATGACCGACTCCCAGGATTGGTGGCCTGCTGACTTCGGTCACTACGGTCCGCTGTTCGTGCGCATGGCCTGGCACAGCGCTGGCACCTACCGCATTGCCGACGGGCGCGGCGGCGCCGGCTCCGGCCAGCAACGCTTCGCCCCGCTCAACAGCTGGCCAGACAACGTCAGCCTGGACAAGGCCCGACGCCTGCTCTGGCCGATCAAGCAGAAGTACGGCAGCAACATCTCCTGGGCCGACCTGATCGTGCTCACTGGCAATGTGGCGCTGGAGTCCATGGGCTTCAAGACCTTCGGCTTCTCCGGTGGCCGCGCCGATGTCTGGGAGCCGGACGAAGACGTGTACTGGGGCTCGGAAAAGGTCTGGCTTGGTGGCGACACCCGCTATGGCAAGGCCCAGGCGCCGGGGCAGGGAGATCTGGTGGCCGAGCCTGCCAAGCACGGTGAGGAGCAGAGCCGCACCGAGCCGGGCGCACGCAATCTGGAGAACCCGCTGGCCGCCGTGCAGATGGGCCTGATCTACGTCAACCCTGAAGGCCCCGAAGGTCATCCCGACCCCGTCGCCTCGGGCAAGGACATCCGCGAAACCTTCGGCCGCATGGCCATGAACGATGAAGAGACGGTTGCCCTGATCGCCGGCGGCCACGCCTTCGGCAAAACCCACGGCGCAGGTCCGGCGGACCACGTAGGCGCTGAACCCGAAGCTGCCGGGCTGGAGCAGCAGGGCCTGGGCTGGGCCAGCACCTTCGGCAGCGGCAAGGGTGGCGACGCCATCACCAGCGGCCTGGAGGTGACCTGGACTTCGACCCCGACCCGCTGGAGCAATGAATACCTGAACAACCTGTTCGACTTCGAGTGGGAACTGACCAAGAGCCCGGCCGGCGCTCACCAATGGCGACCCAAGGACGGCAAAGGCGCCAACACCGTGCCCGATGCGCACGATCCAAACAAGCGCCATGCGCCGATGATGCTCACCTCCGACCTGGCGCTGCGCTTCGACCCGATCTATGCCCCCATCGCCCGCCGTTTCAAGGATCACCCGGAGCAGTTGGCCGATGCCTTCGCCCGTGCCTGGTACAAGCTGATCCACCGTGACATGGGACCGCTGGCACGTTACCTGGGGCCGGAAAACCCGCAGGAGGAACTGATCTGGCAAGACCCGATCCCCGCAGTCGACCATCCGCTGGTGGGCGAGCAGGACATTGCCGACCTGAAGGCCAAGGTGCTGGCCTCAGGCTTGAGTGTGGGCGAACTGGTTGCCACCGCTTGGGCGTCGGCTTCGACCTTCCGCGGTTCGGACAAGCGCGGCGGCGCCAACGGCGGCCGACTGCGTCTTGAGCCGCAACGCTCATGGGCCGCTAACCAGCCTGAGCAGTTGGATAAAGTGCTCAAGGCGCTTGAGAAGATCCAAGACGAGTTCAGCGCCACTGGCAAACGCGTCTCCCTGGCGGATCTGATCGTATTGGCCGGCTGCGCGGCGGTCGAGAAAGCCGCCAAGGACGGCGGCCATCCCATCCATGTACCGTTCCGTCCCGGTCGCACCGATGCCGCTCAGGCACAGACCGATGTCGAGTCCTTCGCCGTGCTCGAACCGCTCGCCGATGGCCTGCGCAACTTCAGCAAGGCCCGCTACAGCGTCAAGGCCGAGCGACTGTTGCTGGACAAGGCCCAACTGCTGACCCTCAGCGCCCCGGAACTGACTGTGTTGGTCGGCGGCCTGCGGGTGCTTGGCGCCAACCACGGCGGCAGTCAGCATGGCGTGTTCACTGACAAGCCGGGCACTCTCAGCAACGACTTCTTCCGCAACCTGCTGGACATGGGCACGCAGTGGAAGCCGACCTCAGGCGACAACGAGACCTTCGAGGGCCGTGATCGCAAGACCGGGCAGGTGAAATGGACCGGTACGCGGGTAGATCTGGTGTTCGGCTCCCACGCCCAGCTGCGGGCGCTGAGCGAGGTCTACGGCAGCGATGATGGCAGGGACAAGTTCGTCAGGGACTTCGTCGCGGCTTGGGTCAAGGTCATGGAACTGGACCGTTTCGACCTGAAATAGCGGTACTGTCCGGGGTCGCTGCAACGGCCCCGGCAATCCGATGAGATGGCACTCTGCAATCGCGGTGGAAGCGCTTACAATCGCCGCGTTTGCTCCCCATCACAGGCTCGCTGGTTCATGACGCTCGACCCTCCCACCCTCCTGGCACTCAGTGTCGCCCTAGCGGCCGCGGCTGCGCTTTACCTGGCAATCGAATGGCGCAGCGTACGTGAGTCGTCGTTGCTGTACTGGAGTGCAGGTTTCGCCACCATCATGATCGGCTGCGTGCTGGCGCTGTTGCGCATGAACGGTTATTTGCTGGTCGGCATCTGGTTCGCCAACGGTCTGTTGATCTTCGCGCATTTCTGCTTTCTGCTGGGCGTCGCCCGTTTTACCGAGGTGCGACTGTCACGGGCCTGGTTGCTGATCGTCCTGCTGTGGGCCGGCATGCTGTTGCTGCCAGAAGGGCCGGCGTGGTCGAAGATCATGCTGGGTGTGCAATCGCTGCTGGTGGCCGGGGTTTCGCTGCGCGCCAGTTTCCTGCTGCGCCCCCATGGCGTGTCGCTGAGCGTGGGTGCCGTTCAACTGCGCTACATCCTGCTGGGTCATGGCCTGTTCTATGTGGCCAAGGCTTCGACTGCGGTGGTTCCCGGGACGCTGATCGATCTGGCCGCGTTTCGTGGCGAAATCATCCAGATCTCGCTGATCGAAGGGGCCATGGCGATCATGCTGATTGCGCTGTCGATGACCGGCACCGAGCGCTACCGTCGCGAGGAGCGCATTGCGTTGCTGGCGGCGCGTGATCCGTTGACGGCACTGTTCAATCGCCGCGCCCTGGAAATGCGCGCACCGAGGCTGTTGCAGGCGACCAGTGGCGAGCGACCGAGTGCTGCGCTATTGATCGACATCGACCATTTCAAACTGGTCAACGACTTGTACGGACACACCGCCGGTGATCGCCTGCTGGTGGCCTTGAGCGAAACCATCCAGGGGCTGTTGCCGCCCCATGCGCTGGCCGCACGTCTGGGTGGTGACGAATTCATCATCCTGCTGGGCAACGCCAGGCGTGACGAAGTCCAGGTGTTGGGGGCGCTGCTGCGCGAGCGCTTCCAGCACATCACGGCACAGTCTTTCGCCACGCCGATGGCGGTCACCCTGAGCATTGGCGCTCACCTGTTCGATCAGCCGCCAGCGAGCCTGGCGGCGTTGATCGAACAGGGGGACGCGGTGCTCTACCAGTCCAAGCGCGGTGGGCGCGACTGTCTGCGCGTGGTGGATGCCACGGCCGCAGTCGGATAGGACCGTCGCTGCGTCACTCGTCCTGCTTGGGCTGCACCACGATGGCCAATGCGTCCGGCTCGGCGCGGGTTTTCCAGCGGGCTTTCTCGGTCCAGTTGGCGGTGTCGATCACCGCCACCTCGTCACCGCCGCTGATGGCCACGTACACCTGTTTGCCGTCAGGGGAGACCACCGCGCCGATGGGCAGCGCTTCTTCGCCCAGTAGCGTGCGTCGGTACTCAGCGCCTTCTCGCGCCAAACCGATGCGCTTGATCTCTTTCTTGGCGGCCACGTCGATGACCGCCAGTTCCGCCGACTTGGCGCAGGTCACCAGTGCGTACTTGCCGTCGGGCGTCATGGCCACGCGGATGGGGAACAGCCCGGTACGGATGCGATCGGTGACTTCCCGGCGCTGCGGATCGACGATGACCACCTCGTTGCCGCCGCGGTTGCTGACCCACACCTGCTTGCCATCCGGGGTCACCGCCACGCCTTCGCTGCCGTTGCCGGTGGGAATGTCATAGAGTTTTTTCTTGTGCAGCAGGTCCACCACCGATAACTGACCGCCGTCGACATGGGTGACGTAGGCGCGCTCGGCGCCGGGCGCCAAGGCGACCATGTGCGGTTTGCCGCCGCCGATGTCGATGCGGTCGGTGACCTGGCCCTGGACCAGGTCGACGACCAGCAGGCGGTCGCTGTCTTCGGTGGTCACCACCACCCGCTGGCTGTCGGGCAGGAAGCGAATGCCGTGCGGACGCGAATCCTGGCCCAGGTCGATGGTGCGCACCACGCTGCGGGTCGGCCAGTCGATCACGCTCAGGGTGTTGTTGGCGGTGCCTTGAACACCATAGTTGCCAGCAACGGCCAACAGGTTGTTGCCCGAGACCACGACTTCGTGCGGGCCGGTGCCGACTTTCAGCGTCACCAGCTCCTTGCCGGTGCGCGTGTCGAGCGCCGACACGCTGGCGTCGGCCTTGTTGCCGACCAGGAGCACGTCATCGGCGTGCACCAGTGCGCTGCCGGTCAGCAGGGCGCCGGCCAGCACGATGTGGCGCAGTGCGTTGGGCAGGGGAGCAAATGGGTAGGGCATGTCCGTCTCCTTCTGGGATGATTTCCATGTGCATGCCCAAGGTGTGACCGACGCGCCGCTCGCCGAGTTCGTTCGGATGCCGGGCGCTTGCGCTTCAGCGTTTGTGGGGGGAGGGCAGGATACGGTTGAGCACGGTACTGCCGTCGTTGCTGCGGGTGAGATAGATCGGCAGGACCTTGGGCAGGTTGTCGACCAACTGGCGAACATCGCGGGTGTCGTAGATGCCGCTGATACGAATGCTGCCGACGTTGTTGTCGGCCAGCATCAGCGGCTTGTCCAGGTAGCGGTTGATCACCGGCAGCGCCTGGGACAGGCTGAGGTTGTCCAGCACCATGCGCCCGCTGCGCCAGGCCAGGCTGTTGGCGTAGTCGTCGCTCTGAGCCAACCGCGGCTCGAAATCGCCGGTGCGGTAGCTGGCCTGCATGCCTGGGCCGAGGCGATAGCCGCCATCGCTGCCATCGCTGGAGACCAGCACCGAGCCTTCGACCAGTGTCACCTTGACCTGGTCCTGGTACTTCCACACGTTGAATTGCGTACCTGTCACGCGGATCTGGCCACGTCCGGCATGCACGATGAAGGGGTGCTGGCTGTCGTGGCTGACGTCGAAAAAGGCTTCGCCCTTGACCAGATCGACCCGACGCCGATCCTTGAAGTTGAGAAAGCGCACCTCGCTGTGCAGGTTGAGTTCGACGTTGCTGCCATCGGCCAGTTGCACGGCGCGCACCTGATCGCTGCTGTCGAAATGCTGATAGCGGTTGGGCAGCCAGCCCAGCTCCCAGCCGATCCAGGCCGCCAGGGGCAGCGCGAGCACGCTGATCATCGCTGCCGAAGCGGCGGGGCGCCATGCGCGGCGGCGCACACGGCCAGCGGGGGCTTGGCGGGTGGTAGCGGGTGGGCGGGGCAGCAAGTCGGCGGTTTGCCAGATTTCCAGCATCGCCTGGTATTCCTCGGCGTGCTGCGGATCGGCGGCCAACCACTGCGCGAAGGCCTCACGCTCGGCGTCCGAGCAATCCTCGGCGTGCAGGCGCATGCACCACTGCGCGGCGGCATCGGTGACGGCATCGGCGTCGGTTGATGTGAGGCGGTCCTGATTCATCGTGGCTCCCGGTTTTGCGCATTCTACCGTCAGCGCTGCATGGCGAGAACCGAGATAATGGCGAATACCTATCAGTTGCGCGTTTTTTGATGGGTTTTGCAGCGTTATCGTGTCGGCGGACACATGAATAAGATTTTAGGTAGGAAACTAATAAAGTTTTTGACATTTACTGCCTAGGCAGTAATATTTTCTAACATTATTGCGATGTCGAGCGATTCCGATGGCCCATTTCACCCCGGAGAACTTCCAGACCTGCGCCATCGGCATGTTGCTGGGCCGCGCCGCGCTGTTGAAGGACCGTATTCTCGATTGGCACCTGGAAGGTGACGGCGTGACCGCGGCCCAGTTCAAAGTGCTGATCATCATCACCCAGTACCACGTGGATACGCCGGCCGACCTGTGCCGCTATCTGGGTCTGGACAGCGGCTCGATGACTCGCATGCTCGATCGTCTGGAGCACAAAGGCTTGCTGCTGCGTACGCGCTGCCCGCAAGACCGGCGCCAGGTGCGCCTGGCCTTGACGGCAGACGGTCAGCGTCTGGCCGATCGCTTGCCGGAGATCGGCGCCATGGCCATGAACGAGCTGGTCGGCGCGCTCGAACCTACCGAGCTGAAGGCGCTCGAGACCCTGCTGGCGAAGCTGCTTCTGGCTGCCGGCGACCCCCTGACGATCGCTCGCTTCGGCGATCGCACCCCTGATCCGACTTGATTCGAAGGTAACGTCATGGCCACTCCCTCCGATGCACCCGCCCCCGCACAAGAGCCGGGCGCCAATCGCAAGCGCAAGACCTGGCTACTGGCCCTGCTGCTGCTGGTGGTCCTCGCCGGTGCTGCCGCCTGGGCCTGGTACGCCCTGGTCGGGCGCTGGCATGAGAGCACCGACGATGCCTACGTCAACGGCAACGTGGTGGAGATCACGCCACTGATTACCGGCACCGTCATCAGCATCGGTGCCGATGATGGCGACCTGGTCCAGGCTGGGCAGGTGCTGCTGCGTTTCGATCCGAGCGATGGGGAGGTGGCATTGCAGGCCAGCGAGGCCAAGCTGGCGCACACCGTACGCCAGGTGCGCGGGCTGTACAGCAACGTCGATGCGCTCAAGGCGCAGATGCAGGCGCGCCAGGCCGAATTGAAGAAAGCGCGAGAGAATTACAACCGCCGCAAGGTGCTCGCCGACAGCGGGGCGATTTCCGCCGAAGAGCTGTCGCACTCGCGCGATGACCTGTCCAGTGCGCAAAGCGCCCTGGACAGCGCGCGCCAGCAACTCAACACCAGCACGGCGCTGGTCGATGACACCGTGGTCGCTTCGCACCCGGATGTGCTTGCTGCCGCTTCGGACTTGCGTCAGGCCTATCTGGACAATGCCCGTACCACGCTGGTGGCGCCGGTCACCGGCTACGTCGCCAAGCGCACCGTGCAGCTTGGCCAGCGCCTGCAACCGGGCACCGCGACCATGGCGGTGATCCCGCTGAATCAGGTGTGGATCGACGCCAACTTCAAGGAAACCCAACTGCGCGACATGCGCATCGGTCAGCCGGTGGAAGTCACCGCCGACCTCTACGGCAGCGACGTCATCTACCGCGGCACCGTCGAGAGCCTCGGCGCTGGTACCGGCAGCGCGTTCGCTTTGCTGCCCGCACAGAACGCCACCGGCAACTGGATCAAGATCGTCCAGCGGGTGCCCGTTCGCGTGCACCTGGACCCAGAACAGCTCAAGACGCACCCGCTGCGTATCGGCTTGTCGACCGTGGTCGAGGTCGACCTGCACGACCAGAGCGGTCCGACCCTGGCCCAGCAACCGCCGCAGCAGGCCAGCTATGCCACCGAAGTGTACGACCGCCAACTGGCCGAAGCCGACCGCCTGATCGCCAAGCTGATTCATGACAACAGCGCCGCCAGCGGCAAGACGGCGTCGCAATGAGCAACGGCGCCCCCGCTCAGTTCACCCCGCCGAGTCTGCTGCTGACGACCATCGGGTTGTCGCTGGCGACGTTCATGCAGGTGCTGGATACCACCATCGCCAACGTGGCGCTGCCGACCATTTCCGGCAACCTGGGGGTGAGCTACGAGCAGGGCACCTGGGTCATCACTTCATTCGCGGTGAGCAATGCTATCGCCTTGCCGCTGACCGGCTGGCTGAGCCGACGCTTCGGTGAGGTCAAGCTGTTCATCTGGGCCACGCTGCTGTTCGTGCTGGCCTCGTTCCTGTGCGGTATTGCGCAATCCATGCCGGAATTGGTGGGCTTTCGCGTGCTGCAGGGGGTGGTCGCCGGGCCGCTGTACCCGATGACCCAGACGTTGCTGATCGCAGTCTATCCGCCTGCCAAGCGCGGCATGGCCTTGGCGCTGCTGGCGATGGTCACGGTGGTGGCGCCGATTGCCGGACCGATTCTCGGCGGATGGATCACCGACAGCTACAGTTGGCCCTGGATCTTCTTCATCAACGTGCCCATCGGCCTGTTCGCCGCTGCGGTGGTGCGCCAGCAGATGCGCGCGCGGCCGGTGACTACCAGTCGTCAGCCCATGGACTACGTCGGTCTGCTGACGCTGATCGTTGGCGTGGGTGCCTTGCAGGTGGTGCTCGACAAGGGCAATGACCTGGATTGGTTCGAATCCTCGTTCATCGTTGCCGGGAGCCTCATCTCGGTGGTGTTCCTGGCCGTGTTCGTGATCTGGGAACTGACCGATCGTCATCCGGTGGTCAATTTGCGCTTGTTCGTGCACCGCAATTTCCGCATCGGCACCTTGGTGCTGGTCGGTGGCTACTCGGGGTTCTTCGGCATCAACCTGATCCTGCCCCAGTGGCTGCAGACGCAGATGGGCTACACCGCGACCTGGGCCGGCCTGGCGGTCGCGCCCATCGGTCTGCTGCCGGTGATCATGTCGCCCTTCGTCGGCAAATATGCCCATCGCTTCGACCTGCGCCTACTGGCCGGTCTGGCGTTCCTGGCGATCGGCGCCAGTTGCTACATGCGCGCCGGCTTCACCAGCGAAGTGGATTTCCTGCACATCGCCCTGGTGCAGTTGTTCATGGGGATTGGCGTGGCGCTGTTCTTCATGCCCACCTTGAGCATTCTGCTCTCGGACCTGCCGCCCCAGCAGATCGCCGACGGTTCTGGCCTGGCGACGTTCCTGCGCACCTTGGGCGGCAGCTTCGCCGCGTCGCTGACCACCTGGATCTGGATTCGCCGGGCCGATCAGCACCATGCCTACCTGAGCGAGCACATCAGCCAATACGACCCGGCGACCCGGCACACGTTGGCCCAGTTGGGCGGGGCGAGCCCGCAGAGCTATGCGCAGCTCGAGCAGATCCTCAACAGCCAAGCCTACATGATGTCCACGGTGGACTATTTCACCTTGCTCACCTGGGTCTTCGGTGCCTTGATCCTGCTCGTGTGGCTGGCCAAGCCGCCGTTCACGGCGAAGGCGGGGCCGGCCTCGGCAGGTCATTGAAGCGAGATTTCAGCAGGCCGGGCGGTTCACTGCCGACGCAGCGGCCTGTGCGTTTCAAGACACCTTCAGTGCTTCGAGCAGTGACGTCATGCGGCTTACCAACGCCTCGACATTGACCGGCCGGTTGAGCACTTCAACGCGCGTATCGCCGTGCAGGCCGACGGCTTCGCCCGGCTCAGCCACAACCAGCACCTTCAGCGCCGGATTCACCTGCTGCGCTGCCTGGAGCAGGCGTAAACCGGTTTCCTGGCGCAGCACGCGTGCGTCGCAAATCAGCAGGTTTGGCCGCAGCCCTTGCTGCACGGCGCACAACGCTTCGTTGCCCGAGAGGCTGGTGTGAACTCTGTGGCCCGCGTCCTCCAGGTACTCCTGCATCACCAGGCGCATTGCCGGTTGTTCTTCGATGACCAACACGGTGCGTCGAGGTATCGAGTGATGACGTGGCAAATACAGGTGCACGGTCGTGCCCTGTCCCGGCGTGCTTTGAATCTGCATCTGCCCGCCTGACTGGCGCACGAAGCCGTACACCATCGAAAGCCCCAGGCCCGTGCCCTGTCCCAGTGGCTTGGTGGTGAAGAACGGATCGATGGCTCGCTCGGCCACCTCCTGCGTCATGCCCTCGCCCTGGTCGGCCACGGCCAGGTGCAGGTACTCGCCCGGTGCAGCGTCCAGGCCTGCGGCGAGTTGCGGATCCATGTCGATGTTTTCGCACTGAATGGACACGGCGCCGCCCTCGGGCATGGCATCGCGAGCATTCAGGCATAGGTTGAGCAGGGCGCTTTCCAGTTGCGGGGGGTCGACGCAGGTCAGCCACAGGTCAGGCTGGGTGCGGTCGATCAGTTGCACGCGGCTGCCGACCGAGCTCTTGATCAGCGGCATCAACCCGCTGACCAGGTGTTGGATATGGATGGCTTGGGGTTGCAAGGTCTGCTGGCGTGAAAACGCCAGCAAGCGCTGCACCAGCGAGGCCGCGCGGCCAGTGTCTTGTTGCACGCTGTCGAGCAACTGCGCGGCATCGTCCGCGCGCGATTCGCGCAGGCGCTGCCGGGCCAGCTCCAGTGCACCTTGTATGCTGCCCAACAGGTTGTTGAAGTCATGAGCGATACCGCCGGTGAGCTGACCGACCGCTTCCATCTTCTGCGACTGACGCAGGGCCTGCTCGGCCTCGCGCAGCCGCTCCTGTTCGTTGACCCGTTCGGTGATGTTATAGGCGAACAGATAAGCGCCGATGATCTGCTGCTCATCGTTGCGCAGGCAGCTCATGCGCAATTCATAGTGGCGCAGATGGGGTCGATCACCAATGCTGATGACGTGAACCACGGATTCCCCGCTCAGGGCCCGGCGCCACAGCGGCAGCATCAGCTTGCTGGCCTCTGGCAGAGGGGCGAGGGCCTGTTCCAGCGTCTCGCCGATCTGCGGCACGTAGTGATGCTCGCGCTGGAACGTGGCCCGCGCGGTCCGGTTGATGGCGCGCAGAATCAGGTTGTTGTCCATCACCAGCACGTTGGCCAGGCTGCTGTCGAGCACATCGCCGAACAGTTTGCGCTCGGCCTGGGCGGCATCGATGCGTTGTTCGAGCAACTCGTAACGGCTGAGCAGCAAGTCGCTGGACGACTGATCGCGAAAGATCACCCCCAGGCGACGCTTGCTCGTCGGCTCCAATCGATAGACGGAAACGGCCAGCAGTCGACGGGCTTCCTTGAGTTCGTGAACGAAGGTACTGCTGACTCCGGTCCGTTGTACCTCGGCGAAGCGCTTGATCCACACCTCGGCCTCATCGGGGATGAGCTCGCGAACGGTGACGCCCAGGTGCCGGTGATAACCCGCGTGGCGCACGCTGGCGGCATTCAGGTAGATGTGCCGATAGTCGCTGAGTGGGCCGCGTGGGGTGTCGATCATTTCGACAATGCAGAACCCCTCGTTCATCTGCTGACAGAGCAGCTCGAAGCACTGCTCCTTCATGCCTTCCTCGAGCATGGCCGCGCGCGCTTGCTGGCGGTGCCACGCCAGCGTATAGGGATCAGGTGGATGTGCGGGCAGGGTGGACATGGCGTCAGTTCTCCAGGCGGCGAGTCCTCACTATAGACGCTGATCGCTGCCGCCTTGGTGCTGCACTCAGAACGAGCTGACGATGCGCCCCAGGGTCTGCATCGCCTGTTCGCAAGTGGTGTCCCAGGGCGAGCCATAGTTCAGCCGTATGCAGTTGCCGAAGCGCCGCGTTGGCGAGAAGATCGGCCCTGGCGCGATGCTGATGCCTTGGGCCAGGGCCATGTGGAACAGCTTGAGCGCATCCATTCGCTCAGGCAGTTCGAGCCACAGGAAATAGCCGCCGGACGGTTGGCTGACGCGGGTCTGGGCCGGGAAATGTCGAGCGATGGCCGCCAGCATGCTGGACTGCTGGCCCTCCAGGGCGTAGCGCAATTTGCGCAGGTGACGGTCGTAGCCGCCATGCTGCAGGTAGTCGGCGATGGCGGCCTGGGCGGGCATCGAGGCGCACAGCGAGGTCATCAACTTGAGTCGTTCGATCTTCTGCGCGTAACGCCCGGCAGCGACCCAGCCAACCCGGTAGCCGGGCGCCAGGCTCTTGGAAAACGATCCGCAGTGCATTACCAGACCGTCGCGGTCGAAGGCCTTGGCGGGCTTGGGGGCCTGGGGTGCGTAATACAACTCGGCATAGACATCGTCTTCGATCAACGGCACCTGATGCCGGTGCAGCAGGTCCACCAGTGCCTGTTTCTTGGCCTCGGGCATGCTCGCGCCGACCGGGTTCTGGAAGGTGGTCATCGACCACACGGCCTTGATCGGGTGTTTCTCCAGGGTCTGCGCCAATACGTCCAGGTCCATGCCTTCACGTGGGTGCACCGGGATTTCCACCGCCTTGAGCTTCAGACGCTCGAGCACCTGCAGGCAGACATAGAACGCGGGCGCCTCGATGGCGACCAGGTCGCCCGGCTCGGTGACCGCTTGCAGGCACAGATTGAGCGCTTCGAGCGCCCCGTTGGTGATCAGCAACTCCTCCATTGGCAGCATCAGCCCGGCGACCATGTAGCGCAGGGCGATCTGACGGCGCAGTTGCGGATTGCCCGGCGACAGGTCGGTGACCACGACGCGCGGATCCATGGCCCGACTGGCGCTGGCCAGCGAGCGCGACAGGCGTTGCAGTGGAAACAGCGTCGGGCTGGGGAAGGCCGAGCCGAAGGGCACGGTGTGCGGGTCCTTGATCGAGTCGAGGATCGAAAACACCAGGTCGCTGACGTCCACGTCGGTGGACTCGCTGACCGGCGCCTGCGCCTGCGGCTCGCTGAACTGACGGGGCGCATGGGCATTGACGAAATAGCCCGAACGCGGCCGGGCGCGGATCAGCCCGCGGCGTTCCAGCAGGTAGTAGGCCTGAAACACGGTGGACGGGCTGACCCCGTGGGTCTGGCTGGCATAGCGCACCGAAGGCACGCGCTGGCCAGGGCCAAGCACCCCGGAGCGGATCAATTCAGCGATGTCGTCGGCAAAGCGTTCGTAGCGTTTCATCGTTCCTGGACTTCTGGCTGGGCACGCAAGGTGGGCGGCAGTGTAAGGGATCAGCGGTTCAGGGGCGCGACGAATCGGCTGCGCGCGCGGCTGTACACCTGCGGCTGGTCGAGGTCCTGCACTTCGAAGGTGAGGTCCACCGAACTGCTGGCAGGTCGCTCGGCCAGCATCGCCACGGACACCGGCAATTCGCTCATCTCCCCGGCGGCAATGGACAGCTCGCGTTTGCCCTGCAGGACGAAACCGTCGGCATCGACCAGGCTCAGCGCGTAACGCTGCGGTTGCTGAGTTTTGTTGATGATCTTGAGCAGGTAGATGTTCTCGATCTGGCCTTGGGCGTTCTCGCGGAACAGTCCACGGTCCTTGATCACGTCCATGGACACCATCGGCCGCATCTGCAGCGCGATCACCAGTGCGCCGATCATCACCACCAGGGCCGTGGCGTAGCCTAGCAGGCGCGGACGCAGCCAGTGGGTGGTGCCACCCTGCAGGCTGTGCTCGGACTTGTAGCCGATCAGGCCGCGCCGGTAACCCATTTTGTCCATGACCGTGTCGCAAGCGTCGATGCAGGCCGCGCAGCCGATGCAGGCCATCTGCAAACCGTCGCGGATGTCGATGCCGGTGGGGCAGACCTGCACGCACAAGGTGCAATCGATGCAGTCGCCCAATTGCTGCGCGCGCGGGTCGCTGCCTTTTCTGCGTGGGCCGCGCGATTCGCCGCGCCGCGGGTCGTAGGCCACGGCCAGGGTATCCTTGTCGAGCATCACGCTCTGGAAACGCGCATACGGGCACATGTGCATACATACCGCTTCGCGCAGCCAACCGGCATTGAGGTAGGTGGCAGCGGTGAAGAACAGGATCCAGAACAGTGCGACACCGCCCAGCTCGAAGCTCAACAGCTCACTGGCCAGTGCCCGGATGGGTGTGAAGTAGCCAACGAAGGTCAGGCCGGTTATCACGCCGATCGCCAGCCACAGGCCGTGCTTGGAAGCACGGCGAGCCAGTTTGTTGAGGCTCCAGGGTGCGGCGGCCAGGCGGATGCGCTGGTTGCGGTCGCCTTCGGTGACTTTCTCGCACCACATGAACAGCCAGGTCCAGACGCTCTGCGGGCAGCTGTAACCGCACCAGACCCGTCCAGCGAAGACGGTGATGGCGAACAGGCCGAAGGCGCAAATGATCAGCAGCGCAGAGAGCAGGATGAAGTCCTGCGGCCAGAACGTGGCGCCGAAGATGTGGAACTTGCTCTCGGCCAAGTCCCACAGCACGGCCTGGCGCCCGTTCCAGCTCAGCCAGGCGGTACCGAAGAACAGCGCGAACAGCAGGCCGGCGAAACCGATGCGCACGTTGCGGTATACGCCTTTGAAGCTGCGGGTCTGAATCTGCCCGTCAGCGTTCTGTCGTGCTGGCGTGGCGGTGGGTTCGATGTGGATGACTCGGAAGGGCACTCTCTCGCTCATGGTGGTTCGCTCATCAGGCCTCTATCAGGCCCGGGCACTATGGCCCCCGATCTGTTTTCAGCACAGGCTCAGGTCGGGTGATAAAAACCATATCAGAACGCGCTGTGACCCACTCGAACCCTTAGATTATCGAGCCTGGGCCACTGTTCTTCAGATGTCTGCGACTATCCACCGCACCTGCCACGGTGAGCGCGTCGGCCTCGGCTTCGGTGATCGGGAAGCGTTCGCCGGCGAGAATGGCCACCGACATGCGCAGGTGCGCGTCGGTGACGATCTCAACCTCGTGGCCCAGGCCTTCGATGGTGACGGTGTCACCGGACAAGGTGCAGCGCTTGTGGTCGTCGATGTGTACGGGCATGGCCTTTCTCTCCTGTGGTTTGAGTCTTCGACCTTGTTGGGGGCGAGGTTTCTGCATCGCCGTCGCACTCCTGGCAGGGTGTGCGGTCCACCTTCCATGAAGCCTTCTGAGGACTGTCCGTGGAGCGGATCTGGGAAAACGTGTGGCAGGCCGTAGTGGCCGAATTCGCCGACATTACCGATGAAAGCGAGGTCACGCGGATCGTCGTGCGTCTGATGATGGCCGCAGTGCTTGGGGCCGTGTTGGGCTTCGAACGTGAGCATCGTGGCAAATCGGCGGGTGTGCGCACCCACATGCTGGTGTCCATGGGCGCGGCGTTGTTCGTATTGGCGCCGGGTATGGCCGGTGCCGACGATCAGGCACTCAGTCGAGTGATCCAGGGCATCGTTGCAGGCATCGGTTTTCTCGGTGCAGGCACCATCCTCAAAGGCAATGGACGTGACACCAGTCATGTAAAGGGCCTGACCACTGCCGCGGGGCTGTGGATGACGGCCGCCATCGGCACGGCAGCGGGCATGGGGCGCGAAGCGACGGCCCTGGTGAGCACCGTGCTGGCATTGCTGGTACTGGCCAGCATGCCGCTGTTGGTGGGCAAGGTGGAAGACGAGAACGAGGAGAAGAAGGACGAGGAGGGTGGTCGGAAACACTGAGGGGAGCCGAAGCTCCCCTCTAGGTGTTGTTGCCTGCTCTTTTATTATTATTCAAAACCGGCCTGTTGTTGTTGTTGTCAGCTGGTTCCGGTGTAGCCGGGCCCCTATCTGGGGCCAAGAGCAAACGTATTTTTTTGAGCGCTGGCCTGCATTCGATCCTGACTGTCGCTACCTGAAGGTAGTTTTGTTGTTCTGTGTCGAACCGGGGGGCGAACCCCACATTGCTGCCTACTCCAAAAAAATCTGCTTGCTGCGCCTCTGCCGTGTTGTTCTTGTTATGTCAGAGCCGGTGCATGTTGTTTTTATTGGGTGTGTCGCGATTTTTTATTTTTGTTGTGCCAGAGATATAGCAGGTGGCGTGCCAACTTTTTAATTTTCTTTAAAATCAGTGGCTTGCCGTTTTCAGGCAGTGTGGGAAGCGCGCACGAACCTCTCGAATTGTTTCCGTGTTACCCGCTTGTCGGCCGCCGACGCTGTGCGGGTAACACATCGCCCACTCGTTTATTCCGAACGTCACCCTTCAGCGAAGTTGCGCAGCCGCTCACCCTCGAGACGGTAGCGAATCCATTCAGACTGGGCTTGTGCGTCCAGCGCCTCGTAGAAGCCAATGGCTGGAGCGTTCCAGTCCAGTACGCTCCACTCCAGGCGCGCACAGCCTTTGGCCAGCGCTTCGCGGGCGATGTGGCGCAGTAGTTGGCGACCGGCGCCGTCACCACGGTGCTCAGGGGTGATGTACAGGTCTTCGAGGTAGATACCGTTGCGGCCCAACCAGGTGGAGTAGCTATAGAAGAAGACGGCAAAGCCGATGGGCTGACCGTCACGTTCGCAGATCAGTCCGTGTACGGTGCTGCCGTCATCGAACAGGCTGCGTTCGATGTCGGTGACGCTGGCTACCACCTGGTCTCGGGCTCGCTCGTAGTCCGCAAGCTCAGTGATGAAATCGAGGATCTGTGCGGCGTCGCTGCGCTGGGCTGGACGAATGGTCAGGCTCATGGGGCATTCCTTGAAAGACAAGCGCCTAGCGTAGCGGGTAAGGCTGGCGTTGCCGAGTCGCTGAGATTGGCCGGGTTTTAGGGGGCGGGGGCATCAGTAGCGAATGAACAGTTATGTGTTACGGGCTAATTTTCCACAACTGTATGGGTTGGGGCCGATCGAGGATCGCTAGTGTTATGCGACTCGACAATCATCCTCTGACGGACTTGCACGCCATGCTTGGCTCCTACGAACTACTCAGCGCCTTCATTCTTTTCGCCTTCGTTTCATCCATCACGCCAGGGCCGAATAACACCCTGTTGCTTGCCTCGGGAGTGAACTTCGGTGTCCGTCGCTCGATTCCCCATGCCATGGGCATCAGCATTGGCTTCATGCTGATGGTGCTGGGTGTGGGTTTTGGCCTGGGTGAGCTCTTCAAAGCCTGGCCGCCGCTGTATAGCGTGCTGCGCTATGTCGGCGCGGCGTACCTGCTTTACCTTGCATGGAAAATCGCCACCTCCGGCCCGCTATCCGGCGAGGCTCAGAGCACGCGCAGCCCCATGAGTTTCTGGGGCGCGGCGGCATTCCAGTGGGTCAATCCAAAAGCCTGGGTGATGGCTGTTGGGGCAATCACCACCTATACCCCGGCCCAAGGCTATGCCGTGAACGTTGTGGTGATTGCCGTGCTGTTCGCGTTGGTGAACCT
This sequence comes from Pseudomonas sp. RAC1, assembly GCF_030658255.1. Taxonomy (NCBI): domain Bacteria; kingdom Pseudomonadati; phylum Pseudomonadota; class Gammaproteobacteria; order Pseudomonadales; family Pseudomonadaceae; genus Pseudomonas; species Pseudomonas sp. RAC1. The sequence continues at coordinate 103,914 of NZ_JAUTXS020000031.1, forward strand.
GCCGAGCGTCGGCATCTGGGTCATGTTCGGCAGCGCGCTGCGCAACGTGCTGCGCAATCCTCGCTGGCTGGTGCTGTTCAATGTCCTGATGGCCGTGTTGCTGGTGATTTCGTTGTATCCGCTGCTGTTTGTAGAATCGTCGTTTTCGTAGTTCGACGAGTGCCGCTCCCGATGCAATTGATTCCTTGGTCCCACGACTGCTCCGACGGCTTCACCTTGCGAGGCTGGCACTCGGCGCCCAGCGGCAAGCCGCTGTTGCATTTTCTGCATGGCAACGGCTTCTGTTGCCTGGCTTACGAGCCGTTGCTGATGCGCCTCGGCGAGCACTTCGACCTGTGGCTGTGCGATGTCCAGGGGCATGGCGATAGCGATCATGGCGGGGCGTTTCGCGGTTGGAACCGCTCAGCGGAGTTGGTGGTAGAAGCCTTCGAGGCGGAGCGGTCGATGTTCGGCGAGGTACCGCGGTATGCCGCCGGGCACAGTTTCGGTGGCGTGCTGACCGCACTGATTCTGGCCCGGCAGCCACAGTTGTTCGCGCGTGCCGTGCTACTCGATCCGGTGTTGTTCAGCCCACGCATGATCGCGGTCATGCGCATCCTGGCGCTGATGGGCCTGAATCGCCGACATGGCCTGGCCCGCAAAGCCGCTACCCGGCGCAGTCACTGGCCGGACCGTGAGGCGGCGCTGGCGTCGCTGCACGGACGGGGCATCTTCAAAGGGTGGAGCGAAGCGTCGCTGCAGGCTTATGTGGGCCACGCGTTGGGCGATTGTTCCAATGCCGTGGTGCTCAAGTGTCGGCCCAGCCGCGAGGTGGAGGTATTCAGTTCCTGGCCGTCGCGGCTGTGGCCGAGCCTGGAGCAGATCGTCACGCCGACGCGGATCCTGCACGGCGAACAGAGCTATCCGTTCGTTGCCGAGTCGGCTCGACGCCTGGCGGCGCGCAATCGCCATGTGAGTGAGCAGTCGGTCGCGGGCGGGCACTGCTTCATGCAACAGGATCCGGTGAGCGCCGCGCAGCAGGTCGAGGCCTTTCTGCGCAGTTGACTCATCGATGCACGGCGGTCAAGCCAATTCCAGCCAGATCGGTGCATGGTCGGACGGTTTTTCCATGCCCCGCAGTTCGTAGTCCACGCCGGCGTCCTTGAGTCGCGGTAGCAACGCCTGCGAGGTCATGATCAGGTCGATGCGCAGGCCACGCTTGGGCTCGTCCTCGAAACCGCGGCTGCGATAATCGAACCAACTGAAGCGGTCCGCCACCTCTGGGTGCAGGTGGCGGAAGCTGTCGACCAGACCCCAGCCCTTGAGACGTTCCATCCATTCACGCTCTTCCGGCAGGAAGCTGCACTTGCCGGTCTTGAGCCAACGCTTGGCGTTGTCCGCGCCGATGCCGATGTCGCAGTCCTGGGGGGAGATGTTCACGTCGCCCATCACCACCAAGGGCTGGTCGTTGTGGAACTGACCCTCCAGCAAGGCTTGCAGATCGCTGTAGAAGCGTTGCTTGGCTGGGAACTTGGTGGGGTGGTCGCGGCTTTCCCCCTGGGGAAAGTAGCCGTTCATGATGGTGATGGCGGCGCCATTGTCATCGGCGAAGGTGCCCCAGATGAAACGACGCTGGGCATCGTCTTCATCGGTGCTGAAACCCTTGACCAACGACAGCGGTTCGCGCCGCGAGAGCAGGGCGACGCCATAGTGGCCTTTCTGCCCATGAAAGTGCACGTGATAGCCCAGGGCCTGGACCTCGGCCAGCGGGAACTGCTCGTCGCTGACCTTGGTTTCCTGCAGGCCGATGACATCCGGCTGATGCTTCTCGATCAGCGCGGCCAACTGGTGCGGGCGGGCGCGCAGGCCGTTGATGTTGAACGAGACGATCTTCATGGCTAAGGCGGTCCTGGTAAAAGCCAGGGATGCTAGCTGACATCCGCAGTCATCACCAGCCTGAGCTTCTGGGCGGCTCTCCAGTACCGCAACGACGGTGGAACGATGCGCCATGGCGTGCCTCAAAAGCTCTGACCCGCACCTTCCAGAAGGATCTTCGCAATGTCCGCCGCCCCAGCCCGCCTCTGCCTGCTCGACGATGGTTATCGCCGCGAAGTGCGCAGGCTGCTCTATGATGCTTATCCCTCGGAACCGACCTTCGCCTGGCTGTTCGACGCCCAACGCAGCGGTTACCAGCGGCGATTGCGCGCAATGATACGCGCCTGGGTGCGCCAGCACTTCTATATGCAACTGCCGGCGCTGGGCTTGCTGGTCGACGACCGCTTGATCGCCGTGGCATTGATCGCGCCGCCCCAGCGCCGTCTGGGTGTGGCCGACAGTTGGATGTGGCGCCTGCGTATGTTGATCGGCGCAGGTCGGCGCAGCACCCGTCGCTACCTGGCGTATCAGGCAGCACTGGCCGCCTGCCTGCCCACCCAGCAAGTGCATGTGCTGTCGTTGCTGGGCGTGCATCCACAGGTGCAGGGCCAGCACTACGCCGAACAACTCTTGCAGGCGGTGCATGACTGGTGCGCGAAGGACCTGGAGACGCAAGGCGTCGTGCTCAGCACCGGCAACCCGCATTACTACGGGTTCTGCGAGCGCATGGGGTATCAGGAGGTTGGAGAGCTTGCACTCGGCAGTGTCAACGAACGGGTGTTCTTCAATCCGAATCCGTCGTCAGTCAAAACGATAGGGTCTTGATCGCGACAGGCGCGGCTTACGCTGCCGCTTCGCTCTGGTAGCATGCCCGCCATGACGTATTCAGGACGATTTGGCTGGGGCGTGCTGTTGCTCGCCGCCAGCTGTACAGCGTGGGGCCAGAGCGAATTGGTGGTGCGGGTCAAACCGGCCAACAAGGCGCTGCAGGCGAACATTGAAGGTTATATCGGCAGCCTCGGCGATCGTGACGAGGACGCCTTGCTGCGCTTCAGTCGCGGGGCCGAGGAACAGGCGCGCAAGGCGGCCCAGGCGCTGGGCTATTACCAGGCGCAGATCGACGCCCAGGTCCAGCCCCCGAGCAAGCCTGATCAGCCTTTGCAATTGATCATCCGGGTCGAGTCCGGCGAGCCGGTGCGCCTGCGCAATGTGCAAGTGCGTATCGAAGGTCCGGCCAGCGAGATGAAGGCGTTCCGAGTCCCGGACAGCCGGGCCTTGCGTCAAGGCGAGCAACTGAATCACGGTGCCTACGAGGACGCCAAGCGCCTGATCCAGAACCAGGCCTCGCGCTATGGCTTCTTCGACGGTCGGTTTGCCCGCCAACGCCTGGCCGTGGATCCCCGCGCCGGCGTCGCCGATATTGAACTGGTGTATCAGAGCGGTCCGCGCTACCGCCTGGGCAAGGTCACCTTCGGCGGCGACGCGCCACTGGACGACGATCTGCTGCAGCGCATGGTGGGCTTCAAGCCCGGTACGCCCTATGACTCGGAACTGGTCGCCGAACTGAACAACGACCTGCAGTCCAGCGGCTACTTCGAGGGCGTGCGGGTGGATGCTGCGCCCACGGCAGCCGTTGACGACGTGGTGCCAGTGGCGGTGCAACTCGATACTCGCAAACCGCGCACCTTGGGTCTGGGACTGGGTTTTTCCACCGACGTCGGGCCGCGCGGCAAAGCCAACTGGACGCGGCACTGGGTCAACCCTCAGGGCCACAGCTATGGCTGGGAAACCGAGATTTCCGGCCCCCGACAGAACGTCGGCCTCTGGTATGACGTACCCCTGGACCCACCGTTGACCGACAAACTGCGCTTTGCCGGTGGCTACCAGAACGAAGAACTCTCTGGCACCGACACGTTGAGCAAGCTGTTGACGGTCGGCCCGGAGTGGCACAGCAAGCTGCCCAGCGGCTGGCAGCGGGTGATTTCACTCAAGTACCAGCGCGAGGAATACCGACTGGGTGACGACTCTGGCCTGAGCAACCTGCTGATGCCTGGCATTAGCTACTCGTACCTGCGCAGCGACAACCGCATCGACCCGCACAATGGTTACCGCCTGCAGTTCGACGTCCAGGTGGCCAAGGAAGGGCTGGTGTCCGACACCAACCTGGTGCATGGCAACGTCCTGCTCAAGGGCCTGACCACCTTGGGGCAAAACCATCGCGTGCTCGGGCGTGTGCAGTTCGGCGGCAGCGCCACCAACGGTTATGAGAAGAAAATGCCGCCGTCGCTGCGTTTCTTTGCCGGTGGTGACCAGAGCGTGCGCGGCTATGACTACCAGACACTGTCGCCGAAGAACAGCCAGGGCGACCGCATCGGTGGCCGTTACCTGGTTGCCGGCAGTGTCGAATACCAGTACTCGATCACGGAGAAATGGCGCGTGGCAACCTTCGTCGACCAAGGCAACGCCTTCAATTCGCTGGAGCTGCCCAGCCTTAAAACAGGGGTCGGCATCGGCGTGCGCTGGGTGTCGCCAGTCGGTCCGCTGCGCCTGGACCTGGCGCGTGCGCTCGATGATGACGGTGGTTTCCGTGTGCACTTTTCCATGGGGCCTGAACTGTGAGGCGGGTGATCACGCCGCTGCTGTTGGGACTGCTCGGCCTGCTGCTGTTGATGGTGCTCGCGCTGACCTTGGTGCTCGGCACCCAGGCGGGCAGTCGCTGGGTGCTAGGTTGGGTGCCGGGCCTGCAGGTCGACGACTTCCAAGGCACGCTGGGCGGGCAATGGCAGGCCAGTCGCCTGGTCTGGACACAGGACGCAAGCCGCGTCGAACTGCAGGCGCCGCAACTGCACTGGTCGCCTGCCTGTTTGTTGCGCGCCACCTTGTGTGTCCAGCGCCTGCAGGCCGAGCGTATCGACATGGCCTTTGCCCCCAGCGCCGAGCAGACCGACAGTGGTCCTCTGAAACTGCCTGACCTGCGCTTGCCGATCGCCATCGAGTTGGGGGAGGTAAAGGTGGGCCAACTGCGCCTCGATGGCGGCGACTTGCTCGGCGATCTGCAACTGGCGGCGCACTGGACCGGACAGGGCATGCGCATCGACCGCTTGCAGTTGCAGCGCGACGATCTGCACCTGAGCCTGCAAGGTACCGTGTTGCCCGAGGGCGATTGGCCGCTTGATGCCGATGCCACGCTGCAACTGCCTGCGGTTGACGGTCAGGCGTGGCAGTTGGTGCTCAACGCCAAAGGCGATCTGCTCAAGACGCTGGCGCTCGACGGCACCAGCAGCGGTTACCTGCAAGCCAAAATCGACGGTGAGCTGCAAGCGCTGGCCGAGCATGTGCCCGCAAGGCTGCGTATTCGTGCCGACGGGTTCCGGCCCTCTGCCGCGTTGCCCGCACCGCTGCAACTGAACCAACTTCAACTGTTGGCAACCGGGGACCTGCTCGTGGGTTATCGGCTCGAGGGCACGGCGAGCCTGCCGGCCGAGCAAGGGCCGATCGCCCTGGCGTTGAACGGCAAGGTCGATGCCAAAGGAGCGCGCCTCGATGCCCTGGACCTGACCGCCAGTGACACGCAGCGCCTCCGGCTTCAGGCCACGGCTGACTGGGAGCAGGGCGTGCAGGCCGATGCCACTGTCGACTGGCTCGATTTCCCCTGGTTGCGCCTGTACCCGCTGCCAGAGGCGCCTGAAGTGACGCTCAAGCGCTTCAAGGCGCAGGTGGCGTATCGCGACGGCCGCTACGAAGGCGAGTTCACCGGCAATCTGGAAGGCCCGGCGGGGGCGTTCAGTGTGGCCAGCCCGTTCGCGGGAGATCTGGGCCAGGTGCGTTTGCCCAAGCTCGAATTGGTGGCTGGTCAAGGGCGGGCGGCGGGCAGCGTCGGCATCCAGTTCGCCGACACCCTGGCGTGGGATGTCGATCTGAACGTATCGGCACTCGACCCGGCCTATTGGGTCGCTGAACTGCCAGGTACGCTGGCAGGGCCGCTGCGCAGCAAGGGTGAGTTGAAGAACGAGCGGTTGCAGCTCGATGCCGAGCTCGATCTGAAGGGGCGCCTGCGTGGTCAACCTGCGCAGCTCAAGGCAGACGCCAAGGGGGCAGGGGATGCCTGGACCCTGGGCACGCTGGCGATCCAGTTGGGCGACAACCGTATTACCGGCAGCGGCAGCCTGCAGCAGCGCCTGGCCGGGCGCATCGACCTCGACCTACCCCGTTTGGGGCAGCTCTGGCCGCGCCTGCAAGGCCAGGCCAAAGGCCGCCTCGATCTGGCCGGAACCCTGGCGGCCCCGCAGGGTAGTTTGACGCTGCAGGGGCAGCAATTGGCCCAGGCCGACAATCGCATTCAACGGCTGGACCTGGACGCGCGCCTGGACAATGCCCAGCGAGGCGTGGTCACGCTCAAGGTCGGCGCTATCCGCCTGGGCGAGACCGCCTTGGGTAATCTGGACCTCAGCGGCAAGGGCGACATTCGTCAGCAGGCGCTGAGCCTTGCGCTCGACGGCCCGCAACTCAAGCTGAACCTTGCGCTCGACGGCACACTGGCCAAGGGCGACTGGCGCGGTCGGCTGGCCAGCGGCCGGGTCCAGGCCGGTGGCCAGGACTGGCAACTACAGGCCCCGGCACGCGTGCAGCGCCTGGCCAATGGTCAGATCGACTTCGCCAGCCATTGCTGGCGCTCCGGCCAGGCCAGCCTGTGCGGCGACGACCAGCGCCTGGCGCCGGAGCCGCGACTGCGTTATCACCTCAAACAGTTCCCCATCGACAGCCTGGCCCAGTGGTTACCCAAGGACTTCGCCTGGCAAGGCATGCTCAACGCCGACATCAACCTGGATATCCCGGCCAGCGGGCCGAAGGGTACGGTGCGCGTGGATGCCAGTGGCGGCACGCTGCGCGTGCGCGACAGTGGTCGCTGGGTCGATTTCCCTTATCAGACGCTGCGCTTGGACAGCACCCTGGCGCCGCGTCAGGTGGACACCACTTTGGTTTTCCGCGGCGAGCGGCTGGGTCAGTTGAACCTGTCCACGCGCATCGATCCACTGGGGCGCGACAAACCGTTGTCTGGCGATTTCCGACTCTCCGGCGTCGACCTGTCGATCGCCCGTCCGTTCCTACCGATGGTCGAGCGCCTGGCTGGCCAGCTCAATGGCGAGGGTCGGCTGTCCGGCACGTTGCTGACGCCGCAGGTCAACGGCACTGTCCAGCTCAGCGGCGGACACGTCAGTGGCGCCGAATTGCCGGTCAGCTTGGAAGCCTTGTCGCTGCGAGCGCTGATCGCCGGTGAGCAGGTGCAGATCAACGGCGACTGGCGCAGCGGCGAGGCCGGTCGCGGGCAATTGACCGGCGACATGACCTGGGGTCAGGCTTTGGCCGTCGATCTGCGGCTCCAGGGCCAGCAACTGCCGGTCAGCGTCGAGCCATACGCGGCGCTCGAAGTCGCGCCCGACCTGCGGATTCGCCTGGCTGGCGAGAAGTTGGCGGTGACCGGCAAGGTGCAGGTGCCCAAAGGCAAGATCACCGTGCGCGAGCTGCCGCCTTCCACGGTCAAGGTGTCGGATGACACGGTGATCGTCGGTCAGCAGACCGAGCAGGGCGAGGCACCCATGGCGGTGGCCATGGACGTCGACGTCGAGGTCGGTCGCGACAAGCTGTCGTTCAGCGGTTTCGGCCTGACCGCCAATCTGCTGGGCCATGTACACATCGGCGACAACCTCGACACCCGCGGCGAGCTGAGTTTGGCCGACGGTCGCTACCGTGCCTATGGCCAGCGCCTGACCATCCGCCGCGCCCGGCTGCTATTCGCCGGGCCCATCGACCAGCCCTACCTGGACATCGAAGCGATCCGTCAGGTGAACGAGGTCACTGCCGGTATCCGCCTCAGCGGCAGCGCCGAGCAACCGACCAGCACGGTGTTCTCGGAACCGGCCATGAGCCAGGAGCAGGCGTTGTCCTACCTGGTACTCGGGCGTCCGTTGGGCAATTCCGGGGAAGACAACAACATGCTCGCGGAGGCGGCGTTGGGCCTGGGGCTCGCCGGCAGTGCCGGCCTCACCGGTGGCCTGGCCTCGCGGCTGGGCATCGATGACTTCCAGCTTGATACCCAGGGCTCGGGCAACAGCACCAGCGTAGTCGCCAGCGGCAACCTGACCGAGCGCCTGAGCCTGCGCTATGGGGTCGGCGTGTTCGAGCCGGCCAGCACCATCGCCCTGCGCTACAAGCTCAGCAAGAAAGTGTACGTGGAAGCCGCCAGTGGACTGGCAAGCTCGCTGGACATCTTCTACAAGCGAGATTTCTAAGATTGTGCGCCCCAGGCCGGGGCGCCGCGACGTCAGCCTTCAACGTACGGTGGCCGCCTCGATGAATTCGTTGCTGTCCGCCTCAGGGCTGGTCGGTGGACGCGGTTTACGCACCGGCTGAATGAGATTGGTGTATTCCTCGATCAGTCGATTGATCGCCTCGGGCGGCTCACAGGCGTGAAACTGCATGCGAATCTGCACTTCGTCGGGGTCGCGCCCTTCGCCGCGACGCGCCTGGGCGCCAACGGTGACCTTGAAGTGCGAGCATGACGCCGGGTCGCTGGCCTGGCGTACGGCCTCCTGGCGCGCCTGTGCGTCCTTGACGTGGACTGAAAGGTCCACCTGCATGCGCTCCAGTGCCAGGCCTTTGGGTGAGACCAGCGCGATCAGCGGAATGCGCAGCAGATGGGCGTCGTCCATGGCCACCTCGACCATCTTGGCGCGCATCGGCAGGCCGGGTTGCTCCGGGTCGAAGTCGAAGAACTGATCGAACAGCCTCAGGTACTGCTGAGCGATCAGTGTGTTGGTTGCGGCGGCCGCTTCTTGAAGGCCGCGAGTGACATCGCGCAGATCGCTCGAGGTCATAGGTGATGGCTGGTGGTCGTCTGGACTGTCCACTCATCGGACTCCTGTCAAAGCGCCGCAGGTAAGCGTACCTGCGGCGGTCGTGATTACCCGCAGCGATCAAGGGGCATCGGTTTGCGGCGCGCCCTGGTCAGCCTGGGGTTTTTGCCCAGGCAGTGGCGTGACAGGGGCATTGGGCAGTTGATCCGGGTTATCCACTTTTGCGCCGGGCAACACTGAAGGCTTGGTCGCCGCGTCGGTCAGGTAGTCGATTACGCGCATCATCGCCTCGGGTGGCGCCTGGCGGCGGACACTGGTGCTGAACGCGTAGCGGGCGCGCGTGTCGGTCTTGCGAGTCTGCTCCGACTTGTGGGTCACGCTGCCTTTGACATCGAGCTTGAACGGCCCCCAGCCCAGCGACGCCTCCAGGCTGCCTTGAATATCCTTGCTGGAGCGGTCTTCGGCCATCTGGTTCACGGTCATCTCGAATTCGATGCGACCTTCTTCGATCGCAATGTTCGGATGGGTGATGGCCGCAAGCAACGGCACGCTCAAGCTCTTCTTGACGGTGCCTTGGTAGCCGCCATCCTGGCCGACCAAGGTTTCGTCGTAGTCGAACTGGATGGCCACGGCTTTGCCGTCCTTGATGCACACATTCAGCAGGAAGTCGGCGTATGACTTGCTTGCTGTGACCTGGGCTTGAATCATCGCCTGCAACGGGCCGGCGATCATACGGTCCATCGGCAAGGCGTTGATGACCGAGCCTATCAGATTGCTATCGATTGACATGGGTGGGCGACCTCATGGGTTCAGGTGAAAACAGGGCTCAATGGGCATGGTTGTCCTGGCGCCGGATGTTGCCGATCTGACGCAGGCTCAGCCCGTACTTGTCCGCGAGCAGGCTGCGCGACAGGCCGTTGGCGCTTTCTTTCTGGATCTGCAGATTACGCAGCTGACGCTGGAAGTGGTCGGCTTTGGGGATCTCCAGCGCGATACCGGCATAGCGTTTGATCAGCGCGTCGAGCGCATCGGCCGGCAGCACGTCGGCCAGTCGTGTGCGATCCCGGTGTTTGGGAATGTACTTGGGGCGTCCGCCGTAGGCACAGGTCAACCGATAGGCGTTTTCAAGACCGATGCACTCGATCAGTGATTGCAGCGAGTGGGGCAGTTGGGCGACGTCGACGGCGGTCAGGTCTGGCATTTCCATGTGCATTTTCCTTGGGTCCATTGGGCCCGAGCAGTGGTGTCGTGAGGATTTTCAGTCACCCTCGTCAACCATTCCTAGGCGCCAAGCGGCCGGCAGGTTGTAGTTTCAATTGATCGGCACTTGCAGGCATCCAGGTCCACATGTGTAGGACGTTGCATGCCCTGAGGACTACAGGGCCCGGTTTTGCTGGAATGGGGGCTCGGCAAAAGGGTAGATGGGGCAGTGCACCCTGTTAGTCGCAGGGGTAGGCCCTGCGAAGCGTGATCAGCTTGAGATAGGCATGCGGCAGGCTGGCACTGCTCACCGGCAGGGCCCGCCAGTCGACGTCCACGCACAAGGCCTCCAGCGCCTGGTCGCCCCGCTGGCCGACCACTAGCGGCGCGAACCCGCGGCGGTAGCGCACGTGAGTGTTGGCGAACGGTTCGACCTGGTCTGCCCGCGCCAGCGTCAGGCGTGCCATGGCCGGCAACTGCGAAGGACTGACGGTGAAATGCAGTTGCCCGGGCTGGTTGAGGAAAAAACCGCTGCTGCGTACCCGTTGCCAGAGCATTTGCCATTGGCTTGAACCACTGTCGGCCTCCAGGAGCGCGCCCAGTTCGAGCAGGCGTTCGCGAGAAACCAGGGCAGTATCGATGGCATGGACGGGAGGGGGAACGATCAGCAGAGTGCTGAGGAGCAGGATGCGCGTCATGGGGGCTCCAAGGCGTGAAAGTAGCCGGGAGTCCATGGTTTCAGGCACGCTGCGCGCAGGTCAGCAGGAAATGTCTCGTCTGAGGGGGGGCAGATGTATCATAGGCGCGGCTCCCCAGGAGCCTCTTGTCCCAGATGTCCCAAGGAGTTGCCGATGACACACATGCAGCGCTTCAAGTATTCGATTCTCACCATTGCGGTGATGATGGCGACGTTGTTCGGCCTGAGCCACTTGCAGAAGCAGGGTACGATCAGCGAGCAGACGTTCCAGTACCTGGCCATCGGCATCGCCGTGGTGGTGGTGGTGATCAACGGCATCATGCGGCGCAAGGTCAAGACCTGAGCCCGCCAGCCGGTCGCCTTCAGCGTCCGGCGCCTTGTTCGAGCACCGCACGTGCCTCGGGCTGCAGGCTGTAGCACTTATCCGCGCCGAGGGTGATCACGCCCTCGCTGCACAGCCGCTTGAGCACTTCGCGCACGCTGAGAAACGACAGCGGAATATCCAACTGCTCCAGTTGCGCGTGCACGCCACGCACGCCGATGCTGCGCCCATGACGATCGGCCGCATGCAGGGCGTCGATCACCTTGAGGCGGATCAGGCTGGTGCGCAGGCCGTAGGCGCGCAACAACTCGCGAATCTGCTCGTTGCTCACGCGCTCCGGTGTATCGGCGCTCGCCTCAGGTGTCGCGCGCTCCATCGGGCGATGTCGCTGCGGCTGTAGTGGCGGGTTGTACATGCGGATGCTCCTTTTCCTGATGGTCCTGAGATCTTGGGTGCCTGACTACTAAGACGAACCAGCAAAGCAGATCTGCAACGATCCAGATTAAAAAATATGCCGCAGACCTCATGGCTTTCCGCCACCTTGCCTGTCCTACAAGACGCTTCGAACACCTGTACTGCGTAAAATTTTCATCCAGCGACTCGTCTGATCGGGATGATCCCCATTTTTCCTGGAGTGTCCGTGATCACACTATCGCGTCCCTTGTCGTGCCTGGCGGTGGCCTTGGCCCTGAGCAGTACGGCAGTCGTGGCCCTGGCGCGCGAAGGCGCAGGCGAGGCCTCGGCGCAGATCCGCCGTACCAGCTTCGGCGTCCCGCACATCCTGGCCAATGACGAACGCGGCCTGGGCTACGGTATCGGCTATGCCTACGCTCAGGACAACCTGTGCCTGCTGGCCAATGAAGTGCTCACCGTCAATGGTGAGCGCTCGAAGTTCTTCGGTGCCGAAGGCAAGACCGTCGAGCAGCGCGACAATCTCGACAGCGACCTGTTCTTCACCTGGCTCAATGACGGCGATACGGTGAAGGCTTTCCTTCAGGCGCAGTCCGGCGCCATCCGCGATCGTCTGCAAGGTTACGCGGCGGGTTACAACCGAGCGCTGGCCGAGCGCCGCCAACAGGGCTTGCCAGTGGAATGCGGGACGGGCGAGTGGCTCAGGCCGATCACCGAGCTGGACTTGGTCAAGTTGACCCGCCGCCTGTTGGCCGAAGGCGGTATCGGTCAGTTCGCCGAAGCCCTGGTGGCAGCGACCCCGCCGTCTTTGGCGCACGTTTCGAGCGCGCGCGACTTCGGCTGGGCGTTGGCGCGACAGCAGGCCTTCGCCGGCGAGCGGGGCAGCAACGCCATTGCCATCGGTGCCCAGCGCTCGGCCAACGGTCATGGCTTGCTGCTGGCCAATCCACATTTTCCTTGGGTCGGCGGGCTGCGCTTCTACCAGATGCAGCTGACCATTCCCGGCCAACTGGACGTTATGGGCGCCGCGCTGCCAGGCTTGCCGGTGATCAATATCGGCTTCAACCGGGACGTGGCGTGGACCCACACGGTGGACACCTCGAAGCATTTCACCCTCTACCGGCTGCAACTCGACCCCAAGGATGCCACCCGTTACCAGGTCGATGGCCAGTCGCTGCCCCTGCAGCAGCGCACGCTCAAGGTCCTGGTCAAGCGTGCGGATGGCACGCTCGAACCGGTGCAGCGCCAGATCCATGTGTCGCGCTTCGGTCCGGTGGTGCAGTGGCCCGGGCGCCTGGACTGGGATGGGCGCCACGCCTATGCCCTGCGCGATGCCAACCTCGACAACACGCGCGTGCTGGAGCAGTGGTACGGCATCAACAAGGCCAGTGGCATCGATGCCCTGAAGACCTCCGTGGCGTCTGTTCAGGGCATTCCCTGGGTCAATACGCTGGCGGTCGACGGCAGCGGCCGAGCGTTGTACTTGAATCAGTCGGTGGTGCCCTATGTCGATCAGGCGCTGCTGGCCCAGTGCAGCGATGCGGCGCAAGCCGGCCCGCTGGTCGTACTGGACGGTTCGCGTAGCGCGTGCGATTGGAAGATCGACCCGGCCGCTGCCCAGCCGGGCATTTTCCCCGCGCACCTGCAACCGAGTCTGGAGCGCGCTGATTTCGTGCAGAATTCCAACGACTCCGCCTGGCAGGTGAACCCGGCCCAGCCATTGACCGGGTTCTCGCCGCTGATCAGTCGTCAGGACCAGCCGCTGGGTCAGCGCAGCCGATTTGCCCTGGAACGCCTGCAGGGGCGTGGCAAGCTCGATGCGCAGGCGTTGCGTGGCCTGGTTCTCGACGATGAGGTGTACCTGGCCACTCAGGAGCTGCCTGCGTTACTGCGCTGGTGCGAAGACGCGCAAGCCGATGTGCAGGCCGTGTGCACGAGTCTTCGGGCGTGGGATGGCAAGGCGAGGGCCGACAGCGGCTTGGGGCTGGTGCATTTCGCCAATATCCTGCAAGCGCTGGCCGACCAGCCGCAGGTCTGGCGCGTGGCGTTCGATCCTGCCGATCCTCAGCACACGCCGCGTGGCCTGGCGGTCGAGCAACTGGCGGTACGCCGGTTGCTGCATGACGCGGCGCTGACATCGATGACGCAGGTGCACGAACAAGGGCTGGACAATACGCTGCGTTGGGGGCAGGTACAGCAGGCGGCGGACGGTACACCGGTGCCGGGCGGGCCGCAGGCACTGGGGGTGTACAACGCCATGGTCAGTGTGCCGATGGGCCCGGGCAAGCGTCTGGTGATCAGCGGCACCAGTTACCTGCAGGTCGTCAGCTTCACCGATCAGGGGCCGCAGGCCGAGGGCTTGCTGGTGTTTTCGCAATCGAGCGAGTCGGCGTCAGCGCACGCATTCGATCAGACCCACGCCTTCGCTGCCGGGCAACTGGCACCGATACCGTTCACCGACGCGCAGATAAAGGCGGATCCGCACTACCGTGAATACCGAATAGGTGAGCGTGATGAACCTGTGTCGGAGGCGACAACCCGTTAGACCCAGCCGATGACCCTGAGCAAGCACCTCAGGGTCTTCACGACTCAGGTGAACTCGAACGGCGCCAGTTGCATGCCCTGGTCATCGACCTGCAGCGCCCAGCCGCGGCGATCCCAGTCGCCGAGCACGATGCGCCGGGCAGGCTGCCCGTCGACCAGCAACTTGTGCAGGGCAGGGCGGTGGGTGTGGCCGTGGACCAGGGTGCGCACGCCATGCTCGGCCATTACGCGAGGGACTTCCTCCGGCGTGACGTCGACGATCTCGGTGTTCTTCATGCGCGTCTGCGTCTGGCTCTCGCTGCGAAGCTTGCGTGCCAGCTTCTGCCGCAGGGTCAGTGGCAGGTGCCGCAGCAGCCAGAGGCTCAGCGGATTGCGCAGATAGCGGCGCAACTTCATATAGCCCACGTCCCGCGTGCACAGCGTATCGCCATGCATCAGCAACACGCGTTCGCCGTCAAGCTCGACCACGCTCGGGTCGGCCAGCAATGTGCAGCCGGCCGCGCGGCAGAAGGTTTGGCCGATGAGAAAGTCGCGGTTGCCGTGCATGAGGTAGATCGCCGTGCCGCTGTCGGCCAGCGTGCGCAGGGCCTGACAGATCGAAAGCTGGAAGGGCGTCATGGCGTCGTCGCCGATCCAGGCCTCGAAGAAGTCGCCCAGGATGTACAGCGCCTGGGCCTGCCGTGCGCGACCGTCGAGCAGATCGAGAAACGCCCGGGTAATGTCCGGGCGTTCTTCTTGCAGGTGCAGATCGGAGATCAGCAGGATCACTCAACGATCTCGGCTTTCTCGATGATCACGTCCTCGCTCGGGACGTCCTGGTGGCCGGCCTTGGAACCGGTTTTCACGCCTTTGATCGCGTCGACCACTTCGCGGCCCTCGATCACTTCACCGAACACCGCGTAACCCCACCCTTGCACGTTCTTGCCGCTGTGGTTGAGGAAGTCGTTGTCGGACACGTTGATGAAGAACTGCGCGGAAGCCGAATGCGGCTCCATGGTGCGGGCCATGGCGATGCTGTACTTGGTGTTCTTCAGGCCGTTGTCGGCTTCGTTCTGGATCGAAGGACGGGTCGATTTCTGCTTCATGGTCGTGTCGAAACCACCACCCTGGATCATGAAGTTGTTGATCACGCGGTGGAACACAGTGCCGTCATAGTGACCGTCCTTGACGTACTGAACGAAGTTTTCCGTGGTCTTCGGTGCTTTTTCCGCATTCAGTTGCAGGACGATGTCGCCGTGGTTGGTGGTCAGTTTGACTTGGGTCATGCTGAAACTCGCTCTTTCAAGGCATTGGGGAATAGGGGTATGCAGCGTGCTTGCACGAACTGACGCGGCACGAAGCTGTGACGGCACAAGGGTGCAGGGTTCGATCTGGCCGGCGCTGCGCGGGCATCACGATAAATCGCGCCAGTTTGTCCGTGCCCGGCTGTCAGCGGCTTGACTGCTTCGGCTATGATAGGCGTTTTGATTCAATCGGCCTACCCGGACCGGACATCTGCATTCAAGGATCCTATGAGCAAGCCCACCGACAACGCGACCAACGCCGCTGCCAAAGGCGCCCCCGCCGTCCCCGCGAACTTCCTGCGACCGATCGTCCAGGCCGATCTGGATTCGGGCAAGCACAGCAGCATCGTCACCCGCTTCCCGCCGGAGCCCAACGGTTACCTGCACATCGGCCACGCCAAGTCGATCTGCGTCAACTTTGGCCTGGCCCAGGAGTTCGGTGGCGCCTGCCACTTGCGTTTCGACGACACCAACCCGGCCAAGGAAGACCAGGAGTACATCGACGCGATCCAGCGGGACGTCAAGTGGCTGGGCTTCGAGTGGACCGGTCCGGTGCGCTTTGCCTCCGACTATTTCGAGCAGTTGCACGACTGGGCGGTCGAGCTGATCAAGCGCGGCAAGGCGTATGTCTGCGACCTCACGCCCGAGCAAGCCAAAGAGTATCGCGGCAACCTCACTGAAGCGGGCAAGAACAGCCCGTTCCGCGAGCGCAGCGTGGAAGAGAACCTGGACCTGTTCGCACGCATGAAGGCGGGCGAGTTCAAGGATGGCGAGCGTGTGCTGCGCGCCAAGATCGACATGGCGTCGCCGAACATGAACCTGCGCGACCCGATCCTGTACCGCATCCGTCATGCCCACCACCACCAGACCGGCGACACCTGGTGCATCTACCCCAACTACGACTTCACCCACGGTCAGTCGGATGCCATCGAAGGCATCACCCACTCGATCTGCACCCTCGAATTCGAAGGCCACCGCCCGCTGTACGACTGGTTCCTGGACAACCTGCCGGTGCCGGCGCACCCGCGCCAATACGAGTTCAGCCGCCTGAACCTGAACTACACCATCACTTCCAAGCGCAAGCTCAAGCAACTGGTGGACGAGCAGCACGTCGACGGCTGGGACGACCCGCGCATGTCCACGCTGTCCGGCTACCGCCGTCGTGGTTACACCCCCGCATCCATTCGCAACTTCTGCGAGATGGTCGGTACCAACCGCTCCGACGGCGTGGTCGACATGTCGATGCTCGAATTCAGCATCCGTGACGACCTTGACCGCGCCGCGCCGCGTGCCATGTGCGTGCTGCGTCCGCTCAAGGTGGTCATCACCAACTACCCCGAGGGCCAGGTCGAGCAACTCGAACTGCCGCGCCATCCCAAGGAAGACATGGGCGTACGCGTGCTGCCGTTCGCCCGAGAGCTGTACATCGACCGCGACGACTTCATGGAAGCGCCGCCCAAAGGCTACAAGCGCCTGGAACCGGCCGGTGAGGTGCGTCTGCGCGGCAGCTACGTGATCCGCGCCGACGAAGCGATCAAGGACGCCGACGGCAACGTCGTCGAGCTGCGCTGCTCGTACGATCCGGACACCCTGGGCAAGAACCCCGAAGGTCGCAAGGTCAAGGGCGTGATCCACTGGGTGCCGGTCGAAGGCAGCGTGGAGTGCGACGTGCGCCTGTACGACCGCCTGTTCCGCTCGCCCAACCCGGAGAAGACCGAGGAGGGCGGCAGCTTCCTGGACAACATCAATCCGCAATCGCTGCAGGTGCTGACCGGTTGTCGTGCCGAGCCTTCGCTGGGCCACGCCCAGCCTGAAGACCGCTTCCAGTTCGAGCGCGAAGGCTACTTCTGCGCCGACCTGAAAGACAGCCAGCCAGGACGTCCGGTGTTCAACCGCACCGTGACCCTGCGCGATTCGTGGGGCAGCTGAGGAACCTTCGTGCTTACCATCTACAACACCCTGAGCAAGACCAAGGAAGCGTTCAAACCCCTGGACGGCAACAACGTGCGCATGTACGTCTGCGGCATGACCGTGTACGACTACTGCCACCTGGGTCACGGTCGCAGCATGGTCGCCTTCGACCTGATCACCCGCTGGCTGCGCAAGAGCGGGTACGCGCTCACGTACGTGCGCAACATCACCGACATCGACGACAAGATCATCAACCGCGCCAATGAGAACGGCGAGGCGTTCGAGGCGCTGACCGCGCGCATGATCGATGCCATGCACGAGGACGAGCGTCGTCTGAACATCCTGCCGCCGGATCAGGAACCGCGCGCCACCGATCACATCGCCGGCATGCACGCGATGATCCAGACCCTGATCGACAAGGGCTATGCCTACGCACCGGGCAATGGCGACGTGTACTACCGGGTCGGCAAGTTCGTCGGCTACGGCAAGCTGTCGCGGCGCAAGATCGAAGACCTGCGTATCGGCGCCCGCATCGAAGTCGACGAGGCCAAGCAAGACCCGCTGGACTTCGTGCTGTGGAAGGGCGCCAAGCCCGGCGAGCCGAGTTGGGAGTCGCCGTGGGGGGCAGGTCGTCCGGGCTGGCACATCGAGTGCTCGGTGATGTCCACCTGCTGCCTGGGCGAAAGCTTCGACATCCACGGTGGCGGCAGCGACCTGGAGTTCCCGCACCACGAGAACGAGATCGCCCAGAGCGAGGCCGCGACCGGCAAGCCTTATGCGGCGGCGTGGATGCACTGCGGCATGATTCGCATCAATGGCGAGAAGATGTCCAAGTCGTTGAACAACTTCTTCACCATTCGCGACGTCTTGCACAAGTATCACCCGGAAGTGGTGCGCTACCTGCTGGTCGCCAGCCATTACCGCAGCGCCATCAACTACTCCGAAGACAGCCTGCGCGATGCCAAGGGTGCATTGGAGCGCTTCTACCACGCCTTGCGCGGCCTGCCACGGGTCGAGGCCAAGGGGGGCGAAGCCTTCGTCGAACGTTTCGCCGTGGCGATGAACGACGACTTCGGCACCCCCGAAGCCTGCGCCGTGCTGTTCGACCTGGTGCGTGAAATCAACCGTCTGCGCGAAGCCGACCCTGCGGCCGCCGCTGGGCTGGCCGGTCGTCTGCGTGAGCTGGGCGACGTGCTGGGCGTGTTGCAACTGGAGGCCGACGACTTCCTACGCGCCGGTGCCGAAGGCAAGGTCGATGCTGCCGAGGTCGAAGCGTTGATTCAGGCGCGCCTGCAGGCGCGCACGGACAAGAACTGGGGCGAGTCGGACCGCATTCGCGACCAGCTCACCGCCATGGGCGTGGTCCTGGAAGACAGCAAGGGCACCACCACCTGGCGCCTGGCCGACTGAGTCGCGCTGCGGGCGTCTGGCTTGCGACCGATGTAAAAAACGGGGCGTCCCAGCCAATGGGACGCCCCGTTTTCATTGCGCCGCCGAGTGTCAGGCGACCTTGACGATCCAGCCTGCCGGCGCTTCCACGTCACCGCTCTGGATGCCGGTCAGCTCGTGGTACAGCTTCTGGGTGACCGGGCCGACCTTCTCCAGGTCGTGGAAGACGTGCAGCTTGCCGTTGTACTCGATACCGCCGATCGGCGTGATGACCGCCGCCGTGCCGCAGGCACCGGCTTCGATGAAGCGATCGAGCTTGGCGATTTCCACGTCGCCTTCGACGACAGTCAGGCCCAGGCGCGATTGCGCCAACTCCATCAAGGACAGACGGGTGATGCCCGGCAGCACCGAGGCGGATTTGGGCGTGACGAATTCGTTGTTGGCGGTGATGCCGAAGAAGTTCGCCGAGCCGACTTCTTCGATCTTGCTGTGGGTCAACGGGTCCAGGTAGATGGCGTCGGCGAAGTTGGCCTTCTTGGCCTCGGCACCTGGCTGCAGGCTGGCCGCGTAGTTGCCGCCGACCTTGGCCGCACCAGTGCCTTGCGGGGCCGCGCGGTCGAAGCTGGAGATCTGGAAGTTGTGCGGCTTCATGCCACCTTTGAAGTAGGAGCCAACCGGGATGGCGAACACCGAGAAGATGAACTCCGGCGCGGTGCGTACGCCAATGTTGTCACCGGTGCCGATCACGAACGGGCGCAGGTACAGCGCACCTTTGCCGTGCGGCGGGATGAATTTCTCGTTGGCCTTGACCACCTGCTTGCAGGCTTCGATGAACATGTCGGTGGGCACGTGCGGCATCAGCAGACGCGCGCAGCTGCGCTGCATGCGAGCGGCGTTCTGGTCGGGACGGAACAGGTTGATCGAGCCGTCCTTGCAGCGGTAGGCCTTCAACCCCTCGAAGCACTGCTGGCCGTAGTGCAGGGCCGTCGAGCCTTCGCTGATGTGCAGCACGTTGTCTTCGGTCAGGGTGCCGTTGTCCCACTTGCCGTCGCGCCACACGGACAGGAAGCGCTTGTCGGTCTTGATGTAGTCGAAGCCCAGCTTGTCCCAGTTGATCTCGTTGCTCATGACACCCTCTATCGTCTTGCAATGGCCCGATCGGTCGGGCTGCTTCTGAATGCGCACCTCGCCACGATAATACATCCGCGAGGGATGGGAAACGTTCAGTCACCAATTGCGCTTTACGGCTGTTCGTCGATCTGCTCGCAGAACCGCAGGCGGTTGCCGAACGGGTCATGGATCTGCATCTGCAGGCCCCAGTCCACACGTTCGGCTTCACGTGAGATTGGCGAGCGACCAGCCATGCAGCCAGGCCGCGAGCTCGACATAAGTACCACCGGCTGCTGACCGGAGCTGGCTCCATGCACGTTCATCCCGCACTGGAGCTGCCCATGGCTTTCGATACCCTTTCCGACGACTCGGTCGACACGCTCATCGCCGAGCGTCTACCCACCTGGCTCAAGAGCGCGACCCCCGAGCAATTGCCCGCCGTGCATCAGGCGTTGGTTGCCCAACAGCGTGCCCAGCACGCGGTACAGACGTTACTCGCGCAGATCCAACCGCTGGATCAGTTCGCCGCGCCTCTGCTCAGCGAAGCCCTGGAAACACTGCTGCAACAGCCGCTCGACGTACGAGGCAGCGTATTGCGTCGGCAGGTGTTGATCCGCAGTCCTTCCGGGGTCGGTTGGGTGCCGGACGGCATCGTGCCGCGCATTTTCACCCAAAGCCTGTTGGCCTGTGCGTTGCACAATTTCGAGCGTGAAGAAACCGCCAAGGCGGCGTGGCGGGACAGCTCGGTGCTGCTCGACGCCCAAGGCAACGCCATCGCCTTGCAGCCTCGCGCGTTCGCCGGCGTCTGTCGAACGCTGGATCTGGGCGGGCGCTACCAGCAGCACCTGAAAACGGTGCTCATGGAAGACGACGCTCGGCGGCGAGCCAGCGAGGCCGTGCTGGAAACCGGATGGCGTACTGGCCTGGAGGCGGCCTTGTGGGTGGCCCGACTCAAGGGCGACATCGATGAATCGGTCCACACCGAGGTGCAGCAGGCGCTCGCCGACTCAACGCCTAGCCTGATCACGGCCATGGATATCCGTGTGCTGGGCCATCGGTTGCAGGGCGTCGTGGTGTTCCAGAGGCACCGTGCTTCGGGCACGACGGATCCTGGACTGATCGCCTGGATCCCCGACGATCCGCTGGGGCCACTGAGCACGCATGCCTCTTGGGATGCACTGTTCATGACCTTGGGCCAGCGTTTGCGCGAAGTCGGTTATCAGCGCTTCTTCCAACGCTTCGTCAGCGAACAGGACCGCGTGCCCTTCGCCCGGACCTTGGCCCGACTCATCGAAGGTGCCGCGGCACAGGACGCGTTGCCGCTCGACGGGCGAAGCGAACCGGTGACCGGGGCGCTGTGCGCACACCTGCGCCGGGTACAGGTCGACACGCTTTTGGCTGACGCACAGGTGCTGGCCGTGCCCACCAGTGTGGTCGATTGCGCCGAGCGCGACCGGCGTCTGCGCTGGCTCAAGGGGCTGGGCCTGGACCTGCTGGGATTGGCCAGCTTCTATGTGCCCCAACTGGGCTTGCCGCTGCTGGCCATCGCTGCCGCGCAACTGGTCGACGAGGTCTTCGAGGGCTATCGCGACTGGGAATTGGGTGATCGTGAGGCCGCCTTGGGGCATGTGCTGGGTGTGGCGCTGAACGTCACCGGGCTGGCGCTCGGCGCGGGTGTCGAGGCCGCCGTGGGCGGATTCGCCCGCAGCCGCCTGGTCGATGATCTGGCACCGACCCGGGCGTCCGACGGCCAGTGGCGATTGATCGATCCGCGTCTGCCGGGCTATGCGGTGTCCGAACACCCCCTCGCGCACGGTCAGCGCAGCCTGGTCGAGGGTGTCGGCCATGTGGGCATCGAAGGCCAGACCTACAGGCTGCAAGGGGGCGTCGACGCGGGTGTGCTGGTCCACCCTCAACGACCTGAGGCTGCGCTGATCAGGCTGGAGGACAACGCCGATGGCGGATTGCGCCATGCCCTGGAGCCGGTGGCCCATTGGTCGGGATCCGGTCGACTGCTGCGTCGTCTGGGCGCCGGCTTCAGCCAGGTCAGCGACGAAACGGCCGACGCGCTGTTGCGCAGCCTTGGGATGAACGCAGAGCAGGTGCGGCGCTTGCACCTGGAAAACGCACCGGCCCCGGCGCGGCTCTACGATGCGGCCCAACGCTACCGCCTGCATCAGTGGTATCCGAAACTGCGCGACGAGGGGTTCGAGGCCCATGTCCGGCAGACCCAGGCCACTGCCCCGCGTGCCGCGCAGCCGTTGCAGCGGGACTTTCCGACGCTGTCCAGTCGAGCGGCGAGCGCGATCCTGGCCGAGGCGACGGGCGAGCAGGTGGACATTCTGCTCGAACAGGGTCGGGTCCCGCTGGCGCTGGCCGAGAGGGCTCGCGGGAACCTGCGCGACAGTCGGCTGGACAGGGCGTGCGCGGGTTTCGAGCAAGCCGCTGCGGTGAATGCGGACACCGAGCGACTGGCGCTGGGCCTTATCGGCCAGCGGTCCAACTGGCCGAGTGGGGTACGGGTGGAGGTGCGCGACACTCACGCCGCAGGCCTACTGCGCGCGCAGACAAGCCAGGGTCCAACGGTCGAGACGCGACAGTTATGGCGAGGCCGAGAAGGCTATCTGGCGGTAGGCCAGGGCGGGATCGCAGTGCCAGGTGCCCAGGCCAGCGACGATCTGTTTCAGGCGCTGTTGTGGTTGATGGACGCGGACCAGCGATCTTCCCTGGGTCTGGCGGGTGAGTCTGGCGCCGGACTGGCCAACGCCTTAGCCGATCGCGCCTGCGCCGACCGCGATCAGGCGGCCGCCCTGATCGGTTTGCAGCCTGTGGGCCCTGGTATGCGTGCGCCTTGGCGGCTGGGCGACGGTCGCCTGGGCTACCCCTTGAGCGGGCGGCCACACCGCTCGCGCGGCGCGTTGATACGAGGCTACCAGCAGATCTTTCCGACCCTGAGCGACATTCAGGTGGAGGCCTATCTGGACAGCGTACGTCGGCGTGGCGAGCGGCCTTGGGAGCATCTGAGAGGGTTGAGCGAGCAACTCGAGCAGCTCACCGAACACCTGGCCGCATGGCGCCGCGAGGCCGCTCAACCAGCACTGGTCGAGCGTCGGCGCCTGGCTGCACGGCGGATTCGTCATTGCTGGCGGCGCAAGCGTGCGGATGCTGACGGCGAGTATCGTCTGGTCATCGATAGCGAGCGGCTCGACAGCTTGCCGATGCTTGCGGCAGGGATCACCTTCGAGCATGTCAGCGCATTGACCTTGCGCCGTCTGCACCTGCGCAGCGTGCCCGCCGATTTCCTGCCGCGATTCGTCAATCTGCGCAGGTTGGACCTGGGCCACAACCTGCTGGAGTGCATTCCTGAGGGGGATAGAGTCGCTGACCCAGCTCACCCGGTTGAACCTGGTGGGCAACCACATCGTGCTCGACGAACCTGGTATGGCTCGACTCAGTCGTTTGACTCGACTGCGCGAACTGGACATGGCGCACAACCCCCTGACACAGGTGCCACCGATCGCCTGCATGCCTGACCTGCGGCGCTTGTCGCTGCGCGACACCGGCCTCACCGAGTTGCCGGTGCAGGCCTACATGCATTGGTCGTTGGAAGACATCGACCTGCGTGACAATCGCCTCGACGAGTTGAGCCCGACGCTGTTGCATTCCCGACGGCGCCTGGCGCATCTGAGCCTGCATGACAATCCGCTGCCCGAAGCGACGCGAACGGCGGCGCGGGCTGTCTTGAGTCCTGAATCCCATGGGGTGTTACCGACACGTCGTCACGGCGCCGGTGGGCAGGAATCGCTCGAGCGCTGGCTGGACGGCTCCACTGACGCCGAGCGGGAGGTGCGCACGGAACACTGGTCGGCACTGGCACAGGCGTCCGGCAGTGGCGATCTGATGCGCTTTCTAGAAGACCTGGGCCGCTCGCAAGACTACGATTTTCAAGGCATGGACCTGCGTCGGCGGGTGTGGCAGATGATTGCCGTCTGCGCAGAGGACGCTGAGGTGCGCGAGGCCGTGTTCCAGCAAGCCGCAGGGCCGCGCACGTGCTCTGACCAGATGCTGCTGATCCTCAGCCTGCTCGAAGTGCGGGTGTTGGTCACGGTGCGCACTGCCGGCTTGGACACTGCCGGGCAGGCCGGCGCGCTGGTGCAGTTGGGCCGTGAGTTGTATCGCCTGGATGAAGTGGACCGTCTGGCCAGCGAGCACATCGTTTCGGCGCGCGCGCGCGATCCCTACGGCGTTCACGACGAGGTCGAGACGTACCTGGCCTACCGCGCCGGGTTGGTCGGCCCGCTGGGCCTGCCAGCGCAGTCGCGCTACATGCACCACCGGCTGTTCTCCGACGTGAGCGAAAGGCATCTGCGACAGGCGGCGCAGACGATTCTGGCGGCCGAAAGCGATGCGCGGATCGCGGACTCTCTGGTCAACAGACCGTTCTGGCAGGCCTTCTTGCACGACAGCGAGCCGCAACTGTTCGAGGCACTGAATGCGCCTTATCACGAGCGTCTGGAAAGGCTGATGGAGCAGGCCGGTGAGTCACCGGAGCAGGCCATTCTCGCGGCCATCGACGCGCTGGCCGAAGCCCGCGCGCAGGGCGAGCGATCGTTGGTCCTGGCGCGAACTCAGCGCTTGTTGCAGTTGCATCCCTGGAGAACGATGGCGCGTCCCACCGATGGCTGAAGCCTTTGTGCTTCTGCTCATGGCAGGGACAAAAATTCATCAAGCGTGGAATTATTTAGTGTCCATTTGTATCTGACCCCATAGGGCCCGTTGCCACCATCTTCATGGGTAGCGGGCCGAATCACCGTTCGCCCGCCCGATCTGCCCCCTGGGACAGCGGATTGTCATGACAGATCAGCTACAGAGTATTCGCTTATGAAATCACGCAAGAGAGTCAAGCCGATCGGCTTGAAGGACATCACCATCGTCGACGACGCCAAGATGCGCAAGGCCATCACCGCTGCGGCACTGGGCAATGCCATGGAGTGGTTCGACTTCGGTGTCTACGGCTTCGTGGCCTATGCACTGGGTAAAGTGTTCTTCCCCAATGCCTCGCCGAGCGTGCAGATGATCGCTGCACTGGCGACCTTCTCGGTACCGTTCCTGATCCGCCCGCTGGGCGGGTTGTTCTTCGGTGCGCTGGGTGACCGCTATGGCCGCCAGAAAGTCTTGGCGGCGACCATCGTCATCATGTCGTTGAGCACCTTCGCCATCGGCCTCATACCGTCCTATGCCTCCATTGGCATCTGGGCGCCGATACTCCTGTTGCTGGCGAAGATGGCCCAGGGTTTCTCCGTGGGGGGCGAGTACACCGGTGCCTCGATCTTCGTCGCCGAGTATGCGCCGGACCGCAAGCGCGGATTCCTCGGCAGTTGGCTGGACTTCGGCTCGATTGCCGGTTTCGTGCTCGGCGCCGGCATGGTGGTCATGATCTCGGCCATCGTCGGCGAGGAGAAATTCCTCGACTGGGGCTGGCGACTGCCGTTCCTGGTGGCCTTGCCGCTAGGCATCATTGGCCTCTACCTGCGTCATGCGCTGGAAGAAACGCCAGCGTTTCAGCAGCACGTCGACAAGCTTGAGCAGGGTGACCGCGAAGGCCTGGCCGGTGGTCCCAAGGTCTCGTTCAAGGAGGTGGCCACCAAGCACTGGCGCAGCCTGCTGACCTGCATCGGTGTGGTGATCGCGACCAACGTCACCTACTACATGCTGCTCACCTACATGCCCAGCTACCTGTCGCACAACCTGCACTACAGCGAAGACCACGGAGTGTTGATCATCATCGCGATCATGGTGGGCATGCTGTTCGTGCAGCCGGTGATCGGTTTCCTCAGCGACAAGGTTGGTCGTCGGCCCTTCATCCTGGTAGGGAGCATCGGCCTGTTCGTGCTGGCCATCCCGGCGTTCGCGCTGATCAACAGCGGCAGCCTCGGGATAATCTTCGCCGGTCTGTTGATGTTGGCGATTCTACTCAACTTCTTCATTGGCGTGATGGCATCGACGCTTCCAGCGATGTTCCCGACGCACATCCGCTACAGCGCCCTGGCCAGTGCCTTCAACATCTCGGTGCTGATCGCCGGCCTGACGCCGACCATTGCGGCCTGGTTGGTGGAGACCACCGACAATCTGTACATGCCGGCGTATTACCTGATGGTGATCGCCGTGATTGGCCTGGTCACCGGCCTGACCATGAAGGAAACCGCCAACAAGCCGCTGCGCGGCGCTGCACCTGCCGCTTCGGATCTGGAAGAGGCTAGAGAGCTCTTGCAGGAGCACCACGACACCATCGAGCAGAAGATCGAGGACATCGACGAGCAGATCGCCGAACTCGAGAGCAAGCGCAAGCTGCTGGTGCAGCAGCATCCGCGTATCGATTGAGTGACGTGTTCAAGGAGCAGGCAGTGCCTGCTCCTCAAGAAAATCCCGGTTTCCGAGGCGATCCTGCTGGGCGCTGAGAATCCGGGATTTTTTTCGCCTGTCACCTAGGTGATCGATGAGCCTTGACGCTGTTCCAGCAGCGCCCGGGCCATGTTCAGCATGTGCATCAGGGCGAACAACACCTCTCGGGTGGTGCCCTGCTGATGATTGCCGGTTTCCTGGGCGGTGGCGGCAGCGCAGCGCAACAGGGCCATGGCATGGGCACTGGCCTGCTCGGACGAGACGTCTTCGCGCACGGTCCAGGGCAGCACGTCGATGCTGGCGTGGGGCGGGGTAGGGTTGAGGTAGTAGTCGAGAGCGCGGCGTGCCGCTTCGCCGTCCAAATCCTTTTCTGGATGTGTCGTTGGTTTCATCCTGTTACCTATGAGGGCTGTAGGGAAATCAGTCACTCACGATATTAGTACGTAAAGTATTTTTTATCGATCAATTAATAATACAATATGTGTATTGAGCGCTGACGGGCAGTCCGTATCGTGCGGGCGATGGAAAAATGGATCGCGCTGGTCAAGCAAAGGATGCGGGAGCTTGGGCTTTCGCAGGAGCAACTCGCCGAACGCGTTGGGGTCACCCAAGGTGGCGTCGGTCATTGGCTGCGCGGCACGCGTCAGCCGAAAGTGGCCATGATGAATGATGTGCTGCAGGCATTGGGCCTGGCGCATCTTCACGTGTCGCTGCGCATGGAGCGCATCGATCAGTTGGCCGAGCGAAGCGGCCGTTATCCCGGCGACGCGCCGGACGACGAAGATCTCCTGCAGTACATCATGTGCTTCCGCTATCCAGTACTGGCCTGGGCCGAACTGGACGGGCCTTTGCCGCAGGATTGCATCGTCCACGAGCAGACCGATTATTGCGCGCAGGGCAAGGCGTTCTGGCTTCCGGTGGAAAGCGATGCGATGAGCGCGCCCACCGGTCCCAGTGTGCCCGAGCGTATGCTGGTGCTGGTCGATCCCGGCGTGCAGGCCGCGCCGGGCAAATTGGTGATCGCCCGACAGAACGGCACGTCGGCGGTGTTCCGGCAGTTGCTGGAAGACGGTGGCCAGCGCTACCTCAGCCCACTGAATCCGACTTACCCCAAGCTGTTGTGCGGTGAAGACTTGCAGGTGTTGGGTGTGGTGGTGCGTTCGCACGGACGGCACTGAGGCCGCCCGTCAGTTGGGCCGTTGCCTACACGGTCATCAGGCGTCTCCTAACGAGACTGGCATCGTTACCACCCCTCGCTATTTCCCTTTTCTTACATAACGTCTCCGGTCGCGTCCGCGCGCCGGCGCGTGTGTTGTGCCTGAATGCCAGACGGCAGGGGGCGGCCGACTCGCCTCGGCGCAAACGGACGCGCTATTTTTCACCTTTACGTAAACGTCAATCTGCGCCAAAGTATCGCTCGCTTGCTTCAGTCATGCCCAGAACAATCACAAGAAGGGACAGCCATGAGTCAACCAAGCTATACCCAAGGTCGCCAGGATGCGCCGCTGCTGGACCAAACCCTCGGCCAGGCATTCGATGCCACGGTCGCCCGCTGGCCGGAGCGTGAGGCGCTGGTGGTGCGCCATCAGGGCCTGCGCTATCGCTGGCGCGACCTGGCCGAGCAGGTCGACTCGACTGCCCGCGGCCTGATGGCATTGGGTGTCGCACCCGGCGAGCGGGTCGGTATCTGGGCGCCGAACTGCGCCCAGTGGTGCATCCTGCAAATCGCCACGGCCAAGGTCGGCGCGATCCTGGTGACCATTAACCCCGCGTATCGCAGCGCAGAACTCGAGTATGTGCTGCAACAGTCCGGTTGCAGTTGGCTGGTGTGCGCCGATGCCTTCAAGTCATCCGACTACCACGCGATGCTGCAGACGCTGTTGCCCGAACTGGCCAGCCATCCCCTGGCCAGCGAACGCTTGCCTGACCTGCGTGGGGTAATCAGCCTGGCGACCAAACCGCCGGCAGGTTTCCTGCCCTGGACGGTGTTGGCCGAGCGCGCGGGGCAAATCGAGGTGGCCGCTTTGCGCGCGCGTGAGTGCGCCCTGCACGATGACCTGGCGGTGAACATCCAGTACACCTCCGGCACCACCGGCGCGCCGAAAGGCGCCACCTTGAGCCATCGCAACATTCTCAACAACGGCTACATGGTCGGTCGCAGCCTCGGATTGAGCGAGCACGACCGCCTGGTGATCCCGGTACCGCTTTATCACTGCTTCGGCATGGTCATGGGCAACCTGGGCTGTATCGTCCACGGCGCTACGATGATCTATCCCAACGACGCCTTCGATCCCGAGCACACGCTGCGCACGGTGGCCGAGGAGCGAGCGACCCTGCTTTACGGCGTGCCGACCATGTTCATCGCCATGCTCGACCATCCGCTGCGCGACCGCCTCGACCTGTCGAGCCTGCGCAGCGGCATCATGGCCGGTGCCACGTGCCCGATCGAGGTGATGCGTCGGGTGATCGAGCAGATGCACATGGCCCAGGTGCAGATCGCCTACGGCATGACCGAGACCAGCCCGGTGTCGTTGCAGACCGGGCCGAACGATGACTTGGAGTTACGCGTGACCACCGTCGGGCGGACCCAGCCACAGCTCGAAACCAAGCTGGTGCACGAGAAGGGCGAGATCGTTGCGCGCGGTGAGATTGGTGAGTTGTGTACGCGGGGTTACAGCGTGATGCTCGGCTATTGGAATGATCCAGAGGCGACCGAACGGGCGATCGATGCAGACGGTTGGATGCACACCGGCGATCTGGCTGTGATGGACGAGCAGGGCTATGTGCGCATCGTCGGACGCAACAAGGACATGATCATCCGCGGTGGCGAAAACATTTATCCGCGCGAATTGGAAGAGTTTCTCCACACCCATCCGGCGGTCGCCGAAGCGCAGGTGGTGGGCATACCCTGTGAGCGTTTCGGCGAACAGATCGTCGCCTGGATCAAGCTGCATCCCGGGCATAGCGTCACGGTCGAGGCGCTGTCGGACTGGTGCAAAGCGCGCATCGCACACTTCAAAGTGCCGCGGCATATCCGCTTCGTCGATGAATTCCCCATGACGGTGACAGGCAAGGTTCAGAAGTTTCGCATGCGCGAACTGACGATTGCTCAGTTGGAGGGACACTGACCAGCAGAGCACGATCCGCCCCAGGACGGATCAGTGCATTGAAGGATCTTCACGCCTTGACCGGCGGCTCATCACTGGGCGGATCACCCACCGTCGGTGGGACGGTCGGCTTTATCGGTAAGGGATCCGGCTCCTTTTCCGGCACCGGCGGCGGCAGTGTCGGTTCGTCGATATTCGGATCGGGTGTTTCAGGATTGGTCGGAATGTTCATGGCCGGACCTCGTCGGTGTTCCAAGGGTGTACAGGTACGACATGACTTGGGCAGCAATCGCTCAATTTTTATGGAACCCCGCTCTAGCCCCAGGCTCTGAACCCTTACCGCCACCAGCCAGGGGAGCAAGGTCCGATGTCAGGTAACGAGCCCGTTGCAGCAGCGCCTTTCGAGCAAGTGCCCAAGGCCAACGATCATCCCGACCAGGCCATCAATCTGTCCCAGGCGCTGCTGGCGCCGCGTATCGTCATCGAAGACACCACGCCGGTGCTCGACGGTGGGGCCTTTGCCGTGAAAGCCATCCGCAATCAGCCGGTGGCGGTGACCAGCAAGGTCTACAGCGACGGCCACGACCGCCTGTCGGTGCTGCTGCACTGGCGCCAGGCGCACAGTCGTCAATGGCACGCGGTGCCTATGTTCGCCGAAGGCAACGACCTGTGGACCGCCGAATTCACACCCGCTGAGTTGGGCCTTCACCTGTTTTGCATCGAAGCCTGGATCGACCCCTACGCCACCTATTGTCACGACCTGGAAAAGAAGTACCACGCCGGGGTCGAGGTGACCTTGGAGTTGGAAGAAGGTCGGCTGCTGCTGGGCAAGGGCGTGGACCGCAGTGAAGGCGCGTTGCGTGAGCAGTTGCAGACGTTGCAGCAGCGCCTGCCGAGCCTGTCGGCCGATGAGCAGGTGGCATTGCTGCTCGACCCGCACAGCGCCGAGCTGATGGGCAAGGCTGAGCACCGCAGCTACCTGACCTGCAGCCGCGAACTACCGCTGGATGTCGATCGAGAACAAGCGCTTTTCGCCAGTTGGTACGAGCTGTTCCCCCGTTCGATCACCGACGAGGCCGAACGTCACGGCACCTTCAATGATGTGCATCAGCGCCTGCCGATGATCCGCGACATGGGCTTCGACGTGCTGTATTTCCCGCCCATCCACCCCATCGGCAAACAGCATCGCAAGGGACGCAACAATTCCCTGCAGGCCGGTCCCGACGATCCGGGCAGTCCCTACGCTATTGGTAGCCCTGATGGCGGCCACGAGGCGATCCATCCGCAACTGGGTAGCCGTGAAGACTTCCGCCGCCTGGTGGCCGCCGCTGCCGAGCACGGCCTTGAAATCGCCCTGGATTTCGCCATCCAGTGTTCCCAGGATCACCCTTGGCTCACCGAGCACCCCGGCTGGTTCAGTTGGCGCCCGGACGGCACCATCCGCTATGCCGAAAACCCGCCGAAGAAGTATCAGGACATCGTCAACGTCGATTTCTACGCGCCCGACGCCATGCCGTCGCTGTGGTTGGCGTTGCGTGACGTCATCATCGGTTGGGTGCAAGAGGGCGTTCGTACCTTCCGGGTCGACAACCCGCACACCAAGCCGCTGCCGTTCTGGCAATGGCTGATCGCCAATGTGCGTAGCCAGTACCCTGACGTGCTGTTCCTCGCCGAAGCCTTTACCCGTCCGGCGATGATGGCGCGGCTGGGCAAGGTGGGTTATGCGCAGAGCTACACCTACTTCACCTGGCGCAACACCAAGCCGGAGCTGCGCGAGTATTTCGAAGAGCTGAACCAGCCGCCCTGGAGCCTGTGCTACCGGCCCAATTTCTTCGTCAACACACCGGATATCAACCCGTTCTTCCTGCAGAATAACGGCCGTGCGGGCTTTCTCATCCGCGCCGCGTTGGCGACCATGGGTTCGGGCTTGTGGGGCATGTATTCGGGCTTCGAGCTGTGCGAAGGCGCGCCGCTGCCAGGCAAGGAGGAGTATCTCAATTCGGAGAAGTACGAGATCCGTCCGCGGGACTTCACCGCGCCTGGGAACATCATCGCCGAGATCGCCCAGCTCAACCGCATCCGCCGGCAAAACCCCGCCTTGCAGACGCATCTGGGGGTGACCTTCCTCAATTGCTGGAACGACCAGATCCTGTACTTCGCCAAGCGCACCGCCGAGCGCGACAACTACATCCTGATTGCCATCAGCCTGGACCCGCACAACCCACAGGAGGCGCACTTCGAGCTGCCGCTGTGGGAATTGGGGCTGGACGACCACGCCGATACCCACGGCGAGGATTTGATGACGGGGCACCGCTGGACCTGGCATGGCAAGACCCAATGGATGCGCATCGATCCTGGGTATCAGCCGTTCGGTATCTGGCGCATCAGCCGTCTGGATTGATCACGGTCGTCTTCCAAGGAGTCCCCCATGGCCAAGCGTTCCCGCCCGGCAGCCTTCATCGACGACCCGCTGTGGTACAAGGACGCGGTGATCTACCAGTTGCACATCAAGTCGTTCTTCGATGCCAACAACGACGGCATCGGTGATTTTGCCGGCCTGATCAGCAAGCTCGACTACATCGCCGCGCTGGGCGTCAACACCCTCTGGTTACTGCCGTTCTATCCCTCGCCACGGCGCGATGATGGCTATGACATCGCCGAATACAAGTCCGTGCATCCGGACTACGGCAGCCTCGCCGACGCCCGACGCTTCATTGCCGAGGCGCATCGGCGTGGGCTGCGGGTGATCACGGAGCTGGTCATCAATCACACCTCCGACCAGCATCCCTGGTTCCAGCGTGCACGGCGTGCCAAGCGCGGCAGCAAGGCCCGCGACTTCTACGTCTGGTCCGATGACGATCAGAAGTACGACGGCACGCGGATCATCTTCCTCGACACCGAGAAGTCCAATTGGACGTGGGATCCGGTCGCAGGCCAGTACTTCTGGCACCGTTTCTATTCCCATCAGCCCGATTTGAACTTCGACAACCCGCAGGTGATGAAGGCGGTCATCGGGGTGATGCGCTTCTGGCTCGACCTGGGCGTGGACGGTCTGCGGCTGGATGCGATCCCTTATCTCATCGAACGCGACGGCACGAACAACGAGAACCTGCCCGAGACCCATCGGGTGCTCAAGGCGATTCGCGCCGAGATCGACGCCAACTACCCCGACCGCATGCTGCTGGCCGAGGCCAACCAGTGGCCGGAAGACACGCGCCCGTATTTCGGCGAAGGCGATGGCGATGAATGCCACATGGCGTTTCACTTCCCCTTGATGCCGCGCATGTACATGGCCCTGGCCATGGAAGACCGTTTCCCCATCACCGATATCCTGCGCCAGACCCCGGAGATTCCCGCCAACTGCCAGTGGGCGATCTTCCTGCGCAACCACGATGAGCTGACGCTGGAGATGGTCACCGATCGCGAGCGCGACTACCTCTGGAACTACTACGCCGAAGACCGTCGAGCGCGCATCAACCTCGGCATCCGTCGACGCCTGGCGCCGCTGCTGCAACGCGACCGTCGGCGCATCGAATTGCTCACCAGCCTGCTGCTGTCGATGCCCGGCACGCCGACGCTGTACTACGGCGATGAACTGGGCATGGGCGACAACATTTATCTGGGTGACCGGGATGGCGTGCGCACGCCGATGCAGTGGTCGCCTGACCGCAACGGCGGTTTTTCCAAAGCCGACCCGCAGCGCCTGGTGCTGCCGCCGGTGATGGACCCGCTGTACGGCTACCAGACCGTCAACGTCGAAGCGCAAGGCCACGACCCGCATTCGCTGCTCAACTGGAACCGCCGCCTGCTGGCGGTGCGTAATCAGCAGAAGGCCTTCGGTCGCGGCACCTTGAGGATGCTCAGCCCGAGTAACCGCCGCATCTTGGCGTACGTGCGCGAGTACACCGATGGCCAGGGCAATACCGAAGTCATCCTCTGTGTCGCCAACGTGTCGCGCGCTGCCCAGGCCGCCGAGTTGGACCTGTCGGCCTATGTCGACAAGGTGCCGGTGGAAATGCTCGGCGGCAACGCGTTCCCGCCGATCGGACAACTGCCGTTTCTGCTGACCCTGTCGCCTTATGGTTTCTATTGGTTCCTGCTGGCCTCCCATGACAGCCTGCCCAGCTGGCACAACACACCCTCCGAAGGAATGCCCGAATTGACCACGCTCGTGCTGCGCCAGCGCCTGGAGGAACTGCTCGAAGCGCCCTCCATCGACACCCTGCAGGACGCCATCCTGCCCCAGTACCTGCCCAAGCGCCGCTGGTTCGCCGGTAAGGAAGCGCCGATCGATGCGGTGCGCATCCGATATGGCGTGCGCTTCGGCACCCCGAGCAACCCGGTGCTGCTCAGCGAGTTGGAGGTGGTCAGCGACGGCCTGAGCACCCATTACCAACTGCCACTCGGTCTGCTGCCCGAAGAGCAGATCAACAGCGCCTTGCCCCAGCAACTGGCGCTGTCGCGGGTGCGTCGCGGGCGTCAGGTCGGCTTGATCACCGACGCCTTCGTCCAGGAACCTTTCATCCGCGCCGTGCTGCGGGCCTGCCAGGAGGGCAGCCAGCTGCCGACCGAAGCGGGCGAACTGCGCTTCGAGTGCACCGAGCAACTGGCTGCCCTGCAATTGGGCGAAGACAGCGCGGTGCGCTACCTCAGTGCCGAGCAGTCCAATAGTTCGGTGGTGATTGGAGAGCGTGTCGTCCTCAAGTTGATCCGCCGGGTCAATCCGGGCATTCACCCCGAGTTGGAAATGAGCGCCTACCTCACGGCAGCCGGGTTCGCCAATATCTCGCCGTTACTGGCCTGGGTCAGCCGCGTGGATGCGCAGGAGCAACCGCACCTGTTGATGATCGCCCAAGGCTACTTGAGCAATCAGGGCGATGCCTGGTCCTGGACCCAGAATACCCTGGAGCGGGCGATCCGCGATGAGATGGAGCCCAACCATGCCAGCGCCGAGGCGCATACCGATGCCCTGGCCGAGCTGGCCGGTTTTGCCACCTTGCTGGGCCAACGCCTGGGCGAGATGCACCTGCTGCTTGGCGCGCCGACCGATGATTCAGCCTTCGCACCGCGCCCCAGCGATGCCACCGACAGTGCGCGCTGGGGCGCGCAGATCGCCGCCGAACTGAGCCACGCGCTGGACCTGCTGGGCCAGCACCGCGCGCAGCTGGATGCCGACAGCCAGGCGTTGGTCGACGATCTGCAACAACAGCGCGAAGGCTTGGCCCAGCACATCGAACACCTGGCGCAGCAGGCCCAAGGGGGGCTGCTGATGCGCGTGCACGGCGACCTGCATCTGGGGCAGGTGCTGGTGGTGCAGGGCGATGCCTATCTGATCGATTTCGAAGGTGAGCCCTCGCGTCCGCTGGACGAACGGCGTGCCATGCACAGCCCGTACAAAGACGTCAGCGGTGTGCTGCGCTCCTTCGACTATGCTGCTGCGATGATCCTGCGCAGCGCCTCGGCGGTGGACTCGTCCGAGGCTGCCGGCCAGGCCCGTCAACGCATCGCCCGGCAGTACCTGCACCAGTCACGTCATGCCTTCGTTCAAGCCTACGGCCTTGCGACCGCCGCCATGCCCCATGCCTGGCAGCAGGCCGATGGCGAGCGTGCGGCACTGGAGTTGTTCTGCCTGGAGAAAGCCGCGTACGAGATCACCTATGAAGCGGAGAATCGTCCGAGCTGGCTGGCCGTGCCTTTGCATGGCTTGCATGGACTGATCAGCACGTGGGGCGAGTCTTGAAGGACATGTCGCCGGTGTCACCGTTTACGTTTGAGCCCACTACCGAAATCACCTGTTAAGGAAGAGTCAGATGAATCCAACCACGCGCAGCAATGGCGGACTTCGGCAGCGCGATCTCGACGCCCTGGCCAGCGCCGAGCATGCCGATCCTTTTGCAGTGCTGGGGCCGCACGATGACGGTGCAGGCGGTCACGTCATCCGCACGTTCCTGCCGGGGGCGCTGAGTGCGAGGGTGCTGGCGCGCGACGACGATCGAGTGCTGGCGCAGATGGAGCAGGGCAGCCTGCCGGGCCTGTTCTTTGCGCATGTGGATACGCGCAGCCCTTACCGCTTGCAGATCGGCTGGGCCGGGGGCGAGCAGACCACTGAAGACCCCTACAGCTTCGGCCCGCAACTGGGCGAAATGGACTTGTACCTGTTCGCCGAAGGCAACCATCGCGACCTCTCCGGGCGTTTCGGCGCCCAGCCGATGCAGGTCGAGGGCGTGGATGGGGTGTGCTTCTCAGTGTGGGCGCCCAACGCCCGGCGCGTCTCGGTGGTCGGGGCGTTCAACAACTGGGATGGCCGTCGCCACCTTATGCGCCTGCGCCACAATGCCGGTGTCTGGGAGTTGTTCATCCCGCGCTTGGCCATAGGCGAGACCTACAAATTCGAGGTGTTGGGCCGTGATGGCGTGCTGCCGCTCAAGGCCGACCCCTTGGCTCGGGCCACGGAACTGCCGCCCAGCACGGCGTCTAAGGTGGCCGGTGCGCTGGGCCATACGTGGCAGGACCAGCAGTGGATGGAGCAGCGCGCCCAACGCCATGCCTACAGCGCGCCGCTGTCGATCTACGAACTGCACGCCGGCTCCTGGCGCTGTGAGCTGAACGAAACCGGCGAAGTCGCACGTTTCTACAACTGGCGTGAGCTGGCCGAACGCCTGGTGCCCTATGTGCAGGAACTGGGCTTCACCCACATCGAGCTGCTGCCGATCATGGAGCACCCGTTCGGCGGGTCCTGGGGCTATCAGCCGCTGTCGATGTTCGCGCCCACCTCGCGCTATGGCACGGCCGAAGATTTCGCCGCCTTCATCGACGCCTGTCACCAAGGCGGCATTGGCGTGATTCTGGACTGGGTGCCGGCGCACTTTCCCACCGATGAGCATGGCCTGGCGCGCTTCGACGGCACCGCGCTGTACGAGTACGACAACCCGCTCGAAGGCTTTCACCAGGACTGGAACACGCTGATCTATAACCTGGGCCGCAACGAAGTCCGTGGCTTCATGCTGGCCTCGGCACTGCATTGGCTCAAGCACTTCCACATCGACGGCCTGCGTGTGGACGCGGTGGCGTCCATGCTGTATCGGGATTATTCGCGCAAAGCGGGGGAGTGGGTGCCCAACCGTCATGGTGGGCGCGAGAACCTAGAAGCCATCGAGTTCATTCGCCAGCTCAACGATGTGGCCCTGCACGAGGCCCCGGGTGCCTTGATCATCGCCGAGGAATCCACCGCCTGGCCCGGCGTGAGCCAGCCGACCCAGCAGGGCGGCCTGGGCTTCGCCTACAAGTGGAACATGGGCTGGATGCACGACACCTTGCACTACATCCAGAACGATCCGATCCACCGCGCGCATCACCACAACGAACTGAGCTTTGGCTTGGTCTACGCCTATTCCGAACGCTTCATCCTGCCGATTTCCCACGACGAGGTGGTGCACGGCAAGCATTCGCTGATCGACAAGATGCCGGGCGACCGCTGGCAGAAGTTCGCCAACCT
Source organism: Pseudomonas sp. RAC1 (assembly GCF_030658255.1). NCBI lineage: Bacteria > Pseudomonadati > Pseudomonadota > Gammaproteobacteria > Pseudomonadales > Pseudomonadaceae > Pseudomonas > Pseudomonas sp. RAC1. The sequence continues at coordinate 140,493 of NZ_JAUTXS020000031.1, forward strand.
GCGCGCCTATCTGGCGTTCATGTGGATGCACCCCGGCAAGAAGCTGCTGTTCATGGGCTGCGAGTTCGGCCAGTGGCGTGAATGGAACCATGACCAGCAGTTGGACTGGTACCTGCTGCAGTACTCCGAGCACCAGGGCGTGCAGAAGCTGGTGGGCGATCTCAACCGGCTGTATCGCCAGTACCCCGCCCTGCACGAGCAGGACTGCCAGCCCCAGGGCTTCCAATGGCTGATCGGCGACGACGCGGTGAACAGCGTCTACGCCTGGCTGCGCTGGAGCAGCGCGGGCGAGCCGTTGCTGGTGGTGGCCAACTTCACCCCGGTGCCGCGCCAGGGTTACCGCGTCGGGGTGCCGTTCGAAGGGCATTGGGAGGAACTGCTCAACAGCGATGCCGAGCTTTACGCCGGCAGCAATGTGGGCAACTTTGGCGGCGTCCAGGCAGAGCCGTTGCCCAGCCACGGTCAGGGGCTGTCGCTGGCGTTGAACCTGCCGCCGCTGGGCGTATTGGTGATGAGACCTGGCCAGTAAGCGTATGAGGCAGTCTGCGCCTTGGCAGCGGCCCGTTCTGGCTGCGGCCAGGGCGTCTGTGTAGCAGTAGGTGCGCTGCACCTGATAATTTTGTCAGTTTCCCCAGTTGTTCGTCGCTCCTAAGATCCCTTGAACTTCAAGCGCCGTGACTGCCCAGTCACTCGCGCAGGGGCATCTCGGACGGAGCTCGGGGAACAGCTATGCCAAAACGCAAAGCAAGTGATACGCAGGCTTTACTGAAGAAGATTCTTGCGAGCGAGTTGCCTGCTCACGCCTCGCTGGTCGATACGCTGCAGGTACCGTCCTCGGTGATGGCCTTGCAGCGCAGCGGTGAGGCGGCCTTGATGGCGCAGTTTCCCACCCTGCAAGCCAGCGAGGTCCATCGTCTGCAGGGGCGTCTGGACGTCGCCAGCGCGGCCATGATGCGCGCGTTCCGTGAACAGCGACTCATCGCCACTGCGCCACGGCCACTGGATGAACGCAAAGGGCCGCTCGCCCTGAGCACCGGTCCCACTTACGAAAACCAGTTTTCGCCCTCTTGGGCCAACAACGCCCGGCCCGATGCCGTGGACGCCACCACCTCGCCTGCCGCGTATCTGATCGACATGCTCAGCTTCGTCAAGCAGTACATCGAAGGCGACAATCTGCACCCCGACCTGCGACCACTGGCGGTGCGCCGCCCAGACCTGTTCGAACTGACCCTCGACCATCGCACCCTGAGTCGAGAGGTGCCGCAGGTGGAGGTGGTCAACCAGGTGCTCGAACGGGCAATCGTCGATGAGCAGCAGCGCAAGGGGGAATCGTCTGCCGTCGAGGACAGGCTGCTGCAGGTTCGTCATCCGCTGCGTTTGTTCCCCTATGAAACCTATTGGCAGCAGATTCTCACCGTGCTTGCACATAACGACCTGCACCTGGGCGATGTGGCGCGTCTTGGCGATCTCGACAACCCCTATTTCATCCAGCCAGGGGCCCATTCGCACTGGTCCGATTCGGCCCTCCAGCAGGAAAGCGAGCTGGGCCCGGCGCTGCGGTCCATCCTGGTCGAACGGCCGTATTTCGGTAGCGGTAGTCAACTACGCGTCGACCCACAGAATCGCAAGCTGCTGGCACTGCGCGATCCGACCAGTGCCGCCCATGCCGACGAGGAGCGAGACGCCAGCGCGCAGTTTTTCCTGGAGAACTTTGGTGTGCAAGGGGAGGCGACGCTACGCCGGGTCGTATCGTTTTGCCAGGTCGTGCAGATCGACCAGATGCAGATGGAGTCGCTGTTCGCCCTGGCCGGCCACGCGCCTCGGCGTTCGGACAATGTCCGCAGCGATGTGGCGGATTCAGGTGCCGCGGCGTTCGGTGCGCGCTTCATCAACAGTAGCGTCGGTGAGCCTGTGGCGGTCGACAGCAGTGCCGTCGATCCGCAACTGCACTACTTCCTGAACCTGACGCCGGTGCGCCTGGATCGCATCAACCGCTTCATGCGCCTGGCCCATGCCCTGCAGTTGCCTTATGTGCAGGTCGATCAGGTGGTCTGCGCGATCATCGATGCCGAGCAGGTTGCAGCCACCGAACTCAAGCGCCGCCCACTGCTCGAGGCTTCCCCGCTGTGGATGAGCACCAACACCTTGCGTGGTCTGGGGGTGTTCCAGTTCCTGCGCAAACGCCTGGGCTGCAGTGCCGAAGACTTCGCCACCTTATTGTCGAACATGGGTGTCCATGGCGTTGGCGATACCCCCAGTCACTTCGACCGGGTGTTCAACAGCGGCGCGGCCTTGCCGTTGGTGCTCGACGACGAGGTGTTCAGCCTCTCCGGGGACGATCCGCACAGCAAACGTACCATCGACCAACTGTGCCATGGCCTGGGGATCAACCTGGAAACCTTCCGCTACCTGTCCCGCACGGTCATGCAAGCGCAGGGCAGCGAGACGTTGCGCCGCTCGCTGCCGGTGATCTCGGCGTTTTACCGAGTGACCTTGCTGGCAAGGCTGCTGTCGATCAGCACCATCGAACTGCTGTCGTTGCTGGAAACCCTCAGCCCCGAAGGGCTCTACGCGTTGCAGGCTGCCGGGCGACCGACCAATGCCATGCACCGGAATTTTTCCCAGACCGATACCCTCAGCGTGGTCCACGCGATAGCCCACTGCGTGCTCTGGTGTCAGCAGCAGGACTTGCCGATCAGTTGGCTGGTGCAACAGTTGCTGCCGATCGAAACCGTCGATGTGGTGCCGCAGGCAACGCTGAGCTTGCTGGGCGACATCAAGCGCGAGCTCTTGCCATTCCAGGACCTCGACCAGCACCTGGCCGAATCGGGCGTGATGGCCCTGCGCACCGCGAGCTGGCAGCAACAGCTCAAGCAGATCGTCGATGAACTGGGGCTGTTTCGCGAGGCGCGCACGCCGGAAGAAGACTTCGAACCGGCGCTTTACGAGCAGTTCCTGGAGCGCGAGATCCAGGTAGTGATCGATGCGCTGGTCGCTACGCCCGGGTCGCTGGATTCCGAATTGCCCGAGCTTGCCCCGGACGAGCAGCAGCGCCTCAAGAGTCTGATCCTGGGCACGCTGCTGCGCGTGCGTTCGCAGCAGTGGGGCGTGGTGCAGGAACGTCTGGCGCAAGCGTTGGCGCTTAGCGCCGACCGGGTGATCGCGGTCGTGTACTGGGCGGGGGGCAAGGTCCACGCCCTGCTCGAAAGCGCTGCCAGATTCACTGCCCTGGATGATCGATCGCCCACGGCAAAGGCCATCATGCCGCTGCTTCAGCGCATGCAACGGCATGCCCGGGTGGCCGAGCGACTGAAGCTCTCACCGCTGCTGCTGGCCACGCTGCTGTCGACGACGCAGCGTCCGCGCCTGAGCCTGAGCGACTTGGAGCTGACCTTGCCGACGTTGTATCGCCTGGAGCGTTACACCCATGCAGTGGAACGCGCCCGTCAGTCCGAGGAGCAGTTGCTGGGTTACTGGCAGGCGATCGCGGCCTTGGGCGAGATGAGCGAGAACGAGCGGCGCCTGATCAAGGACGCCGCAGCGGAAAAGATTGCCAACTGGATGGGCTGGGGCATTCGCGAGGTGCTCGATGTCGCGACCCACCTGACGTCCGACGGTATCGTCCGCAACCTGGACCATCTGATCGTACTCGCCCAGGTCAAAGCCATCAGTGACCGCACGGGCCTGAGCGCGATCTCGCTGATGAAGCTCAGCCGACTGGACTCCCACGCTTCTACCCAGGACCACCGCGATGCAGCGGAACAGATGCTCAGCAGCCTCAACCGCCCCGGCGAGCCCCGTGGCGAAGACGCCGAGCTACGTCAGAGCCTGGCCACGCGCTGCGTGGTCAGCCAGTCGCGCCTGATCGCCAACAAGCCGGACGAATCGACCCGAATCAGCCTGACCCTGCTGGACATGAGCAACCAGCCGGTGGCAGATATTCGCGTGAGCTGGACCACCGATCTGGGGACCTTGCTCAGCCGCTTCGGCTATACCGACCACAACGGCGTGGTGACGGTCGAACTCGACGCCGGAGAACTGATGGGGGTGGCTCACGTCAAGGCCACCTATTTGCTCGACAGCGAGGCCTATGCGCCGCCCATCGTCATCGACTGCGACGAGGACTCGCTGACGCTCATTCGCCAGAGCCCGCTGCCTGCGGCGCCGTGGCAAGCAGCAGGCAACCTCGGCGAATACGTCATCGTCGCGGGCCTGTTCGACGACTACGACAATCCAGGTGTTGATCGTCTGATCAACTGGGCGAGCGATATCGGCGAGTTCGTCGATTCGCCGGGCGAAACGTTGACCAACGATGAAGGCCTGAGCCAGGCACGTCTGCGCAGCATGGATCCTGGCCAGGGCAGGGTCGCCATGTGGTACGCCGGCAGTACCGACGATCCCCAGATATTCGCGCTGGAATTCGAAGACCGGCCGTCGATTCGTGCGCTGGCGCTGGACTCCTGGGCAGTGGTCGGCACACTCGTCGTCAAGGCCACCGTGCTCAGCGTCAATGGCGAGCCTGCCAGCGGCCAGAAACTGGTGTGGGCGTGCACCCGTGGCGATGGCGAAGATGGCCCCAGCTTCGAGGGCGAAGCGCAGACCGACGAGCACGGCGAGGCCCGGCTGCGCATCGACGCCACCGAGGCCGGGACGCTGCAGGTGCGTGTGGCCCTGCGCTCGAAGGACGATGATGAAACAGGCTTCCACCCTCGCGAGCTGACGCTGGAGGTTCTGCCGGACGCGTTGGAGGTGGTGACCGAGCAAGGGCTCGTTTGGCCGCTGGCCGATGGCATCGACGCCAGCGACTTCCTGATCCAGGTCCGCACCCGCGATGGCCGTCCGGTCGAGCGCTGTCCGGTGACCTGGACGGTGCAGGAAGGCGGCCACCCTGCGCAGCCTATGACCACGGACGCCCAAGGCAAGGCGCGGTTCATCCTCAGCTCGACCACTCCCGGACCGCGCACCGTGGTTGCCACCTGGGGCGAAGACCCGCAAGCAGTGAAGTTCGACGAGGTGATCTTTCTGCCTGCGCTGGACATGCTGGTGTGCTTCGACGGTCAGCCGATCGGCGGGCCGGTCGTCATTCGCCAACCGGCACCTGGCGCGGCGCAGGACACGTACACGCTCAGTTGCACCTTGCCCGACGACCATCCCCTGCTCAAGGAAGGGCTGCAACTGCTGTATGACGGACGCGATTCCGCGCCGGCGCTGGGGCTGAGTTTCGAGCCCGGCCTCGGTGAGGTCGCCTCCTTCGAGGAACGCACGGTGAGCTGGACGCTTACCGCCGTTTCGACGGGGCTCTCGCACGAGTCCCGGCCGCAGTTGGGCATTACTTACCGTAAGGCAAGCCGCGTGGTCTGGCTCGATCTGATCGTTCAGCCGGCGCAGCCTTGACCCTGATTGACGCGAATGACAGAGGTGAGTATGAACACCGAATTGGTAGCCCGCTTGACCGAGCAATGGCGTGATGCGCTCAGTGCCTATGTGATTCATCACGTCATGCCACAGCGCCTGGATGCTGGCCCGCTGAACATGATCAGCGCCGAGCATCTGGATCACTATTTCATGCTCGATACCCAGGTGTGCGCGGCAGTCAGCACCTCGTACCTGGCGGAGGCGATCGCCTGTACCCAGACCTACGTCAACGCGATCTTCAACAACCTCGAGCCTGGCTATCGCGCGACGTTCGACGAAAAGCTGGTCACCTTCTGGCGTCAGGGCATGTCCAACTACTCGGTGTGGGCGGCCTACCAGATGCTGGAGGACTATCCGGAGAACTACATCCGCGCCGACCTGCGCCTGGACAAGACCAAGCCCTTCCAGGCACTGGAAGATGCCCTGGGGCAGGCGCGCATCTCAGATGCCTCGGTCAGCAGCGCGGTGCTCGCCTTCCTCCGGCAGTACGAATTCCAGAACAGTATCCGCGTGGTCTCCGGCTACATCGATTACCGCGACGAACAACGCGATGGCGATCACTTTGAAGGCTACACCTACGCCAATTCCGACTATTACCTGCTGGGCAGGGATCCAGAGGGCCAGTATTACCATCGTCGCGTGAGCGTCCGGCTGGACCAGGATTCCCAGCGCATCGCCCCTGACGCCTGGTCGGAATGGGAACTGGTCGGCATGCCCAGTGGGCACACCGTGATTCAGGCGCGACTTGTGCTGCTGTGCGGGCGACTGCACCTGGCGTGGCTGCACCACCAGCCGCCGCTCGAGGTGGAGCAGGATTCCGCCGCCCGGACCTACCCGCTGAGGCTGGAAATCATTTACCTGGGCCTGGACAACATCTGGTCGACTCCCGAACTGCTCTGGAGCGCGCAGGTCACCACCGAAGATGGCAACTTCGATCCGACGGCCTATGAATTGCTGGCACTGGCCATTGCCGGCGCAAGAGGCAGCGACGATCAACTGCTGGTGGCCTGCGCCAGCCCCAAGGCCGATGGCAGCTACACCCACCACTTCAACGTGTGGCGCGATGTGCTCAAGCGCCCCAGAGGATCGTTCGACGAGCGCATGGCCGGCTCGTTGCTCGGTGATTTTCGCAGCGAGCCGGGCAAGCTCAGGTTGCAGCGACGCCTGAGTGCGCGCGACAAGTGGGTACGCAAGGTCACCGCCGCTGCGGGCAACGACAAGTTCGTCGGGCTGGAGGCGCAACTGAGCAGGCAGGACGACAAGTACCAACTCCATGTGCGGACCTATTCGCTGGAGCGGCGCAACCAGGGGCGGCTGCATGCGCTGTACTGCTCACGGTTCGTCAATACACCCGGTGCGCAAAGCGTCAAATGCCAGGTGTCGATGCAGGACACGCTCGAGGTTCAGTTGTTCTGCAGCATGTTGACACTACCGACCTTCGACGAACTGGTGTTCAGCCATCCGTCGTTGAGCGACGCCGCCACCTTCACCCGGGCTGACTTCAAGCCGGAACTCGGTGGTCAAGGCGTAGCCTTTCTCATATGGGTGGCGCGTCGATCGGTGAAGCTCGACAAGGCCATGAGCCTGGAGGATCTGGCACCGCAGGCGGTTCGCGAGGGCGCCGGCTTCGAGGTGGCGATCGATGCAGCAACGCCTGTCCCGCTGAGCGACCCACAGAACCACGTGGCGATCGCGTTCGAGCCTGTCACCGTGAAGGCGGTCAAGGTGAAGGCCGCTGAGACCGAGCTATGGACAGGCGACTGGTCGCTCACAGGTGCAGCGACCAGCGGTTGGCTCGTCAGTGCTGTGGATGACAGCGCAGATGAGGTCAAGATCACCGTCGATGCAGGCGATAAAACGTCCACCTTCACGGTCACGCTGGCCGCTTCCCAGGTGCTGGCCAGGCCGCCGGCACCGTTGATCCATCAGCAGTCCAGTGGCACCGATTTCCTGGTGTTTGCCGGTATCGGCGGCAAGGGCGCGCCGCTGGCGGTACGTCTGAACTCCCAGCATGTGCCTGACCTGATCAATCGGGCCGAGGCGTCTACCGAGTCGGTATTCGCCTGGGATGCCCAGCACCAGCAGGAACCGGCCTTCGTGGCGAAAGCAAAGGCGCGTCAGCTCCAGCAGTGGCGCCCAAGCGCTACGGACCCCGGCATGAGCATCGACGATGCCAACGGCATGTATTTGCGCGAACTGTTCTTCCATGTGCCGCACCTGATCGCTTCGCGGCTGCACGAGGAAGAGCGTTACGACGAAGCGCGCCGGTGGCTGGCCCTGATCTTCGACCCTTACCGCAAGCGCGAGGCCACCGAGCACCCCGGCCAGGATTACTGGAAATGTGCCTGGTTGATGCTCGAGGACACGGCAGCGCCGGGACTCGAGCATGAGCTGAGCGACCCGCATGTGATCGCGCTGCATGCGCCGTCGCATTATCGCAAGGCGATTTTCATCCAGTACGTCACGCTGCTCATCGACCAGGCAGACAGCTTCTATCGTCAGCAGACCCGCGATAGCCTGGCCCACGCCTGGCTGCTCTACCGGATGGCTATCAGCCTGATGGGCGAGGCGCCCCAGGCACGCTCGGTGAGCACCTGGCAATCTCCCAGCGTTTCGCAGTTGCTGGACGCCAGCCCTGGCGATGAACGGCTGCTGGGCTTGGCCTCGGTCGTCGAGCCCAGCGAGCTGCCCAAGCACCTGAACACATTCTTCTGGGCCGGCGTGGCCGTGCACCCGGCATTTCGTCTGCCGGTCAACCAGAAGCTGCTCGATACCTGGCAGTTGCTCGACGCGCGCCTGTACAACCTGAGGCATTTCCTGACGCTCGATGGACAGCCCATGGAACTGCCGCTCTATGCGCCGGCCGCCGATCCATTCGACCTGCTCGCTGCACGCATGAGCGGAGGCTCCGGGTTGTCCCGGCCCATGGGTAACCGCACGGTGGTACCGCCTTATCGTTTCCGCACATTGGTACTCAAGGCCCACGAAGCGGTGGCGGCACTCATCCAGTTCGGCGAGCAACTGCGCAGTTACATGGAACTGGAGGAGCGCACCCAGCAGGAGGTGCTGCAGTTCCGGCACGCGGCGCAGATCGCCCAGTACGCCATCGCCATTCAGGAGCAACTGCACGAGCAGCAAAAGCACAACGCGCAGGTGTTGCAGATGCAGCGCACCGGTGCCGAGCAGCGGGTGGATCATTTCTCGGCGCTTTACGAAGAAAACGTCACGGTCGGCGAGGTGGCCTTGCAGTGGCTGCACACCGCAGGGCGGTCTACCAGCAATGTCGCCAGTGCCGCCATTGGCGCGTCCTACCTCACCGATCTGGTGCCGAAGATCTTCGGCCTGGCCAACGGTGGCATGGAGTACAAAGGCCCGCTGATGGCACTGGGCTACACCACCGAGGTCGTCGCCAATATCGCGCTGACCGCGAGTGATAACCTGCGCGACACTGAAACCTGGCGCCGCCGTCGCCAGGAATGGGATCTGCAGCGCAAGACGGCGCAGCATGAACTGCGCGTCATCGACAAGCAGCTCGAGGCCCAGCAGCACGGCACGCTGGCCGCCGAGCGCGCGCTGGCCCACAGCCGCCAACTGCTGGCCCAGGCTGAGCAGACCTACACCTTCTACCAGAACCGTTCGAGCAACGAGGCGCTGTATCGCTGGCTGCGTTCGCAAGCCACCGCCTGGCATTCGACGCTCTTCGATGTGGCGGTGAGCCTGTGCAACAGTGCCGAAGCCTGCTGGCAGTACGAGACGGGCCAGTACCAGAAGCGCGTGATTCGTCCGCCGGTGTGGCAGGCCGACCGCCATGGGCTCAACGCTGGCGGGGAGTTACGCCTGGACCTGATGCGCCTGGAGTCGGAGATGCTGCTGCGCGGCGAGCGGCATTTGGAGGTGCGCAAGACCGTATCCCTCCACGCCCTGCTCGAACTCGATCTGGTGATGGACAAGACCGGTACCCCCCTGGACTCCTGGGCCGCGATTCGCAACGCCCTGACTGACGACGGCGAAATCAGCTTGACCCTGTCGCAGCGCCTATTCGACCTGGATTACCCGGGCCACTACCTGCGCCGTCTGCACAGCGTGGCGTTGTCGCTGCCTGCCTTGCTGGGGCCTTATCAGAACATCCGCGCCACCTTGGCGCAGAAGCGCAGCCGCTTGCTGATCCGGCCCGACATCGAGGGCGTGAAGTTCCTCCATGGCGATACAGACGTGGCGACGGCGCCGCAAAGCGTGATGATGAGCCTGCGCGCTCAGCAGCAGGTGTGCCTGTCCTCGGCGCAGCAGGACATGGGACTGGTCAGCGGCACGGATAGTGATGACCGCTACCTGCCGTTCGAGGGCACCGGAGCCGTTTCCGACTGGACGCTGCGCTTCCCGCGTCACGCGCAACAGAGCGAGATGATCGAGAGCTTGAGCGACGTTGTTCTGGAGGTCCGCTACTACGCGCTGCATGGCGGTGCTGAGTTCGAGGATCAGGTCGAACAATTGCTGTGCGCCGACGCCTCTGGCGCGGCCCCCGAGGCTGCTCAGCAGGGGAAAGGCCGTGACTGAACAAAGCCCCCAGGACCTGCAACCGGACGCGTCCGCCGAGCGCCCGGCGTTCTATACACCGCCTGCGCTGCCCAAAGGTGGCGGCACGGTCTCGGTGGGCGGCGGCATGCTGTCCAGCGCCGGACCAGACGGTGCGGCCGGTTGGCACCTGCCGCTGCCTTCGCCCAGAGGCCGAGCCTTATCGGCCAGCTTGGCGCTGAACTATTCCAGCGCCGGCGGCAACGGTGCTTTCGGCGCGGGGTGGGAGTACGCGCTGCCCGCGGTGGCGTGCACGACACGCTTCGGTTTTCCGCGCTATGACGGTCATGACCGCCTGGTCGGTCCGTCCGGGGGCGAACTGCTGAGGGCCGCTGAGCCCCGACGCGCCACCCGCCTGCCGTTCAGCGCGACACCTGCGGGGTATGCCGTCACTCCGTGGACCGAGCGTGTCGGTGGGCTGGACTCGCGCCTGGAGCATTGGCAGGCCGAAGAGGATCCCGATGGACCAGGTTTTTGGCTGCAGTACCTGGCCGACGGCAGTCTTTCGCTGTATGGCTGGTCGGATTCGGCACGCCTGTTCGCGCCTGGCGAGCCCGGGCATACCGCGTGCTGGTACCTCGAAGAGCAGGTGTCCGCACGTGGCGAGCATGTGGTGTATCGCTATCGCTCGGAGGACGAACAGGGCTGTTCGCAGCAGGAGCTCGAGGCCCATCCGCGGGTCGTCAATGTTTATCCGCAGGCGGTGTACGCCATGAATGCCACGCCCTGCGAAAGCCTGCTCATTCCGGCGCAGGCGTTCGACGAAAATGACTTCCTGACCTTCACCGTGTTCGACTATGGCGAGCGCGGCGCCGATCCTGAGCAGGTTCCGGTGTTGGAACCCGCGCAGTCCTGGCCGGTTCGCGACGACTGCCACTCATTCTGGCGTTACGGCTTCAATGTGCGTCTTCGTCGTCTGTGCCGTGACGTGCTGTTGTGGCACCGTACCGCGCGGCTGGACGGGCAGGCAGACCCGACACCCGAACTGGTTGCACGCCTGCACCTGGAATACGACAGCAGCCCAGTGGCCAGCATCCTGGTGTCCGCAACACAACTCAGCGCCGATGTCGATCTGCGCTTGCCCCCGCTGGAGTTCGAGCTGAGCCGTCCGGGCCGGGCAGTGCCGCAGTGGGAGGCGCTGCCTGAGCTGGAGGGTTTCTGGGCCGACGCCTGGCAACTGGCCGATCTTCACGGTGATGGCGTGCCGGGGTTGCTGTACCTGGACGAGCACGCCTGGCACTATCGCGCGCCCCAACGCGGCGATGGCGAAGACTGCATCACCTGGGGCCCGCCCGAGCCGCTGCCGCAGGTGCCGGCCATTGGCCGCGCCGACTTGATGGACCTCGATGGCGATGGTCGCCCCGAGTGGGTGGTTACCGCAGGTGGCTTGCAGGGCAGCTTCACGCTCGGTACGGACGGCGCCTGGAGCGGCCTGGTGCCGATCGCGGCGTTGCCCAGCGAATACGATCATCCACAGATGCGCCTGGCCGACCTGACCGGCGACGGCCAGTCTGACGTGGTGATGTTGCGCGCGCTGGGGCCGCGCAGCGTGCGTCTGTACCCCTCGGCGGGCAATCGCGGCTGGCTGGCGGCGCGGTCCGAGCAGTACCACGGCAGCGTACCGCTGCCCTCGCTGGACCAGTCATTGGTGGTCTTCGCCGATCCTGCCGGCAGCGGCCAGGCACACCTGGTGCGCATCACCGGCCAGGGGGTCACCCTGTGGCCCTCGCTGGGCTACGGCCGGTTCGATGATGCGCTGCGGATTCCCGGATTCGAGGTGGCCGACTTCAATCCCTCGCGGGTGTTTTTGGCCGACACCGACGGCGCGGGCACCACCGACATCCTTTACCTGCAGCCCGATGGGATTCGCGTGTTCGTCAGCCAGTGCGGCAACCGCTTCGTGGAAGGCCCTTTCATCAAAGCGCCGGACGGCCTGGTCCTGGACGACACGTGCCAGGTGCAAGTCGTCGATGTGCGCGGGCAGGGCACGGCCGACCTGTTGCTGACCGTACCCGCTCACGGCGCGGACAATGCCCCGCGCAGTTGGCTATACCGCTTCAACGAGCGGCGTCCCTGGTTGCTGCACACCATCGTCGACAATCTCGGCAGCCGCACCGAGCTGGATTACCGCAGCTCAGCCCAAGCCTGGCTCGACGAGAAGGCAGCCGCGACGCATCGCACGGGCAGCGCACCGGTCAGTCATCTGCCGTTTCCCGTGCACACCCTGAGCCGGGTGACCACGGTGAATGAAATCACCGGTGTCATGCTTGGCAGCGAGATGCGCTACCTCGGTGGCGTCTGGGATTCCAACGAGCGTGAGTTCGCCGGTTTCAGGCGCCTGGTCCAGACCGATACCCACGCGCTGGTTGATGCATCGGCCACCCATCTGTCACCGCCGACGCGGGTCCTGAGCTGGTTTCACTGCGGGATCGAGACGCTCGATGAGTTGGCCGAAGAGGCTTTCACCGACATGGACGCTGTGTTCCCCCAGGGTGAGGTGCGTTTGACCCAGGGTGCCGGCGACGGTGAGCACCCCTTCAGTCCGGAGCCGGCGCTACGCACATGGCTGTACCGCGCACTGCGGGGGCAGTTGCTGCGCCGGGAGGTGTACGGCCTGGATGGTCAGGCCCAGGCCGACAAACCCTACAGCGTCGAGCGCCCGCGTTGGCAGATTCGCGCCTGCGTCACGGCTGACGACCTGCATCCGTCCGCTCTGATCACCGCCGTGCAGCATCTGGGCTTGAACTGTGAGCGCTATCCGCAGGATCCCCAGGTGGATCAGGCCATCGTCTTGCGACAGGATCGGTATGGCAATGTGCTTGAGAGCGTCACCGTGAAGTATCCACGCCTGCTCGATCCGGCGGCGCTGGCCCGAGAGGAGGTCGAGCGCAAGATCTACCCGGCCAGCCTGCCGACCGGGCTGATCGAGGCCAGTTGCGACGAGCAGCAATATGACTGCTGGGTGAGCCTCAGCCGCGCCACGGTGCACAACCGGGTCAAGGACGACGACTTCGTGATCGGGCTGCCAGGCGCCATGCGCCGGGACGTGGTGCATTTCGCCCAGGCCCAAGTGCCCGAGGGTGGCTTCACTGTCGAGTACCTGCTCGAGCACGGACTGCCCCTGAGTGATCCGGCGCGCACCGTCCTGGCCAGCTACGAAAAGACGGTGTGGCGTCAGGCCGACGGCAGCGGCGCCAGCAGCGAGCCGTCGCGCCAGGCACTGCGGGCCTACACCCGCACCGCGATGCTCGACAAGGCCTCGCTCGACGTGCTGCGTCCGGCGTTCGACCTGACTCTGCTCGGCGTGTTGCAGGATGCGCTGGCCAATCCGTCCAGCGACCCGGCGGTGCTGGGGCGCCTGCGTAGACGCCTGCCGGTGGTCGAACACGCCGTCACCTATGGGCTGTTGCTGTCCTATCTGCAACAGGCGCCTGACGACCGTGCGGCGTCGCAGATGCTGCGCCAGGCGCTCAAGCACGTCATTTCGGTACAGGCCCTGCGTGATCGGCTGCTGGACGAAGCCGCCGAGGCGCTGCCTGAGGGCCTTCACAGCGCGCTGCGCAAGGAAAGTCGTGTACCTGACGCCGCGCTAGGGTCGGTGCTGGTCTGGTTCGGCGCACAGCACGCGCAAGACGCCGCTGTCTTGGCCACGCTGCACGGTGCGCTGGTCAGCGCGCTGTCGGCCAGCAGCGCCGACGCACTGTTCTGCCGAGCGCTGTTGGCCGCGTTGCAACGTGCATCGTCTTCGCCTGCACGCACGGCAGCCGAGCAGGCCTGGTTACTGGCCGTGCGGCAAGAGCTGGATCGTCCGCTGCAGGAAGAGACACTGCCTGAACTGCTCAAACGCGGTGGCTATATCGCCATGGACCGGCCGCTGGATGCCGAGGAATTGGCCGACGCCGCCGATCCCGATGGGCTTGGCGCACCCTGCATTGCGGGTGAGCCGCTGGTAGAGCAGGCCTATTGTGGTCATCACGGCATCAGCCATTACCAGGACGCTCTGCATTTCTGGCAGCCTGACCGTCTGCAGGACAGTACTGTCACAGGGCCGAGCCAACTGAGCTACAGCGCGCACGATGTGGTGGTGGTGAAGGTCTGCGATGCCGCCGGACTGACATCGACCATCGAGGCGCACGACTGGCGTTTTCTGCAACCGGTGCGCATCCAGGATGCCAACGACAATCTCAGTGAGGTGGCCCTGGATGCCTTGGGCAGGGTCTTGCATACCCGCTTCTACGGCACGCAAACCGCAGCGGGCAGCGATGAGGCGGTGATGACCGGTTACTGCTCGGGCCGTCCGTTCACGCCGCCGCCGACCGTGGCGGACGCCCTGGCACTCAACGACAGCAAAGGCGTACCGGTGCATACCGCCTTCACCGTGGTCGCCGACAGCTGGATGCCGCTGGCGCTCACCACCGACGGTAGCACCCACCCCGCGCGTCGGTGTGGTGCCTTGGCCTGGCGGCGAATGGCAGCCCGGCTAAGCGCCAACGGCCTGGGACCCTTTGCCATGGTTGGGCGCACGCCGCCGCATACCGTGCAAATCCTCAGCGACCGCTACGACGATGACCCCGAACAGCAGGTGCGCGTTACCGTGACCCTGACGGGGGGAGGGCAGTTGTTGCAGACCGCGGTGCTCAATCCTCCCGGTGAAGCGTTCGTGCGTACCGAACAGGGCGCGTTGCTCGCCAATGCGCAGGGGGGCGCAGTCAGTCGTGATGCGGCTGTGCGTTGGGCGGTCAGCGGCAAGACCGAGTACGACAACAAGGGCCAGGCCGTGCGTGTCTGGCTGCCGTTCTACTTGGATGACTGGCGCTGGGTCAGCGACGACAGCGCCCGAGAGGGCATCTATGCCGACACCCACTATTACGACGCGCTGGGTCGCGAGTACCGCGTGGTGCGGGCGGCAGGCGAAGAGGTCGAGGGGCAATGGGCGAACTACGAACGACGTGTGCAGCAGTACCCCTGGTTCACCGTGTCCGAAGACGAGAACGACACTTGGCTGGAGGTGATCGAGCAGGCCCGACTCAGGGCCCGTAGCACAGTGCAGTGAGCCTGGTCGCTGGCGACTGTCGTGCCCGGTCAGGCGCAACCCTCGATGAACTGACGACCCTCAGGGGCGATATCTATCTGGAGAATGACATGAGCCCACGCACACAAGCTGGAGCCACGCCCGACGCTTCCGCTGATGCTGATCAAGACACCCAGGGCCATTCGGTGCTCAAAGCGCCGTTTCTGCAGCAAGCGGATTTCTCTGCCAACGGGCCCTGGCGCAGCTTGGGTCAGTTGATCGATTTCAGCGACGGTGGAGACGGTTCGACCTACCTGGGTATCCAGCGCAACGAGCGTGTCTGGCAGGACATCGATCTGCCCGTCGCGCCGCAGGCTGACGGCGCGCGGCCGCAGTACTGGCTGGGTTGCGACTACGCCTTGAGCAATTTCAAGGAGTGCCTGGTGACGGTTCATCTGCTCGAAGACGGCAAGGAAGGGGCACAAGTGTTCATCGAGCGTTTGCAGGGCCAGGGGACGCTGGAGGATGAACCTCTGGCCCCTGGCGCTGCGCCGACCTGGCATCGCATGACGCCGCGGCTCGTCCCCTTGCCAGTCGATGCGACGCGGTTGCGCGTCGCGTTCGACACCCGACTGGAGGGCAAGATCACTTCCAGGCTGTATCTGCGCCAAGTGATCTCGCAGCTACGCTTGCCTGAGCTGTCCTCGGCCAGCACGGTCAAGCTGGTCCTGGATCCAGGTGGGAAAAATCAGATCGAACAGACGCGCCAGCCGTTCCTGTTGTGCCATGGCGCTGAGCATGTCTTGCAGGTCAAGGCGGCGGCCGGAGACGCCTGGTCGGGTCAGCCTGTGAGTCTGATCTGGATGGACGACAATCAGCACCCGCCGAGTGCCTTCGGGCTGAGCGCCAGGCCACCCTTGAACCAGAACGCGGGCGATCAGGACGATCGTTACCAACCGCTGGACGAGGGTGACGGTGCCCAATGGCAATTGCAGGCGGGCGCCACCGCTGCTCAAGCCGGTGAGATCGGCCTTGGCCTGGGCAGCTACTGGCAAGCGCCGCGATTCGAGTTGAAGGCGCAGCTCGGTGATTTCCGCCATGACCTTGGGGGTATCGAGTGGGATGGCGTTGTCCCGGTGGTCGAGTATGGCAATAGCACCCAATTGAGCGTGATGCTGCACAACCTGTTCGCCCCTGAGCGCCCGGCCGTCGGCAGGCCGGTCAAGTGGCTGTTGAACGACACGCTGTTCGCCACCCAGCCCACTGATGCCAAGGGGCTGTCGAGCATCGAGTATCTGCCCAAGCCCGGCGACGAAGGCGTTGACAATAACGCGGTGTTCAAAGCGGTCTACGAAGACGAACTGAAGCAGGTCAGTGAGCAAGTGCAGAAACTACCGGTGTTCGCCGTGTCGCCGTGGGGGGCCGAGCTGGAGGTGCTGTTCGAGGGCAAACCTGTTACCGACTTCGAAAAAATAGGCCTGTTGTTGACACGCCAGACCGAGGTCAATCTGACCCTGAAACCGAAAAAAACGGACAGCTTTTTCATCGGCAAGCCGATCCTTTTGCGCTGGCCCAACGGTAAGCCTGAGCGAGGGATCACGTTCACGCCTACTGCCGCGCAGACGATGACAGAGCAGGGCATCAGTTGGACACTCAAGGGGGGCACGGACTCCGGGACATTCGTACTGGAGACCGCGACGGACGATCTGTCGGCACCGTTTTCTCTCAAAGGTGTGCAACTATCTGCCGAACTGGGCGATGAAGCGGAGTTGAAACTACAAGGTGCGGCCGTACCGAATCCTGCGATCTTTCGTCGTGAACAGCCAGTCACGTTGACGTTGCAACCCAAGGCCGATAGTCCGTTAGGTGGACTCGGCTTGAGCGTCTACCTGGAATTCGTGGGCCGCAGCCTGGGCGCCCCCGATATGATAGCGGCGCCCTTGTATGGCCACGGCCGTGCGCTCGACGCACATGGGGTGGAATGGGTGCTGCAAGGGGGCCAGGCCAGCGGTGACTTCGGGGTGAGGGTGGTCGTCTCCGATCGCGTATTTTCCAAGACGCTGGAAATCGACCAGGCGTTTTTGCTTTCCACTCATTTGAAAGATGAAATCAATGTCTCGAGTCTGAGCATGGGTGTCAACGAGTTCCTGGTTGTCAAGCGGCCGTATAAGGGACAAGGACAAGTGCTGTTCGCTCGCCCCAAAGCCGAGAGCCCCTTGAATGTCTTCAAGACGCCATGCTGGTTAACTTTCACAGCCCATACCCTGCCCGCCACGCTGATGAGTGCGCAGCCCGAATTCGGTGACAAGCGTACGTTGGAAGCATCGAACCTCAAGTGGACGTTGACGGGCAACGCCTATTCCAGTGGTAGCTTCGAATTGACCATCCATGCGGAGGGGTTCGATCAACCCTACAGGATCCGATGCCTGCTGCTCGCTGATCGCTTCGAAGACGAATTCTATGTCACTTCTGAGGGATTCGACTCTCGCTATGACGATGAGATGGCACTCAAGGTGATCACTTCTGAACCTGACTTTACACTGCACCCGAAAAACGATTTGGGATGGCCAGAATCGATAAACGTCAGTGTCGACTTTATTAAAATCACCCTAGAGGAACAATTCGTTCAAATGTATCCGACTTACAGAGTACCTGTAAGTTTAGAGTTTACTCGGGCACTCTGGGCGGCTCAGTCCATTACCAAGAAGGGTACTTTCGTACTTGAGTTCAGATCTGACGTGCAATCAGACCCGCTTTACATCCCTTGCCACGTGCTATAGGGGGCTGAGTCAAAGAGTGATCAGCACGAAGGCCAGGACCGGGATGGCCACGCGGATTCGAGTGAGCAATGTGCACGGATCCACAGATGTGCCACCTTCTGTGGATCCATGCGTACATCACACACTCAGTCGTTACCCGGAGCCCATCACTCCTGCTCGCGCTGTAACACCATCAACACCACCGAACGTCCGGTGACATCGAAGGTACTGTCGAACGCCATCGGTTTGGCCTTGCGTTGCTCCGGCTGGTCAGTATCGATCAGACAGCTCCAATGTTCACCTTGCGGCACGCTGGGCAGTTTGAACGGCACTACGTCATGGTGAGCATTGACGATCAGCAGCACGGTGGCCTGGTCGCCAGGACGGGCGATACCGCTGACCTGCGCACGACCGTCGATCAGCATACCCAGGCATCGGCCATGGGGATCCTCCCATTGCTCCACGCCCATCTCGTTGCCGTCGGGTGCTAGCCAGGTGACATCCTTTACACCGATCGCTTCGTTGTAGTCGCCCACCAGGAAGTTGGAACGGCGCAGCACCGGATACTCATGGCGCAGCTTGGTCAGGCGCTTGACGAAGGCCAGCAGGGCCTGGCCTTCCTCGTCCAGGTCCCAGTTGATCCAGCCAATTTCGCTGTCCTGGCAGTAGGCGTTGTTGTTGCCGTGCTGAGTGCGACTGAATTCATCGCCCGCCACGATCATCGGCGTACCCTGGGACAGCAGCAAGGTGGCGAAGAAGTTACGCATCTGACGCATGCGCAACGCCTTGATCTCGGCATCCTCGGTCGGACCTTCAACGCCGCAGTTCCAGGAGATGTTGTTGCTGGTACCGTCCTGGTTGTTTTCCTCGTTGTCCTCGTTGTGCTTGTCGTTGTACGACACCAGGTCGCGCAACGTGAAGCCGTCGTGGGCGGTGATGAAGTTGACCGACGCATAGGGGCGCCGACCCCGATTGTCGAACAGATCGCCCGAACCGGTCAGGCGCGCAGCGAAGTCGGCCAGTTGGCCTTCGTCGCCTTTCCAGAAGGCGCGGGCGGTGTCGCGGAAGCGGTCGTTCCATTCGGCCCAGCCGGGCGCGAAGTTGCCCACCTGGTAGCCGCCTGGCCCACAGTCCCAGGGTTCGGCGATCAGCTTGACGCTGCGCAACAACGGGTCCTGGCGGCAGGTGACGAGGAAGCTGTGGCGCTCGCTGTAACCGTCGTGGTAACGGCCCAGAATGGTCGCCAGGTCGAAGCGGAAGCCGTCCACATGCATCTCGCCGGCCCAGTAGCGCAGCGAGTCGGTGACCAACTGCAGCACGCAGGGGTGGCTCAGGTCCAGGGTGTTGCCGGTGCCCGAATCGTTGATGTAGTAGCGCTTGTCGTCAGGCATCAAGCGATAATACGAAGCGTTGTCGATGCCGCGCATGGACAGGGTCGGACCACGCTCGTTGCCTTCGGCGGTGTGGTTGTAGACCACATCGAGAATCACCTCCAGGCCCTTCTCGTGAATGTGCGCGACCATCTCCTTGAATTCGGCGATCTTGCCACTGGCCAGGTACTTGGGGTGCGGCGCGAAGAACGCCAGGCTGTTGTAACCCCAGTAATTGTTCAGGCCTTTGTCCAGCAGGTGCTGGTCGTTGACGAAGGCGTGGATCGGCAGCAACTCGATGCTCGAAACGCCCAGGTCCTTGATGTGCTTGAGCAGCTCGTCGTTGGCCAGGCCCGCGAAGGTGCCGCGCAGGTTTTCCGGAACCGCGGGGTGACGCATGCTGATACCGCGCGCGTGAGCCTCGTAGAACACAGTCTGTTCCCAAGGAATCTGCACGCGCTGGTCGCGGCCCCAGGTGAATGCTGGATCCACGACCTTGCACTTGGGCACGAAGGGCGCGCTGTCGCGCTCGTCGAACGAAAGATCGTCGTCGGGGTGGCCGAGGGTGTAGCCGAACAGTGCCTCGGACCATTTCAGCTCACCCACCAGTTGCTTGGCGTAGGGGTCGATGAGCAGCTTGTTGTGGTTGAAGCGGTGGCCATTCTGCGGCTCATAGGGGCCGTACACGCGGTAGCCGTAGACCAGTCCTGGGTGAGCATCGGGCAGGTAGCCGTGGTAGATCTCGTCGGTGTATTCCGGCAGTTCGATGCGCTCGAGTTCGTTCTCGCCGCTGGCGTCGAAAATACACAGCTCGACCTTGGTGGCGTTGGCCGAGAACAGGGCGAAGTTGACGCCCAGTCCATCCCAGGTGGCACCCAGCGGGAAGGGCAGGCCTTCACGAATACGGGTTGGCGCGACGGAACGGGTTTTCTTTGGGGTGCGTGCGGTCATGGCAGCTCTCGTCTAGCCAAACGAATGGAATAGGGTTAGGCGTCGTTGCCGTAGGAAGGCCGGCAACGACGCGGTGTCGCGACTGCGTTACTGCGCTGCGGGTTTCTTCGGTGCGCGCGGCTTTTTCGGTGGGGCAGGCTTGGCGCCCGGCAGTGCCGCGGCCTTGGGCTCGGACGGAGCCTTGGGCTTGGCGGGTGCCTTCTTGGACTTGGGCGCCGGCGCTTTTGCTTCCGCCTCGGCCAACTTCACCGCCTTTTTCCAATGCTCTTCATCGCGACCGTGGGGTTTACCCTCCGATTCCCAGATCTGGTGGGCCAGTTCGCGAACACGCTTTTCATCGACACTCATTTAGACGCTCCTGATCTTCATGCTTGTTCAATCAACAGGTTGAGCGGACATTCCGACAGCACTTCGCTGAGCATCAGCTCCCTACTAGGGCTGACAACGGTGTTTGGGAAAAGTCCACTGCAAGTGGCAGGCGAAACGGCAAACGGCAGAATTACGCGGGTGTCGTCCCAGTTCTGCGGCGCAATCAACGGAATACTGGCCGCACCGAGCAGATCGCTGGCCAGACGCGGCACGACGATAATTGCCCGTTCTCCTTCGCCGAGTCGGGCGAAGGCCAACACCTTGTCGGCGTGGCGGCCCTGGGCATCGAGCGGCAGGTAGGCGCCGCGCTGGAACAGGGCGGGATGGGCGCGGCGCAGGTTCAGTACACGGGCGATCACCGATTGTTTCAGACGTCCGTCGCGCCAGTGCGTCAGCAGCTCGTGCAGCGGTGCTTCGTGCTCCAGGCTGGCGTGTCGAGCCGCGTAATCCACCGGCCGGCGGTTGTCCGGATCGACCAGGCTCAGGTCCCAGTATTCGTTGCCTTGGTAGAGATCGGGCACGCCCGGCGTGGTCATGCGCAACAGGCTCTGCACCAGGCCGTTGAGCGCGCCGGGGCAGGCGATACGCTCGGCGGCGTCGGCCAGCGAATGGCGAAGGTGTTGGTGGTCCTCGCTGATCAGCAAGCCTTCGAGATAGCGTGAACAGGCCTGCTCATACGCCTCGTTCGGCGCGGCCCAACTGCTGCGCAGCTTGGCTTCGCGCAGCGCTTTCTGCTGCCATTGGCCGACCCGTTCGGCGAACGCCTGCAAGCCTGCACGGTCGTCGCGGTCCAGCGTCAGCGGCCAACTGGCCAGTAGTGTCTGGAACAGCAGCATTTCATCGGCAGGGCTCGGCGCCGGACCGTCGTCCTGCCCGTCCAGCAGCGAATGGGCCAGTTCGCGCCAATGTCCGACGCGGCTGGCCAACCATGGCCCGCGCTCGCTGAGCACGGCCAGGCGCGCGCGGCAGTCTTCGCCGCGTTTGTGATCGTGGGTCGCGGTGGCCAGCAGATTGTCGGGAAAGTCGCGCAGGCGGCGCTGCGCCTCGTTATGGAACTCGGCCGGCGAGGCGCTGAAGCGCTCGGCCTCGAAGCCTACATCGTTGCGCGAGAGCAGTCGTGCGCTGCGGTAGAACGCGGTGTCCTCCACGGCCTTGGCCGCGCTGGGGGCGGTGAGTTGCTGGAAGCGCACGCAGGCGTGACGCAGGCGCTTGCGCGCACGGCCAACGGGCAGTTCGCGCCAGGATTGGCCGCCGAGCCAGCGTTGCAACTGCTCCAGCAGCGGCCAATCGGCCTCGCTGAGCGATTGCCGGGCGCCTTCCATGGCCTGCTGGAAGAAGGGTTCGTCCTGCTCGGGACGGCCGCACGCGCTGATGTAGGTACGATAGACCGGGTAATGCTCGACCAGCGCCTGCACGCCCCGGCGGATCGCGCCCAGGGTCAGGTCACGGGTCATCAGGTCGTCGCGCGCCACCTGCAACAAGGCCTGGGCCACCGACTCGCAGTCGCCGGCCAGGCTGGCGTTGAGCACCAGGCGCCGGGCAATGCGCACTTCCTCGTCGAACTCGGGGCGCTCGGCCACGCTGCGCCAGAGCTCGGTCAAGGGCGCTTCGCCCGCCGGATCGTGCTGTACCAGCGACACCTGGTTCATGAACTCATAGCCGGTGGTGCCATCGGTGAGCCAATCCGGGTGCAGGTGTTCGCCCGTGCCGAGGATCTTCTCCACATAGATCGGGAAGTGCTGCAGCCTCGCTTCGGTAGGGCGCTTGGCCAGCAGGGTATCCACTCGGCGGCGCAAGTTGCGGCAATAACGGCGCGGATCGGCCAGGCCGTCAATGTGGTCGATGCGCAAGCCGTCCACCAAGCCGCGTTCGATCAGCTCGAAGAGCTTGGCATGGGTGGCTTCGAACACCGCCGAGCGCTCCACGCGCAGGCCGCCCAGTTCATTGATGTCGAAGAAGCGCCGCCAGTTGATGTCATCGGCAGCGGTGCGCCAGCTAGCCAGGCGATAGCTCTGGCGTTCGAGCAGCAAGTGCAGGCGCTGGAAACCGTCTTCGGTGTGACTGTCGAAGGCTTTTAGCGCCCGGTCGAGACTGGCGCCTTGGTTGACGCACTGGGCCAGCTCGGCTTGCAAAGGCGCTGCCTCGGCCAGCGGTTGGGTGGAGTCGTTCAGGGCGTCGAAACGCTTGCCCAGCGCTTGCAGCGCTGCGTCGTCGCTGTGGCCGAGGACGCGTCCGTAATCCAGTGGGCAGATCGGGAAGCGGTGCTCGTGATGCTCGACTTCCAGCACGCCGCGTTCGGCGTCGAAGGTCAGAGGCAGCTCGCCGTTTTGCAGGGCGACGCCGTAGTCGCTGCCCAGGAATGGCAGCAGCAACTGGCCCGCTAGCAGCGGATCGCTTGAATGCCACTGGATATCGAAGAACTCGGCGTAGGGACTGCGCCGCCCCCAGGCCAGCAAGTCTTGCCACCAAGGATTGTCGGCGCCGCCGACCGCCATGTGGTTGGACACGGTGTCGAGGATCAGCCCCATGCCGTGCTCGCGCAGGGCAGCCACCAGGCGCAGCAGTGCGGCCTCGCCGCCCAGTTCCGGATTGACCAGGGTCGGGTCGACCACATCGTAACCGTGCCGGGAACCGGCGCGGGCTTTGAGAATGGGCGAGGCGTACAGGTGGCTGATGCCCAATCGGGCGAAGTAGGGCACCAAGGGCACGGCATCGTCGAGGGTGAAGTCGCTGTGAAATTGCAGGCGTTGGGTCGCAGTCAAGGCGTTCATCGGTCGCGCTCCCCGGCCTGGACCCGCGCTTGGGCCAGCAATTCCAGGCGGCGGGCGGCGTGTTCGTCATCCAGCAATTCGGTCACCGGACGCTCGAAGCGCCGTCGCCAGTTAGGGTGCCCATCGGTGGTGCCGGGCAGGTTGGGCTGCTCTTCCAAGCCCAGCAGGTCTTCGAGCGGAACCAGCACCAGCGGGGCGCGGGTGTGGCCGACATAGCGGATGGCAGCGTCGATCAAGGCGTCGTTATCCTTCAAGTGACCGTAGTTGGATTCCAAGGTACGGCGCAGGCCATGAATTTCCTGTTCGCGATCCTGCCGCCAATGCGACTCGGTGGCGGCGTCGATCAGTTCCAGGCGGTGATTCCAGTCGATGTCGCGGGCCTTGAGCCAGCCGGCCAGCGGTGACAGATCGTGGGTGCCGGTGGTGGCCAGGGCTGAATCGGGCCAGTCCAACAGCGGCTTGAAATGGCCCGTGGAACTCTGCTCGAAGGGCAGTACGCGCATGCCCAGCACGGCCTTGTCGGCCAGGCGCTCGCGCAGGCCTTCAGGCACGGTGCCCAGGTCTTCGCCGAGGATGATGGTCTGGTTGCGCACCGATTCGAGCGCCAGCAGCCGCAGCATGTCGTCGAACGGGTAGTCGACGTAGGCGCCTTGCTTGGGTGTGGCGCCTCTGGGGATCAGCCACAGCCTGCGCAAGCCCATGACATGGTCGATGCGCAGGCCGCCGGCATGGGCCATGTTGGCCCGCAGCATTTCGATGAAGGCGCGAAAGCCGTTGCGCTTGAGGCCTTCGGGCGAGAAGCCGCTGATGCCCCAGTCCTGCCCGGAGCGATTAAGAATGTCCGGCGGTGCGCCGACCGTGAGCTCGGCGAGCAATTCGTCCTGACGGCTCCAGGCCTGGCTGCCCCCGCCGTCGGCACCGACCGCCAGATCGGCGATCAGGCCCACGCGCATGCCACCGCCGTTGGCCGCTTGTTGGGCGCGTTGCAGGCTGCGCTCGGTCAGCCATTGGCAGAACGCTTGGAACTCCACTTGCGCAGGATACGCGGCGGCCATCGCCTCGACTTCGGCGGCGTCGGGCCGACTCCAGGCATCGGGCCACTCACGCCAATCGGCGCCCAGACCCTGCTCCACGGCTTCGGCCTGCAGCACTTCGAAACGGCAATGCTGCTCCAGGGCATCGCCTGCAGCCTCGCGGAAACTGTCGAAGTCCGAACGCAGGGGATGGTCACCCTTGCTGAACTCTTCGTAGAGCGTCCTGAGCAGCTTGTGCCGCACGTCGGCGGCACGCGGCCAATCGACCAGCGCTTGCTGTTCCAGGTCTTCCAGACTTTCGGTGAGCCCAGCCATCTCAGCGGCCATGCGCACCTCACGTTCGCCCACCACCACCGAAGGGCTGGCGTAGAGGTAGTTGAGCAGCAGGCGGCTGGAGGGGGAATAGGGACTGAAATGTTGTTGGTCGAACAGCGACAGGGCGTGAATCGGGCTGATCGCCAAGGCATCGGCGCCGCGCTCGGCGGCACAGCGGGCAAATTGCTCCAGTGCCAGGCAGTCGCCGAAGCCGCCATCGCCCGGGCGACGCAAGCTGTAGAGTTGCGCCGACAATCCCCAGCAGCGGGGGGGCTGTTGCTCGACCACGTCCGTGAGGCTATAGCAGCGCGCAGGGGCGACGGCCACGGTCAAGGTGCGCCCGTCGATGTCGAGACGGTGATAGCCGATCGGCAGCTCGCCGGGCAACTGCGCCTGGGCGTCGAGCGTGAGCGTGCGCGAGGTGCCGTCTTCGAGCGAACAGCGCACCGCGCTGTCGGCCGTGAACCAGCGCTTGAGCGCCAAGGGCTTTTCCAGGTCCACCGTCAGCAGGGGCGGGAGATGGTCGCTGTCATGTGCTTCATCCAGCGCAGCCAGGCTGCGCTCGATGGCGGCGTCGTCTTCGGCAGGCAATCCCAGGCCCTGCAGGACACCGCGCAGGGCTTCATCGGTAACGCGTTGCGGGCGATCGTTGGCATCGGTCCAGTCACGGGCCAGGCCTGCGCGGGCGGCGAGGCGGTGCAGCGGCGTATCGCTCATGGCGTCTCCTGGCGAAGGGGAAGCAGACTGACCACACAGCTATAGGCGGCCAGGGTGGAATCCGGGTGGGCGTTGTCGCTGCTGTCGAACAGGCGCGAGTCGGCGCCCGGTAAGGTTATGGGCTGCGCCGCTGGCCCAAGGTTCAGATCGATTCGCAGCTCACTGCCATCGCCCAGGCGCCAGCGCGCTGTGAGGGCCTTTTCGCCGATGACCTCAGCGCCCAGAGCGCGACTGCCGACCAGGCGCGGCATCAGCGTGCGCTGGCGGATATGCAGCAGTTGGTGATACAGACCATGCCAGCCGGCGAGCACCTGCTTGCCGGCGGGATGCGAGGCGGTGAAGGTGTCCAACGCATTGGGGTCGGGAATATGCTCGCGTTTTTCCGGGTCGGCGAACGCGGCGAAGTGTTCGAATTCGGCGCGACGGCCTTCGCGAACGGCATCGGCCAGTTCGTCGTGGAAGTCGGTGAAGAACAGGAAGGGTCGGCAACTGCCTTCCTCGTCGCCCATGAACAGCAGCGGGATCATCGGCGACAACAGCAACAGCCCTGTCGCGGCGCGCAGTGCCTGGGGCGGGCACAGCCGCGTCAAGCGCTCGCCCAGCGCCCGGTTGCCGATCTGGTCGTGGTTTTGCAGGAACAGCACGAACGCGCTGGGTGGCAAATGGCCGCTGGGCTCGCCTCGCGGTTCGCCCTTGCGGTTGGGCTGGCCCTGGAACACGAAGCCTTCGCCCAGGCAGCGCGCGAGCTTGGCGATGGGCTGGTCCTTGTAGTCTTCGTAGTAGCCCTCGGTTTCGTCGGTGAGCAGCACATGCAAGGCATTGTGGCCATCGTCATTCCACTGGGCGTCGAAGCCCTGTTCCAGTAGCGCTGCCTGATTATGTTCGTTTTCCAGCACCAGCCAGACCTGTCGGCCTGGTTCGACCGCTTCGCGCACGCGCGCGGCCAGTTCGACGAGGAAATCGGGTTGGTCGATCGCGTGTACGGCGTCAAGGCGTAGACCATCGATGCGGTAGTCGCATAGCCACATCAGCGCGTTCTGAATGAAGAATTCGCGCACTTCGGGGCGGCGGAAATCAATGGCCGCGCCCCAGGGGGTCTGACGATCCTCACGGAAGAAGGTGCTGGCGTACTGGGGCAGGAAATTGCCATCGGGGCCGAAGTGGTTGTAGACCACGTCGAGCATGACCATCAGGCCGTGGCCGTGGGCCTGGTCGACCAAGTGGCAGAGTTCGGCGGGCGAACCATAGGTATGCTGCGCAGCGAAGGGCAGGGCGCCGTCGTAACCCCAGTTGCGCTCGCCGGGAAACTGGTTAACGGGCATCAATTCGATGGCGGTGATACCCAGCTCGGCCAGGCGCGGCAGTTGCTGGGCCACGCCTTTGTACCCACCCAGCACGCCCACGTGCAGTTCCTGAATCACTGCCTCGTGCCAAGGCCGGCCTTGCCAGGGGTGCTCCCAGGAGTAGTGAGACAATTCGACGATTTCACTGGGGCCGTGCACGCCTTCAGGCTGATAGCGAGAGGCCGGATCGGCCACTTTCAGCTTATCGTCGATCTTGAAGAAGTATCGGTCACCCGGTGTGCAAGGGGCGGTGCCAGCAAACCAGCCATCGTGCTCGGGCAGCAGCGTGACCGCTGGCTGCCCTTGGATTTCCACGCTCACGTTGCGCGCGTCCGGCGCCCAGAGGGCGAAGCGCGCCGACGTGGCGTCCATTGAATGTGCGCCATGCCTGTGCATCTTCACACCTCGTTGTCAGTAGGCGCCGGCGTGTGCCTGGCAGACCAGTTCCTCGTACAGGCGGGCATAGGGTTCCACCGCCTGGCACCAATTGAAGGGTTGAGTCATGGACAGGCAGCGCATGGCGTTGAGCAGGTCTTTATGGGCATGCACGTAAAATGCCCGGCTCAGCGCTTCGCGGTAGCTGTCCACGGTCGACTCGTTGAACAGGAAGCCCGTGACGCCATCTTCGATGGTGTCAGCCAGGCCACCGGTGTTGCGCGCCACTGGCAGCGAGCCGAAGCGCTGGGCGTACATTTGGCTGAGTCCGCATGGCTCGTAGCGCGACGGCATGAGCAGGAAGTCGCTGCCGGCGAACATGCGGCGGGCGTCGGTTTCGTTGAAGCCGATGCGCACGCCGATGCGGCCCGGGTGACGCAGGGCCAGCTCGCGCATGGCCTGCTCTTCCTCTGGCTCGCCGCGACCGATGATCGCGATCTGTCCGCCCTGACGGACGATGTCTTCGGCCACACCCAAGGTCAGGTCCAGACCTTTCTGGTAGACCAGGCGCGATACCACAGCGAACAGCGGACCTTCGGACGGTTCGAGGCCGAACAGTTCACGCACCTGATCGGCGTTGCGTGCCTTGCCTTCCCAGTCGTTGAGGCTGAAATTGTGCTCCAGGTGAGTATCTGTGGCCGAATCCCAGCTTTCGTCGATGCCGTTGGGGATCCCACCGAGCAAGCCTTGTTGGGCCTTGCTGGCCAGGAAGCCGTCCAGGCCGCAGCCGAACTCGGGTGTGGTGATTTCCTGGGCGTAGGTGGCGCTCACGGTAGTGATGTGACTGGAGTAGGCCAGGCCCGCCTTGAGGAACGACAGCTTGCCGTAGAACTCCATGCCTTCCTGCTGCATGGCATGGTCGGGGATGGCCAGCTCGGGGCTGCAGGCGCGGCTGAACACCCCCTGGTAGGCCAGGTTATGAATGGTGAACAAGGTTGCGGTATTCAGGCCGCGCCAGTGCATGTACGCCGGGGCCAGGCCTGCTGGCCAGTCGTGGGCGTGCACCAGGTCCGGGCGCCAGTGCATCATGCCTTCGCCTGCGGCGATATCCGCAGCCGCGAGGCCCAGGCGGGCGAAGCGGATATGGTTGTCTGGCCAGTCGCGACCGTTGTTGGCGCCGTAGGGGGTGCCTTCACGCTCGTATAGCTCGGGGCAGATCAGCACATAGATGACCAGGCCATCGGGCAGGTCCATGCGGCCGATCTTGCACGGCGGCAACGCGGCATGGCCAGCCAGTTCGCCGACGATATGGATGGGGTTGTCACTGTCGACCACTTGCGGATAGCCGGGAATCAGCACGCGGACGTCGTGCAGGTGGGCCATGGCGCGGGGCAGGGCAGCGGAGACATCGCCCAGCCCGCCGGTCTTGACCAGGTCGGCGAATTCCGAGGTGACGAACAACACCTTGCGCTTGAGCGGGTTCTGACCGCGCTGAATACCGGGTGCCTTGCCTGTCGTGACGAACCCTGGTGGCAGGGGCCCGCTATTATCGGGGTTGAACAGTTCTACATGAGGCTCGACAGCGGCACTGATCATTACTTCTCTCCATCCCTTGCGCTGGTGGGTGCGTCACCCATCGCGTTATCTCGTATTGGTTCTCGCTTTTTGTTACAGGTGTTCGTGATGCGATCCTTGCCCCTGAGTCGTGCACAGCAACACCGCGCGCTCGAAAGTCCGGTCGAACGGGCGTTTGGACTGATTGGGGTGGGCGGGCTGGCGCGTGAGGTGATCCTCTTGCGCGGCCTACTTAGTTGCTGACCTACCCATGTTTTGGAAAGTTCTACTTATTTTGGAGTAGCTGCCTTTACTGGTTGTCGAGGGAGGGCCGAAAGGTGGCACTCACCGTCTGACACAGCAAAACACGGGCCGAGCCTGAGTGTAGGTGACGAAAGGTAGCGGCGGTGACCCGCCGGTCACATTTTCCATGACCGTTGATCTGCGCAAACGTTGGCGGCAGAGCACGCGCCGTTGGAGGTGCCCGGAAAGGGAGCGGAACGAGGCGCGAGAGGAGGGCGTGAAATAAGGCGATGGGGTCTGATCAGGCCCCGAAACAGTGCGTGAGGATCAGAGCTGGGGCAGTTTGCCGTTCAGGCGAGCTTCTTCGAGCATCAGGTTGAGCTGGGCCACCTGCGCGCGCAGTTGATCACGCTCGTCGCGAAGCTGACGCAGTTCGTCGCGGCGTACGGTGACGTAGAGGGTCTGGGTGGCGGTGGCAGGCATGACGGTACCCATGAGTACACCTCGCAGTTTGGCTGGTGACGGTAGTAAGCGTAGACGCTTCGTGCGGCGCGCATTTTGAATTCTTTGCCAAGCGATGGGAACTTTTTTGTTTATCGTGGTCATGCCGTTCGTCGGTGAACCCTCGGGCGGCGCGCTGGACTAACCTGAATCACCGAACCGCGTTGTCATTCATTCGCAAAGAGGGAGCATCGGCACATGCAACTGGGAATCGTCGGGCTGGGCCGCATGGGCGGCAACATTGCAAGGCGCCTGATGCGCGCCGGCCACCAGACGGTGGTGCACGATCGCAACCGCGACGCGGTCACGGCTTTGGCCGGCGACGGCGCGCAAGGCGTTGACGACCTCGCCGCCATGGTCCAGGCGCTGCAGGCGCCGCGTGCCGTCTGGGTGATGCTGCCGGCCGGCGAGCCGACCGAGCAGACCATCGCGCAGTTGGCCGATCTGCTTGAGCCGGGCGATGCGATCATCGACGGTGGCAATACGTTCTACAAAGATGACATGCGCCGCGCCGCCGAACTGGCCACGCGCGGCCTGCATTACCTGGACGTGGGCACCTCCGGCGGCGTCTGGGGCCTTGAGCGCGGCTACTGCATGATGATCGGCGGCGAGCGTGAGGTGTTCGAGCGCCTGGAGCCGCTGTTCGCTGCCCTGGCCCCAGGCGTCGGCGACATTCCCCGCACCCACGGGCGCAGCGGCGAGCCGGTGCGTGCCGAACACGGTTACATCCACGCCGGTCCACCCGGCGCCGGGCACTACGTGAAGATGGTGCACAACGGCATCGAGTACGGCCTGATGCAGGCCTACGCCGAAGGCTTCGACCTGCTGCGCAGCAAAGGTGGCAACGAGCTGCCGGAAGACCAGCGCTTCGACCTGAACGTGGCCGAGATCGCCGAGGTGTGGCGGCGCGGCAGCGTGGTCACCTCGTGGCTGCTGGACCTGACCGCCGACGCCTTGGTGGCCGACCCGCAATTGGCCCAGTTCAGCGGCTCGGTGTCCGACAGCGGCGAAGGTCGCTGGACGGTGGACGCCGCCGTGGAACAGGCGGTGCCGGTTCCGGTGCTGTCCAGCGCGCTGTTCGCGCGCTTCCGCTCACGCCAGCAGCAAGGCACCTTCGGTGACAAGGTGCTGTCTGCCATGCGCCTGGGCTTCGGTGGCCACGTCGAGAACAAACGCCCATGAGCAAACGAACCACGCCCGCTGCACCGCCCTGCACGCTGTTCCTCTTCGGCGCCAATGGCGACCTGGTCAAGCGCCTGTTGATGCCGGCGCTGTACAACCTCAGCCGCGATGGCCTGTTGGACCGCAACCTGCGCATCGTCGGCGTCGACCACAACGAAGCCAGCGCCGAACAATTCGCCGAACGCCTGCATGCCTTCATGGCTGGCCGCGACAAAGGCGGCGAGGGCGCACCGCCCAGCCTCGATCCCGACCTCTGGGCGCGCCTGGCCAAGCGCCTCGACTACCAGACCGGCGATTTTCTCGACCCGGCCACTTACCAGGCCCTGGGCAAGCGTATCGACAAGACCCGTCACGGCAATGCCATTTTCTACCTCGCCACCTCGCCGCGCTTCTTCCCGGAAGTGGCGCAGCGCCTGGGCGAAGCGGGACTGCTCGACGAGTCCGGCGGTGGTTTCCGCCGGGTGGTGGTGGAAAAACCCTTCGGCACCGACCTGGCCAGCGCCGAGGCGCTCAACGCGTGCCTGCTGAAGGTGATGAGCGAGCGGCAGATCTACCGCATCGACCATTACCTGGGCAAGGAAACGGTGCAGAACATTCTGGTCAGCCGCTTCTCCAACGGGCTGTTCGAATCGTTCTGGAACAACCATTACATCGACCATGTGCAGATCACGGCCGCCGAAACCGTTGGCGTCGAGACGCGCGGGGCGTTCTATGACAGCACCGGCGCGTTGCGCGACATGGTGCCCAACCATCTGTTCCAGTTGCTGGCGATGGTGGCGATGGAGCCGCCCGCGGCGTTTGGCGCCGATGCGGTTCGCGGTGAAAAGGCCAAGGTGATCGGCGCGATCCGGCCCTGGACGCCGAAGCTGGCCCTGAAGAACTCGGTGCGCGGGCAGTACGGCGCTGGCAAGCGCCTGGCCGGTTACCGCCAGGAAAGCAACGTCGATAAAGACAGCCGTACCGAGACCTACGTGGCGCTGAAGGTGATGATCGACAACTGGCGCTGGGCCGGCGTGCCGTTCTACCTGCGCACCGGCAAGCGCATGAGCGTGCGCGACACCGAGATCGCCATCTGCTTCAAGCCGGCCCCTTATGCGCAGTTCCGCGAGTCGGCGCTGGAGCGGCCCAAGCCCAACTACCTGAAGATCCAGATCCAGCCGAACGAGGGCATGTGGTTCGACCTGCAGGCCAAGCGCCCCGGCCCGGAGCTGGTGATGGAGAACGTCGAGCTGGGTTTCGCCTACAAGGACTTCTTCAAGATGACCCCGGCCACCGGCTACGAAACCCTGATCTACGACTGCCTGACCGGTGACCAGACGCTGTTCCAGCGCGCCGACAACATCGAGAACGGTTGGCGTGCGGTGCAGCCCTTCCTCGACGCCTGGGCCAAGGGCGGTGAGGTGCACGAATACGCGGCGGGCGAAGACGGCCCCGAGGCGGGTGACGAATTGCTCACCCGCGACAAGCGCGAATGGCACCGCCTGGGGTGAAGCGGCTCAGCCAGGGCCGCCAGTGCGGCCCTGGCGGGTGACTCAGTCCAGGTCGGCCGCCGAATGGCGCTCCGGTACCTGGCTGTCTGGCTCGCCCCAGGTGCGATTGACCCGGGTGCCACGCTGCACCGCCGGGCGTGCGGCGATGCTGTCGGCCCAGCGCTGCACGTTGGGGTAGTCCTGCACCGAGAGGAATTCGGCCGCGCCATACAAGTTGCCACGCACCAATTGCCCGTACCACGGCCATACCGCGATGTCGGCGATGCTGTAGTGTTCCCCGCCCAGGAACGGGCTTTCGGCCAGGCGTCGTTCCAGGACGTCCAACTGACGCTTGGCTTCCATGCTGAAGCGGTTGATGGCGTATTCGATCTTCTCCGGTGCATACACGTAGAAATGCCCGAAACCACCGCCCAGGTAAGGTGCCGAGCCCATCTGCCAGAACAGCCAGTTCAAGGTTTCGGTGCGCGCTGCCGGGTGGGCAGGCAGCAAGGCGCCGAATTTTTCCGCCAGGTGCAGCAGGATCGAGCCGGATTCGAACACCCGCACGGGCGGCTCGACGCTGCGGTCGAGCAGGGCGGGGATCTTCGAGTTCGGGTTGACCTGCACGAAGCCGCTGGAGAACTGATCGCCCTCGCCGATGCGGATCAGCCAGGCGTCGTACTCGGCGCCGGCATGCCCCAGGGCCAGCAGCTCTTCGAGCATGATGGTGACCTTCACGCCATTGGGCGTGGCCAACGAATACAGTTGCAGCGGCTGCTCGCCCACGGGCAACTCGCGTTCATGGGTGGGGCCGGCGATCGGGCGGTTGGTGCTGGCGAACTGGCCACCTGAGGCGGCATCGTTCTTCCACACCTTCGGGGGAACGTAGGGGCTTTTGCTCATCCGATCTCATCTCCTGAGTGTCTTCGATCCCTGTGCGATCGCCGGATGCGATCAGGGTTCGGTGCACAAGACTAGGGCAGGATGAGCGGTGCTGGGAAGACTTGCCGTAGCCGTGCAGCGGTAATCTGAAAGACGGTGCTTACCCGCGCGCGCCGTCTTTCAGCTTCAGGCCCCGTGCGGATCAGTGTGCGCCGGCCGCTTTGCTCAGGTCGCTCTCGGCCCACTGGGTGTAGACGCACGCATCGGCCACCGCCCAGCGCACCTTCACCCGGTCACCGGGGCGCATCGGCATGCCGGCCGCCGACAGCGCCTTGACCGTCATCGCTGTACCACCGTCGGTGTGCACATGGCAGGTCTGGCTCTCGCCGAGGAACAGCAGTTCGCCGACCTTGGCCTCGACCTCGTTCCAGCCTGCTGGCAGTGGCTCGCGGCTCGCCTGCTCGCTGCTCAGTGCCAACGCCTTCTCCGGCCGCACCATCACCAGCGCCGGCTGGCCAGCGGCGAGCCCTGCGGTCAGGCGGATCGCCAAGGGTTGGCCTTCGAAAGTCGCCGCACCATGACCGGTGGCGCTGACCCGCAGGAAGTTGGAGTTGCCCAGGAACGACGCAACGAATGCATTGGGCGGATTCTGGTAGAGGTCATAGCCGCTGCCCAGGCCGACGATCTTGCCGTGGCTGAAGATGGCGATGCGCTGGGACAGGCGCATCGCCTCCTCCTGGTCGTGGGTCACGTAGACGATGGTGATGCCCAGGCGCCGGTGCAACTGGCGCAACTCGTCCTGCAGGTCTTCGCGCAGTTTCTTGTCCAGCGCGCCGAGCGGTTCGTCCATCAGCAGGATGCGCGGCTCGTACACCAGCGCCCGAGCAATGGCCACGCGCTGTTGCTGGCCGCCGGACAGTTGCGCCGGGCGCCGATGGGCGAACGATTCCAATTGCACCAGCTTGAGCATGGCGTCCACGCGCTTGGCGATCTCGGCGCTGGCCAGCTTGCGGATGGTCAGCGGGAACGCGATGTTGTCGCGCACGCTCAGGTGCGGGAACAGCGAGTAGCGCTGGAACACCATGCCGATGTCGCGCTTGTGCGGCGGCACGTTGACCAGCGACTGGCCGTCGACCAGGATCTGCCCGCTGCTGGGCGTCTCGAAACCGGCCAGCATCGACAGCGTGGTGGACTTGCCCGAGCCGCTGGAGCCGAGGAAGGTGAGGAACTCGCCGTCCTGGATGTCCAGGCTGATGTCGTCGACCGCGGCGAAATCGCCGTAGTGCTTGTTCAGGTTGCGCAGGCTGACCAGGGTCTTGGCCTGCGCGGTGTCTTGGATGACTGCACTCATGGTTGTTGTCTCCGGCACTCAGGCGTTGATTTCGTTGCGACGGCGCAGGGCGCTGGCGATGACCATGACCAGGATCGACAAGCCGATCAGCAGGGTCGAAGCCACGGCGATCACCGGACTCAGGTCCTGGCGCAGGGTGGTCCACATCTTCACCGGCAGGGTCTGCAGGTCAGGGCTGGCCATCATCACGCTGAGCACCACTTCATCCCAGGACACCAGGAAGGCGAACAGTCCGCCGGCGATCATGCCGGGGCGAATCGCCGGGAAGGTCACCTTGAACACCGCCTGCAGTCGCGAGGCGCCACAGATCACCGCTGCATCCTCGATCGACTGATCGAACAGCTTCAGCGAGTTGATGATCGAGATGATGGTGAAGGGCAGGGCGACGATCACATGGCTGACCACGAAGGCGAACAGCGTGCCGGTATAGCCGAGCTTGAGAAACAGCGCGTAGACCGCCACGGCGATGATCACCAAAGGCACGATCATGGGCAGGGTGAACAGACCGTAGAGCATTTCGCGCCCGGGGAAACGCCCACGCACCAAGGCGAAGGCGGTGGGCAGGCCCAGGGCCACGGCGGCGATGGTGGTGAGCACGGCGACCTTGAGGCTGGCCAGTGCGGCGTCCATCCACTCGGGGTTGGAGAAGAACTGGGTGTACCACTTGACGGTCCAGCCGGGCGGCGGGAACACCAGCCACTGCGAGGAACCGAACGACAGCAGCACGATGAACACCACCGGCAGCAGCAGGAAGGCGGCGATGATCCCGGTGGTCAGGTACAGGCCCGTGCGCAGCGGACGACCCATGGCGTTGGGGGACAGGAGCATGACGGATTACCTCGCGTTGCCGACCGGGGATTCCGGCTGCAGCTTCAGGTACAGGTAGAAGAGCACCAGGGTGATGGCCACCAGCAGTGCCGCCGCGGCGCTGGCCAGGCCCCAGTTCAGGAACGACTGCACCTGCTGGATGATGAACTCAGGCAGCATCATGTTCTGCGCACCGCCCAGCAGGGCCGGGGTGACGTAGTAACCGAGCGACATCACGAACACCATCAGCGCACCGGAGAACAGCCCCGAGCGGCACAGCGGAATGAACACTCGCCAGAAGTTGGTCCAGGGGCTGGCGCCGCAGATCGAACCGGCCTGCAGCACCATCGGGTCCAAGGCCTGCATGGTCGCCTGCAAGGGCAGGACGATGAACGGGATCATGATGTAGCTCATGCCGATCACCACGCCGGTGAGGTTGTGCACCATCTCCAGCGGGGCGTCGATGATGCCCAGGGCCATCAGCAGCTTGTTGACCACCCCCGAGCCCTGCAGCAGCACCAGCCAGGAGTAGGTGCGCGCCAGCAGGCTGGTCCACATCGACAGCAGCACGATGTTCAGCAGCCAGCGACCCCAGCCACGCGGCACCAGGGTGATCGCCCAGGCCAGCGGAAAGCCCAGCAGCACGCTGATCAACGTCACCAGGCCGGCCACTGAGAAGGTGTTGAACAGTACCCGGGCGTAGGCGGAGTTGGCGAACAGTTGTTCGTAGTTGCCCAGCCCCGGCACCGGCTCCAGCACGCCGCGCAGCAGCAGGCCGATCAGCGGCACGAAGAAGAACAGGCCGAGGAACAGCAGCGCCGGCAGCAGGTTGCCGCTGCCCCGCCAGCGCTGGCTCAGGGGCACGCGGCGCAAGGCCGCCCGCGGGGTGCCGGGGTCGGCACCTTGGGCGTTATGCAGGGCATTGATGGCGACTTTCATTTAACCAGCCACTCGTTCCAGCGCGCGGCGATGGCCTGGCCGTTCTTGGCCCAGTAGGCGAAGTCGAGCGTCACCTGATCCTGGGCGTGGGCGGTCGGCAGGTTAGGTGCCAGTTGCGGGTCCAGGCGCTGGATGCTGTCGAGGTTCACCGGGGCGTAGGCGGTGGCGTTGGCGAAGTCGGCCTGGCCTTTGGCACTGCTGGCGTTGGCCAGGAACTTCATGGCCGCGTCCTTGTTCTTGGCGCCCTTGGGAATGACCAGGAAGTCGGCCATGACCAGGTTCTGTTTCCAGCTCACGCCTACCGGCGCGCCGTCTTGCTGCAGGGCAT
Source organism: Pseudomonas sp. RAC1 (assembly GCF_030658255.1). Classification (NCBI taxonomy): domain Bacteria; kingdom Pseudomonadati; phylum Pseudomonadota; class Gammaproteobacteria; order Pseudomonadales; family Pseudomonadaceae; genus Pseudomonas; species Pseudomonas sp. RAC1. The sequence continues at coordinate 176,751 of NZ_JAUTXS020000031.1, forward strand.
AGAGCCGGCCATTCCAGAACTGCCCCAGGGTCGCTTCGCCGGAGGCCAGCAGTTGCTGTGACTGGGCACCGCCGCCCCACCAGACGATGTCTTTCTTGATGGTGTCGAGCTTCTTGAAGGCGCGGTCCAGATCGAGCGGGTAGAGCTTGTCGGCCGGGACGCCATCGGCCAGCAGGGCCAGCTCCAGCACGCCGGGGCTTGGCCACTTGTACAGGGCGCGTTTGCCTGGATAGGTCTGGGTGTCGAACAGCGCGCTCCAGTCCACCGGCTTGTTGGCGCCGAGCTTGCCTTCGTTGTAGCCGAGCACGAAGGAGAAGAAGAACGAACCGACGCCGTGGTCGGAGACGAAGCGCGGGTCGATCTTGTCGCGCTGGAGGGTATTGAAGTCCAGCGGTTCGAGCAGGCCTTCGCTGGCGGCGCGCAAGGCGAAATCCGCTTCCACATCGACCACGTCCCATTGCACGTTGCCGCTTTCGACCATGGCCTTGAGCTTGCCGTAGTCGGTGGGGCCGTCCTGCACGACCTTGATGTTGCTGCTCTTGCTGAAGGGGTCGGCCCATGCCTGTTTCTGGGCGTCCTGGGTGGTCCCGCCCCAACTGACGAAGTTCAGGCTGTCGGCGGCCTGGGTGGTCTGGCAGGCCAGGGACAGCAGGCTGGCGGACAGCACTGCGGTGACGCGTTTACTCAACAGCATGGTTACGCCCTCGTGACTTTTGTTATTCGAGGCGGGGCTGTGTCGCGCCCGCCCATTGTAATCGGGAGCCGCTATTTCGAGTGGAATCTGGCCGTGGTGTGAGTGTAGGCACGGCCGGTAGCATTAAGGTCTACGGGATATCATATTATGGTATTCCAAACTTTTCGCAAGAGGGAGTTGGCGACCGGCCATCACTGCGTCACCCCCTCACGCGAGCATAGTGGGCTCGAATGGCACGCTCTCCACGACTTCCAGTTCATACCCGGCCAGCCCGGCATATTTGAGCGGCGGCCCCAGATGGCGCAGCTTGCCCACGCCCAGGTCCTGCAGGATCTGCGCCCCGGTGCCGACCTCCGAGTACACCTTGGTTTGCCCACGCTGGTACGGCCGCGGCGCCTGGATGAGGTGCGGCACCCGTTCGAGCAGGGCCTGGGACGATTCGTGATTGGCCAGCACCACCACCACACCGCTGCCTTCGGCGGCCACCCGTTGCAACGCTGCCCACAAGGTCCAGTTGGCAGGGCCGGCATACTCGGCACCGACCAGGTCGCGCAGGGGATCGATGACATGCACACGCACCAGGGTCGGTTGCTCGCGGTGAATCTGGCCCATGACCATGGCCATGTGCACGCCGCCTTCGATGCGGTCCTCGAAGGTGACCAGGCGGAAGGTGCCATGCACGGTCGGCAGTTCGCGTTCGCCGATGCGTTTGACGGTCTGCTCGGTGCTCAGGCGGTAGTGGATCAGGTCGGCGATGGTGCCGATCTTGATGCCGTGCTGTGCGGCGAAGCGCTCCAGATCCGGGCGCCGCGCCATGCTGCCGTCGTCGTTGAGCACTTCGACGATCACCGAGGCCGGGGCGAAGCCGGCCAGGCGCGCCAGGTCGCAGCCGGCTTCGGTGTGGCCAGCGCGGGTCAGCACACCGCCCTCGCGGGCCCGCAGGGGAAAGATATGACCGGGCTGCACCAGGTCTTCAGGGCGGGCATCGGCGGCCATGGCGGCGGCCACGGTGCGCGCCCGGTCGGCGGCGGAGATGCCGGTGGTGACGCCGCTGGCTGCCTCGATCGACACCGTGAACGCCGTGCCAAAGGCGCTGGCGTTGCTGGGCACCATCTGCTCCAGGCCCAGGCGTTGGCAGTGCTCGTCGGTGAGGGTCAGGCAGATCAGCCCGCGTGCTTCGCGGGCCATGAAGTTGATCACCTGGGCGTTGCAGCATTCGGCGGCGATCAGCAGGTCGCCTTCGTTTTCCCGGTCTTCATCGTCCACCAGCAGGACCATCTTGCCCTGGCGGTAGTCTTCGAGAAGTTCTTCGATGCGGTTGAAGGCCATGTTGCACGCTCGCGATGATCGGTGGAGTATTGTGGTATACCATAATACATAAATCACCCTAAGAGGAGCGCGCTGGATGAAGGCCTATTGGATCGCCCACGTAGAGGTCACCGACCCGCAGCAGTATCAGCAGTACACCCAGCGCGCGCCTGCGGCGTTCGCGGCTTACGGCGGACGTTTTCTGGCCCGAGGGGGGCAGAGCGAGGCGTTGGAGGGAAGGGCCACGCCGCAACGCAGCGTGGTGATCGAGTTCGATTCGTACGAGCAGGCGTTGGCCTGCTATCGGTCGGATCTCTATCAGGACGCCTGCCAGTATCGGCACGGCGCGGCCATGGCCGAGGTCATCATCGTGGAAGGGGTCGAGCCGTAGTCTTCGGTGGATGCGCCTGCCAAGCAGGCGCGATGGCTACGGCTCAGTCTCAGTGTCCTGTGGCGAGCTCGGTGCCACGTTGGCGGCGGCGGTAGGCACTGTCGCGGCTCGCCAGCCACGCGTACAGCGGTGTGGTCACCGCCAGCCCGACCAGCCAGGACAGGTCGGCGCCGTCGATGTGCGCCGAGACCGGGCCGACGTACAGCGGCGTGTTCATGAACGGGATCTGCACCAGGATGCCAATGGTGTAGGCAATCAGCGCCTGCGGGTTGTAGCGCCCATAGCGGCCGCCATCGGGCACCGGCACACTGTCGACCACGCCGTGCAGCGACTTGCCCGCCAGCACGATGTTGGAGGCGAAGAAACCGATGTACATCACCCCGGCGATCACCACCACCAGCAATGCGCCAAGGCTGCCGAACTGGGCGCGGCTCTGGATCATCTGCGCAATGCCCATTTGCGGGCCTTGCGCCGAGTGCAGCGCCATCAGCACGCCGCCGAGCAGGTGACCGACCAGAATGGCGACGATGCCCCACACCAGGTTCAGGTGGAACAACTGCACGCCCAGGGCGCCGGTGACGATGGGCAGCGGCGCGATGTTGCCGCCGAACCACAGGGTGAACAGGTCCTTGACCTTTCCATGGCGGTCTTCGGGGGGCACGTATCCGATCGTGTGTTTTTCGATGAGGGGGGCCGCAGGCGCTGCGCTGGTCATGAGGAACTCCAAGGCAAGGATGGGCACTTCACGGGTGCCCGGATGCGCGCCGGCAGAAGGCGGCGCGTTCTTGTTGGAAGCGATCATGGAGCGCGGAGGGGGAAGGAGAAATTAGTAAATTTGTGCTTACGAACGTTAAAAAAGCTACGTTCGCGAATGGGGCAGGATTCGACGTGGCGAGCGTGCAGGAGAGGGCGCCGTGGCGGGGTTGGCTCCATGCTATGCACCGCGCGGGTGCCCAGGTGAGCGATTTCAGTGCCAGGCGATCAGGACCGCGAGTGGCCCTGATCGCTCGGCGTCAGGCGTGTGCCAGGGTGCGCTCAGGGCTCACCGGGCGCAGCCAGGTGCTCAGGACCAGCAGCAGCCCGGCACCTATCGCCATCACTGCCCAGGCCCAATGCAAGGAGCTGAGTTGGTCGCGTACTACCCCGGCCACCACGGGCATGCTCGCGGCGATGAGGTAGCCGCCGCCTTGCACGAAGGCCAGCAGCGATCCGGCTTCGGCCGGCGAGCGGGCGCGGTCGAGGGTCACGATCAGCGACAGTGGGAACAGTGCGCCGATGCCCAGCCCCAGGCACAGCACGGCCAGCAGGTACAGTGTCAGCGGCGCGGTCATCAGGCACAGCAGGCCGCCGATCAGCAGCAGGATCACCAGTGCCAAAGGCCGGCGGCGATCCGGATAACGGTGAATCAGCGCCGACACCAACAGCCCGGCGATGACCTCGGTGATGGTCAGCGCGCCCAGCAGATAACCGGCGCTTTCCGCCGGCCAGCCCAGCTCGACGAAGAATGGTGGCAGCCAGGCCAGCACCAGCGTGTAGGCCCCGGTGCCGATCCCGAAGAACACCAACAGCAACCAGGCACGGCCGCTGCGCCAAGGCAGTGCAGCGGCCGACGCCTGGCCGTGTACATGGCCGGCCGCTAGCAGCCAGGCGATCAAGGCGATCATCGCCGGCAACGCGGCATAACCCAGGGTCAGGTTCCAGCCCAGCATGCCGGCGCTGGGTGCGGCCAGGGCTGCGGCCAGCGCCGCCCCGGCCATGATGCCCGTGGTGAACAGGCCCATGAGCATACCGGCGCTGTGCGGATGATTGCGCTTGATGTAGGCCGGCATCAGCGACTGGATCACGGCGATGCCAATCCCGCCCACAGCGGCGCTGGCGATCAGCGCGGCGGACGACTCGACATAGGTGCGCACCGCGCAGGCCGCCGCGATCAGGGTCATGCCCATGGCCACGCCCCTGACCTCGCCGACCCGGCGTTGCAGCCACGGGCCGGCGAGGGCGAACAGGCCCATCATCATCACCGGCAGCGTGGTCAGCAGGCCGCCCTGCAGGTTGCTCAGGCCCAGGTCGGCCTGCAGCACATCGAGCAACGGTCCGATCGAGGCCATGATCGGCCGCAGGTTGATACCCACCAGCAGCGCCAGGACCACCACGCAGGCTTTGGAAGGGGTATCGCCCATTTCAGTGCAACTCCTGCAGGAAACCAGAACGTGCCCGGTGGACTGCCGGGGCATGGGAAACGTTGAAGACATGAGGGTGACCTGCAAGGGTATTGAGGTGTACGTGGGCACTGTCCCGGGAGAACGGTCGAGCGTACTTCGAGGCGATGGGCGCGCTGTCGACGCGCAGGTCGGGTACGATTGCGCGGCGCCCCAGGCTCAGCGGCACCGCCAGCGCATTGCGCCCAGGCCGGTCGGTAGTGCCCCGGCCGCGCGGCAATCGCGCAGTGACGCCGGACCCGGCGTGAATGTCGCGATCGCGATTTCGGTCGTGTTCGAAGAACGCCATGTCCTCTCCCGGTTCATAACTCGTGCATATCAAGATAACTTAACGTTAAGATACTTGGGAAGCGCCAGGTGATGGCAGGGATATGGCCCATACAGTTCAGGGTGAACGAACGGTGACGCAATGAAAGATCATGTCGATTTCGTCGTCGCGCAGTGGGCGCAGGCGATGCCCTCGGTGGACGCCTCGTCCATGGAGGTGTTCGGGCGCATGGCGCGCCTGCAGAAGCACCTGGAGCGCCGGCGCGGCGCGGTGCTGGAACAATACGGTTTCAAGGAGGGTGAGTTCGATGTAATGGCGACGCTGCGCCGTGCCGGTGCGCCCTATCAACTCACGCCGACCGAACTGTACAACTCACTGCTGATCACCTCAGGGGCGATGACCAACCGCCTCAACCGGCTCAAGGACGCCGGCATGATCGAACAACTCCATGACGCCGCCGACAAGCGCAGCTACAAGGTGGCGCTCACCACCCAGGGCCTGCACAGCATCGAGCAGGCTGTCGGCAGCCATACCGCGCTGCAGAACCAGTTTCTCTCTTCCCTGGCGCCGGAGGAGCGCGAGGCGTTGGCACGCATGCTCAAGCGCATGCTGGCGGCGCTGCCCGAAGATGGCGAACCCATCCCATGAATCCCATTGGCGAGGAGACCTGTGCGTGCTGCACAGCAATTACCTGAAGCAGCTCGACCTGCAGGACATCGTGGTGTTTCTCAACCTGCTGGAACACCGCAGCGCCAAGCGCACGGCCGAACTGATGAATGTCAGCCAACCAACCGTGAGCTACTGCCTCAAGCGCCTGCGCGGATGCTTCGACGACACCCTGTTCGCCTCGTCGCAAGGCTTGCTGCAGCCCACGGCCAAGGCAGAAAAGATCGCCCCGTACCTGCGCGTGGTGATCGAATCGGTCAACCGCTGCGCCGAAGCCGATGCATCCGCCGATGGGGTGGCCATGCCACGGATCTGGCGTCTGTGCGCGCCGGAGTATTTCGAGTTGGCCTTTCTGCCACAGGCCTTGGCCAGCCTGTCGCGCAGCCACGCCAACACCTCGCTGCACCTGGAGCGGCTGAGTCGCGACCTGCCGGTGGATCGGCTGATCGCCGGTGATATCGACCTGGCCATCGGCTTTGGCCCCAGCTACCACCAGTTGCATCCGGAACTGCAATGGCAGCCGGTGCTCAGTGACGGATTCGTCTGCTTGACCAGCGAGCGGGGTCTGGCTCAGCCGGGGGTCATGAGCCTGGACGAATTCTGTCAATCGGCGCACGTTTTTCCCACGCCGTGGATCTCGGAAAAGAACATGGTCGATGGCTGGCTGGAGAAGATCGGTCGCACCCGCAACGTGCTGGTGCGCGCCAATGGCTACCAGGCCTGCGTCAACATACTCGCGGCGGTGCCCGCCACCGTGTCGCTGCCGGCGCGTCTGCTCGCGCACCTGCGTATCCCCGAGGGGGTGATGCAATGCCAGCCGCCGATGGGCTTTCCGGTGTTCACGGTGGACATGATCTGGTCGCGCGACCGCAGCCTCAGCGGCGACGTCGCCAGCCTGCGCACCCTGATCCAGGATGTGGCGAGCGAGTTGCTTCGGGCCAGTTGAGGCGCTGACGAACAAGGACTACAGGTGCTCAGGATGAGTGAACCGAAAATGAACAACTCGCCGTCGTGCGCCCCGACCACCGTCGGCGCAGGCACGTTCCCTGTTGCGCAGAGGGTTTTAATTTCTGATCAGGGCTTTCGGTTTCTTGAAACCAGCCCACCCGACATTTCCCCTACCTTGGTCTGGTCAGGCGGCGGATTGCTCGCCTGTCTGTAATCCATTTCCCAAGGAAGATGTCAGATGCTGGCCTATACACAACCGAGAATCCTACCCTTCTACCGTCAGCCCACCCCGTGCTACGGCTTCGAGTGCATTCATGCCGTCGAACCGGGATTGCGCGTCTTCGACTCGATGAGCACGGCGGACCTCTATGAGGATCTGGCCCACACCGGCGCGGTGATCTACCGCGATTTCGCCGATTCGCTCGAGCACTTCAACGACTTCGTCAGCGCCCATTCCTCGCGCGTGACCTTCGATCCAGCACGCCAGGCGGCCACCACCAATACCGCCGAAATCGACGCAGGCGTTCACGAAATGGGTCTGCACCGGGAGAACGGCAACCTGCCGTTCAACCCGGACCTGCAGTGGTTCTACTGCCTGGAGGCGGCCGCCGTGGGCTCCGAAACCACGCTGTGCGACGGTGAGCGGGTGCTGTTCGACCTGTCGCCGAGTACCCGCAAGCGCTTCCAGACCCAGCCCATCCGCTACGCCCGGCGCATTCCCTGGCACAACGTGCGACGGTTCCTGAGCATCGAGTTGCAACTGCCGCTGGAGAGCATCACCGACGAGCACCTGGAGCAGGTCAACCAGCAGGTGGCCGGCCAGACCTATCGGCGCATCGACCAGAACCTGATCGCCTCGCAACTGATCATCAGCGCCGTGGAAACCAGCGCCTTCAGCGGCCGTCAGGCGTTCTGCAACTCCATGCTCGGCCCCAGCGTCAACTACGAGCCGCCACGCATCACCTGGGCTGACGGCGAGGCCATCGCATTGGAGATCTGGGACGAAATCAAGGAAGTGACTGCCCGCAACACCTACAGCCACTTCTGGAAAAAGGGCGACATCATGGTCGTCGACAACACCCGGGTCATGCATGGCCGTCGCCGTCTGGACGATCTTGCCCGGCGCATCTTCGGCGCCCAGAGCTACCGTCTGGCAGGAGCCGAGCAATGATCAGCCAGATGATGCAACGCTACCTGGCCAGCACCCCTGATCGCGTGGCGATCCGCGAAATGCACGGGCGCAGCTACACCCTGCACGGCCTGCGCGACGACGTGCAGCGCTTGGCCGATGCCCTGCAAGCGCGGGTCGGCGACTGCCAGCGCAAGGTCTTCGGTATCGCCATGCGCTCGAGCTATGAGTGGGTCTACACCCTGCTGGCGATCCAGAAAGTTGGTGGTGTGCTGTTGCCGGTGCCAATCGAGTTCTCCGACGACCAGATCGGCAGCTTGCTGGGCAAAGCAGCGGCGGTATTCGTCAGCGACCAGGGCACTGCCCGGCGCCTGCAACGCATCCTGCCGGAAAAACCCAGCTTCATTCCCCGCCAGTTGATGGCGCAGGGGCCGGGTGAACCCTGGACGCAGAACGACGAGTTGCTGCCCGCCGGCATCGTCTCGGTGATTCATACCTCCGGCACCACCTCGCGGCCCAAGGGCGTGATGATCCGCGACGAAGCGGTCGGTCTGCTGGTGGACAACGTGTTCAAGCGCCTGCCGCCGCAGCCGCTGCATTACTTTTCCATCGTGCCCATGAGCCTGCTGATCGAACAGGTATTGGGGGTGTTCATCCCACTGCTTTCCGGCGGCAGCCTGACCCTGATGCCCGAAGGGGTGGCCGAGTACGGTGCGGCCAGCGGCAATGCCCGTCACTATCTGGAGTTGATCGCACCGAACCGGCCCAACTTCCTGTACCTGCCGCCCAAGTTGCTGGAGGAGGCCAATCTGTTGCTGGAGCAGGGCGCCAGCGTCGAGCAACTGTTCGGTCCCGGTGCGCCACACATCATCACCGGCGGCGCGAAGATGCCTGCCAGTGTGTTGCACGCTCTGGACGCGCACGGGGTGCAGGTGTTCGAGGCCTACGGCCTGAGCGAAAACTCGTCGATCATCTCGCTCAATTCTCCCGCCCAACGCCGCATCGGCTCGGCCGGCACGCTGCTCGACGGCATCGAGCCGAAACTGGTCGATGGCGAGTTGTTGGTGAAGACCCCGACCCTGTGCGCCGGCTACTACAACGCCGACGACACCGCCTGCGACCTGTCCGACGGCTACTTGCACACCGGCGACATCGCCGAGTTGCGCGAGGGTTTCCTGTACATCACCGGGCGCAAGAAGCACGTGATCATCCTCTCGACGGCGCGCAACATTTCGCCGGAATGGGTGGAGAACGTCTACAAGGAGAGCCCGCTGATCGACGACATGATCGTCATGGGCGAGGGCCGTGACGAGCCGTGCGCGCTGGTGCTGAGCACTGCCGACGAGGCGGCCGTACGGAACGAGATGACTCGCCTGGAGCCACGCCTGGCTGATTTCGCGCGGGTCAGGCGGCTGCGTGTGATCGACGACATCGCCACGTTCCGTGAGCGCTTCTACACCGTGACCGGTCGCCCACGCCGGGCCGAGATCGAAGCGCACTTCATCGACCTTTTGTACACCTAGGACAGGACGTCAGCCATGTACATCGTGCGCAATTTCTACAAGGGACGTCCCGGCTACCGTTGCCTGCAGGAGGCGGTGCGCGCCCACTACCTCAAGCACTACGACGCCACGCCTGAGCCGCAGCCGGACCTGTTCGTCTGCCTGACCGGCTCCAGTGGCGGTGCGCCGGGCTATGCCTGCGCCGGCATCAGCTACGGCGATTCCGGCAAGCTGTTCAGCGAGTACTACCTGGATACGCCGCTGGATCAGCGCTACGCGCTGGACCGCGGGCGTATCGCCGAAATCGGCGCGTTTGCCTCCTTCCAGAGCGGCAGCGGTGCCGGCAAGTACTTGCTGGACAACGTCATCCGCACCCTGGCCTTGCGCAATTTCGGCCTGGTGGTGCTGACTGCCACGCCGCAGGTGCGCCAACTGCTGGCGCCCATCGTCGATAACCTCGACGACCTGGGCGCGGCCGATCCCCGGCGGGTCAAGGATCCCGCCGTCAACTGGGGCCGCTACTACCAGCAGGCACCGCGAGTATTGGCCTCGCGCCTGTCCTCGCCCAGTGCCTGGCTGAAGGCGCCGACCCTGCTTTCACCCTCACCGCAGCACGCCCCAACGGCGTCTGTCTGACCCATGAGCAGACCGGGCTGGAGTGCCCGGTCTGTCGGAGAGCTTATGCACGCCACCAAGCGTTACGAAAACTTCATCGTGTTCCTGGCCCCGCTGGTCAACAGCCTCGGCGGCATCGCCATCGACCTGTACGCGCCGAGCCTGCCATCCATCGGTCGCGAATTGGGTGCAGGCCCGGCGCTGATGCAAAACACCATCACCATCACCTTGCTGTTCTATGCGCTGGGGCAGTTGTTCTTCGGCATCATGGCCGACGCCCGGGGCCGACGCCCGGCGGTGCTGCTCGGGCTTGGGGTGTTCCTGGTCGGCAGCCTGCTGGCGACCGCCGCCACCTCCATCGAGATGCTGCTGTTGGCCCGCGCCCTGCAAGGCTTCGCCATTGGCGCCTGCCAGGTGGTGGCGCGCGCGGTGCTGGTGGACGTGGTCAAGGGGCCGCGATTCTACGTGGCGATCATCTACCTGAGCCTGGCCTTCGGCCTGGGCCCGGTGATCGCGCCCTATATCGGCGGCTTGATCGAAGTGCACTTCGGCTGGCGATACAACTTCGTGCTCTACGCCGCCTATGCGCTGCTGGTACTGACGTTCGTGGTCGCCGGGCTCAAGGAGTCGCTGCCCGTCGAGTCGCGGCGCCGTCCGTTGCAGACGCTGGGCGGCTACCGGGTGATTCTGGCCGACCGAGGCTTTCGCGCCGCCGTCGTGGTGCTGGGCTCGAGCTTTTCCGCGTTCCTGCTGTGGAACGTGTTCGGCCCGCACATCGTGCAGGACGTGCTCGGCCACGACGCCCACTACTTCGGCAGTACGGCGCTGGGCGTAGGCTGCTGCTACCTGACCGGCACCTTGGTCAATCGCGCGCTGATTCGCAGGCTGTCGCCGGACACCCTGATGTGGAGCGGGCTGGCGCTGTTCCTCGGCGGCGTACTGTGTATCACCGCCGCGCCCCAGACCTTGAGCCTGACGCCGCTGCTCGGTGGCATCATGCTCATCGCCTTTGGCCAGGGCTTCATCTTCTCCAACGCCATGGCCCGCTCGATGGCGCTGTTTCCCGACCGCGCTGGAGTGGCGGCGAGCCTGCAGGGTTGTTTGATGCTGGTGTTCGGCTCGCTGGCCTCGGCCAGCGTCAGTGGCCTGGACGTGGAAAGCAACCTGGCGATCGCCGGGGTATTCGGCGTGCTGCTGCTGGTGTCGCTGTCGGGGATGGTCGGCGCGCGGGTGGCCCGGCAGGCGTCGTTGGCGTAAGGCTGCGCGCCCTGCGCGTGCAGGGCGCGATCGACCGACTAGACCGGTTCCACTTCCTGCTTGTACAGGCGCATGCCGCGTGCCTGGTAGTTGGCCAGGGCGGCCGGGTGGTCGAGGCTGCAGGTGTGCAGCCAGACGCGTCGAGTGCCCGGCCAGCTCCAGGCGTCGCGCAGGGCCTGGCTCAACAGGGGGCCACCGAAGCCTCGGTCGAGGAACTGCGGCGCCAGGCCGAAATAGCGAATCTCGACGTTCTCGCCATCAGGCCGTTGCAGCTCGTAATACCCGGCGATGGCCCCGCGGTGGTAGGCCACCCAGGTGCGGTGGCACGCCTGACCGATCTCGGCCTGCCATTGTTCGTCTGTCCAGTGGTCCAGGTCGGTCCACGACCAGTCGCTACCCACCAGTTGGTAGAGAAAGCGATTGAACGCCGGCTGTACGATTTCGCACTCGACAACGTTCAGATCGTCGCGTGCTGGCTTGGCGCGCAACTGGTCAGGGGAAGTCATCTCCAGGTAGTAGACGGTCTGGGTATCGGTCACCGGCGCAGCTCCAGGTCGTGGGCAAGGCCGCTAGCGTACCTGTGCGCGGGGGCGCCGCAAAGGGTGATGACAAGCCTTCAATGGCGCTGAAGGTCGCCTGGGGTATCGATGTCGTGCAGGATGCCAGGATCGTCGACCTCGATCACCTGGCAGGCGTGAGGATTGGCCTCGATGAGCGCGCGCCCACCGTGGTCGCCGTCCAGGCGCGCCAGTGCGGGCCAGAAGCGTCGGCCGAAGATCACCGGATGGCCGCGTCGGCCTCGATAAGACGGCAGCACAATCGATTGCTGATCGGCCTGGCAGGCCAGTGTCGTCAGCGTTGCCGCTGCAATCCATGGCATGTCGCCGAGCAACACGGCGACGGCGTGAGCATCGCTGGCCGCCATGGCGTCGATGCCGGCGGCAAGGCTGGCGCCCATGCCGTCGAGCGCGTGTTCGGCGTGCACGGTGCGTACCCGACTCCCGATGCCGAGCGTAGGCGGATCATCACCGGGGCGCAGCACCACGTAGACCCTGTCGAAGCCTTCCAGCGCCCGCGCCAGCGTCGCCTGCAGGACGGTGTGCGTATCATCGAGCTGCGCCTGGCGCTTGTCGCTGCCGAACCGCGACCCTTGTCCGGCCGCCAGTACCAGCGCGGCGCAGCGCGCATATGGGGTGGTTCGATTCATGCCGCCGGCTGCGCCAGTTCCTGGGCCTGCTTGGCCTTGGTCACGCTGACCGCCCCCGGCAGGTCTACACCATTCTTTGCCGCGAGGATTTCGGCCATCACGCTCACGGCGATTTCTGCAGGGGTCTTGCTGCCGATGTAAATTCCGATGGGCCCGCGCAGGCGGGCGAGGCTTGCCGGGGTCTGCTCGAAATGCTCGATCAGCCGTGCCCGACGCTGCTGGCTGTTGCGCCGCGAACCGATGGCGCCGATGTAGAATGCCGGGCCCTGCAGGGCTTCGAGCAGGGCCAGGTCATCGAGCTTGGGGTCGTGGCTGACGGCGACGATGCAGGTGCGCAGGTCGGCGGCGAAGTCGCGCACCACGTCGTCGGGCATGCCCACCCGGCAGTCCACCCCGGCCACGTTCCAGCCGGCGATGTACTCCGGCCGTGGGTCGCACACCGACACGCGAAAACCGTTGAACAGGGCCATGGTCGCCAGGTATTCGGCCAGCGCGCCGGCACCGATCAACAGCAGGCGATACCCGGGACCGAGGGTGTTGACCAGGTACTGGCCATCGCAGTTGAACTGCTCGGGCGTGGCGGTGACCAGCAAGGTCGCTTCTCCGTCATGCAGGGCCACTTGGCGGCGCACCAGGTGACCGCTGTCGAGCTGCTCGAGCAGGTGGGACAACGACTGCCAGCAGGGCGAGAATTCCAGGATCAGTTCCAGCGTGCCGCCACAGGGCAGGCCGAAGCGGTGCGCTTCGTCGGCGCTGACGCCATAGCGCACCTGCTGCGGCGGGCTGTCGGGCAAGCCAGGGCCGCCGTAGGCGTCGGTGTATCGATGAATCAGGTCGTCCTCGATGCAGCCACCGGAGACGCTGCCAACCACCCGGCCGTCGGCGCGCAGGGCCATCATCGAGCCCACCGGGCGCGGCGAGGAACCCCAGGTGTGGGCAACCGTGGCCAACAGCACGCGGTGGCCGGCCTGCAGCCAGTCCCGCGCCGTGCGCAGCACCAACAGGTCGATACTTTCCATGGGCACTCCTTGGGCGATTCGAGACCCGCTGCATCTGGCGCAGCGGGTGAGTTTCAGCGCATGTGCAGCACGATCGGGCTGCTGCTGGCCGGGTCGGTGTGCTCACGCAGCTTGGCAACGTCTTTGGCATCGACGGCACCGCCGTGGTTCCCCCAGGCGCTGCGCACGTAGCTCAGCACCTGGGCGATTTCCTCGTCGCTCATCTGCTGACGCAGCGCCGGCATGCGGTAGGCGTCCGGCACCCCGGCCGCGACGATGCGCTGCGAGCCGTTCAAGGTGATGTTGATCGCCGAAGCGTTCTCCTTGGACAGCATCGAGCTGGCGCCGGCCAGCGGCGGAATCCATTCGGCCTGGCCCTGGCCTTGAAGGCCGTGGCACGACGCACAGCGGGTGACATAGCTGTGCGCGCCGGGCTTGTCCAGCTCGCTGGCCGCCGACACCGCCTGGTACTGCCAGGGCGTGCCGTCGCGCGCAGGGTCGCCCGGCAGCGACTTGAGGTAGCGGGCGATGGCGCCCAGGTCGTCGTCGCTCATGAACTGCGTGGAGTTGTTGAAGGCCTCGGTCATCGAGCCGTAGACCACCGCGTGCTGGTTACGCCCGGTCTTGAGGAACTGCACCATGTCCGCCTCGCTCCAGCGGCCCAACCCGGTGTTGGGGTCTTGGCGCAGGCTCGGCGCATACCAGCCGTCGAGCAGGGCGCCGGCGAGAAACGCCTGGCCAGACTCGTCGAGCGCCTTTTCGTTGAACGCCAGGCCCCGCGGCGTGTGACAACTGCCGCAGTGCCCTGGACCCTGGACGATGTAGGCGCCCCGGTTCCACAGCGGGTCTTCGGTAGCCTTCTGCGCGTACGGCGTGTCGGCCGCGAACAGCCCGTTCCACAGGGCGATCGGCCAGCGCATGTTCAGTGGCCAGGGAATGTCGCTGGGGATATTGGCCTGCTGGACCGGCTGTACACCTTGCATGAAGAAGGCGTACAGCGCGCGCACGTCGTCATCGCTGAGCTTGGCGTAAGACGGGTAGGGCATGGCCGGGTACAGCCGCCGCCCACCGGGTGCGACGCCATGGCGGACGGCGCGGTCGAAGTCGGCCAGGCTATAGGCGCCGATGCCGGTGTCACGGTCGGGGGTGATGTTGGTGGCATGGATCGCGCCCAGCGGGGTGGCCATTTCCAGCCCACCGGCGAACGGCGCCTGGCCAGGCAGGCTATGGCAGGCCACGCAGTCGCTCAGGCGCGCGACGTACTCGCCGCGGCTGACCAAGGCGCGATCCTGCTCGGCCGCCTGCTGCTCGAACGGTGAGGCGATCTCGCGGTTGACGTACCAGGCGGTGAAACCGGCAGCGACCAGGCACGGCAGCGCCAACCAGCGGAGGGTGGTGGACAATCGATTGTTCATGGCGGCTTCCGTGTCAGGCGAAGGTATGACGGCTCAGGGGCAGGCTGCGTACGCGCTGGCCGGTCAGCCGCGCGACGGCGTTGGCCACTGCAGGCGCTACGGCCGGCAACGGCGGCTCGCCGATGCCCCCCATCTTCGCGCCGCTCTCGACGATGCGCACATGCACCCGGGCCATGCGCGACGGCGGCAGGATCGGGTACAGGTCGTAGTTGCGCGCGCGCGGCAGGCCATTGACGTACACCGCTTCCTCCACCAGCGTCTGCGACAGGCCCAGGGCCACGGCGCCGTTGACCTGATGCTCGATGATCGACGGGTTGACGATGCTGCCTGGGTCGATCGCCTGCCAGATGTCATGCACTTTGACCTGGCCGTTCTCCAGCGACACCTCGGCGATCACTGCCGCCTCCGAGCCGAACGGCGAGGCCATGGCCACGCCACGGGCGCGTCGGGAGCCGTCCTCGGCGGTGAAGGGACCCGGCTTCCAGCCACCGGACAGCTCGCCCACGGCCTTGAGCAGGGTGGTCAGGCGTGCATTGTCGCGCAGCAGGTGCAAGCGCAACTCGAAGGGATCCTGGCCGCCTTTGTCGGCCAACTCATCGAGGAACGACTCGTAGAAGAAGTCGTTCAGCGAGTTGCCCACCGAGCGCCAGTAGCCGAGCATGGCCGGGCCTTTGACGTAGATCTGCGCGATGCGTTTGTTGGCGATGGCGTAGGCTTTGCCCGACAGCCCTTCCAGCGCGGTCGGATCGATCTTTTCACCCTGTTTGCCGGCCAGCGCTTCGGTCGGGCCTTCAGTGGCACTGATCGCCTCGATGGCCACCGGCAGGCCTTTGTCGTCGAGTCCAGCGCGGAATTTCACCACTGCCACCGGGCGCAGCACGTCACGCAGGAATTCTTCCTCGCGAGTCCAGATCAGCTTCACCGGACGGCCGACCGCCTTGGCCAGGGCAATGGCTTGGGGATAAGGGTTGGCCGATTCGTAGAGGAAGTGGCGACCGAAGAACCCGCCCAACAGCGGCGAGTGCAGAATGATCTGCTCCTTGGTCAGGCCGGTGCGCTGGGCGATGTCGTCGCGGAACATGTCCGGCGCCTGGTTCGGCAGCCACACCTCCAGCGAGCCGTCGGCATTGAAGCGGGCCAGGGCTGACGGCGGCTCGAGCTGGGCGTGGTTGAGGTATTGATTGTGGTAGGTGGCTTCTACC
The DNA here is from genome assembly GCF_030658255.1 of Pseudomonas sp. RAC1. Classification (NCBI taxonomy): domain Bacteria; kingdom Pseudomonadati; phylum Pseudomonadota; class Gammaproteobacteria; order Pseudomonadales; family Pseudomonadaceae; genus Pseudomonas; species Pseudomonas sp. RAC1. The sequence continues at coordinate 192,570 of NZ_JAUTXS020000031.1, forward strand.
TGGGTCTTGGCGCCCTTGAGCGCCTCGGCCACATCGCCTTCATGCTCGTCGTCGCGTGACGGGCCGGTCTGCGCGGCCAGGTGATCGCGCCAGGCGTCGCTGGAGAAGTCGGCCGGCATCGTACGCACCTTCACGTCGGCGCCAGGTTCTTGCCAGTCCACTTGCACGGCTTCGGCGCCCCGCTTGGCGTGCCACCAACGCTCGGCCACCACGGCCACGGCGCCGGGCAGTACATGCACCGAGTGCACGCCTTTCATGGCTTTGACCTGCGCCTCGTTGCGCAGCCTGCCGACACTCATGCCCAGGCGCGGGGCGTGTTGCACGGCGGCGTGGAGCATGTCGTCGACGGCGATGTCGATGCAGTACTGCGCCTTGCCGGTGGACTTGTCATAGGCATCCAGACGCCGCACGGGTTTGCCGATCCAGCGGAACTGGCTGGGGTCGCGCAGCTTGAGGGTGCTCGGGTCCGGCACGGGCAGGTCCAGGGCACCGCTGGCCAGTTCGCCATAGTCCAGCGAGCGCCCCGAGGCGGCGTGCAGCACTTTGCCCGGCTCGGTGGTGAGCTCCCCGACCGGCACCTTCAGTTTCTCGGCCGCGGCCTGCAGCAGCATGGCGCGGGCCAGGGCACCGAGGCGGCGCATGGTCGGGTAGCTCATGCGCACCGACATGCTGCCGCCGGTGATGCGCATGCCGTTTTCCATGACCACGTAGGCTTCGCCGGGCGGCGCGCTCTGGACCACGAAGCGGGCAGGGTCCAGGTCGAGTTCTTCACCGACGATCTGCGCCATGGCGGTATGGGTGCCTTGGCCGCCCTCCATGAACGGGCACAGCAGGCGCACGCTGCCGTCGGGGCGCAGTTCCAGGAACGCCGGCACCTGGGTGCCGCGTTGATCCGCGGCGGCCGTTGCCGCCTGAACCCGCGCCGAGCCCAGCGGCAGGCCGAAGCCGAGCACCAAGGCGCCGATGGCGCTGCCGGCCAGGAAGCGTCGGCGCGACAGGTTCAGTGGACGATCCAGCGGCAGGTCAGGCAGGGCCAGGGCACGTTCGAACAGGGCGTTCATCAGGCGCTCTCCTTCCCGGCGGGCTGGGTGGCGAGCGCATGCACGGCGGCATGGATCGCATTGTAGGTACCGCAGCGGCACAGGTTGACCATCGCCGCGCTGATCTGCTCGTCGCTGGGCGCCGGTGTGTGCTTGAGCAGCGCCGTGGCGGCCATCACCTGGCCGGACTGACAGTAGCCACACTGCGCCACCTGCTGGTCGACCCAAGTGGCGACCACGCGCTGGCCGACCGGGTCGGCTTCGATCGCTTCGATGGTGGTGACTTCACGGCCGACCACGCCGGCCACCGGGGTGACGCAGGCGCGCACCACATTGCCGTCCACCAGCACCGAGCAGGCGCCGCACTGCGCCAGGCCGCAGCCGTACTTGGTGCCGGTCAGGCCGAGGTCGTCGCGGATCACCCACAGCAGGGGCGTGTCGTCGTCGGCGTCGACCTGGTAGGTCTTCTGGTTGATGCGTAGTTCCATGGCGTTCACCCGCTGATCATCGGTTCTTGTGTCGTCGTTATAGGCAGCACGGCGCAGCGAGGCGCGGCACTGGCAGGATGACCTGTGCTGGGCAGCGAGGCGGATTCCTGACCTGAAAACTCTAGACCGTGGCAGGGATGTTTCCTATCCATCGGTCAGCAAGTTCAGAGGATCAGGCAAGGATTCAGGTGGATTGCGCTAGGCATGCGCCGGAGAGACGTTCAGAAGAAGCTGCGCTGGGCCTTGAGCGTGACCATGCCGTCGCAGAAGGTATTCATGCCCGAGTACGCCCCGCAGCCGCCGCCACTGAGGTCGGAGTTGCTGTAGATCAGGTCGAGGTCCACGCCCAGCCAGGGCCGCGACAGTTGCAGCGACCAGTCATTGAAGCTGTCGACCTGGCTGCCGTCGCCAATGGTGTATGGCGTGCCCAGGCGGTGGTGCGCCACCTTGAGGGTGACGCTTGCCTGGATCAGCGGCACGTGGCCGAAATCGGCGAACAGGGTGCCGGTGCGATTGCTCGGGTTGTCGTTCAGCGCGCCGCCCAAGCGCGTGCCGAGCAGGGACAGGCCGCCGTACAGCGCGTGGCTGTCGGGGCGCGAGAGCGTGGGGTAGCTGTAGCGGATCAGGCCCGCTTCATAGCCGAGGCTGTCGGTGAAGCGCTGCTTGTAACCCAAGTAACTGTCGAGCTTGAAGGTCGAGGCCGCACTCAGGCCCATGCTGGGAGCGTACTGGCCGACGTACCAGCCGCTGCGGTGGGTGAGGTCCAGGCCGCCATGAAAGGCGCCGGACGCGCTGGGTGAGATCAGCCCCTGGGCCATGCTGCGCGAGGGCGTGGTGCCAAGCTTGAAGTCGAAATCGCCCAGTTGTCGTTGGATCTGCTGGGCCGCGAGAGGGGCGCTGAAAAGCAGCGTCGCGCTCAGCAACAGGAGGGGCCTGGTCATGCGCGCTGTCCTGGAAGTGCCGTGTCAGAGCCCCAGAGGATACAACCACAACGCTACTGAGAAAACCTCGCTTGTCGCTGAGCGCTGGTCGCTGGGCCGATAGCTCGCGTATCGGCCCTTGAGCGGCGCGACCTTAGCTGCCGCCGCCAGCACCACCACCGCCAGCGCCACCACCACCGGAGCCTGTGCCGCCACCCATGCCGCCGCCATTGCCCGTGGAACCCGAGCCATTGCCCATGCTGCCGGAACCGTTGCCTGTGGTGCCGGAACCGTTACCCATGCTGCCCGAGCCATTGCCCATGCTACCGGTTCCGGTGCCATCGCCGCCGGTGCCATGGGTGCCGTTTTCGCGGGTGGTGCCGCTGCCCGAGCCCATGCTGTCGCCCGGCGTGCCCATGCCGCTGGCACCCCCTTGCTGGGTGCCCATACCGGGGGTCTGTTGGCCCGGCGTGCGCTGGTCATTCATGTCCGTGGCGGCCATGGCGAAGGGTGTGCCTGCGGCCAGGCACAGGACGAAGAGACCTGCGTGAATGCGTTTGCCGATCATGATGGATCTCCTGTTGCTGAGGGATGCCCTTGATCGGGCAGCGCTTCAGTCCAGGGGTGCTGCCGGATCGACCGAAGGTCGCAGTGTCTGGGGCGCCTGTATGTAGCGCTCGAAGAAGTCCTGGGTGGCAAGGTTCTTGTGCTTGGCTTCGAACATGATGTCGAAACGATCGATGAACTGCAGTGCATAGCGGTTGGTCCAGTCGTTCCACATGCACTCGCTGTGCTGGTACAGGTCACGCTTGGGCACGTGCTCCAGCAACGCCGGGAGGGTCAGTTTCTCGGTGGCGCTGAAGCCCAGTGCTTGCAGACGCTCGGGCGGTTGCGAGTAGTGCATGGTCGGTCGCACGCCGCGCCAGCTGTCGATGATCTGCGCGACCCTGGGCGCGTGCGGTTCGATGTAGTCGTTCTCGTGGATCCAGCAATGATGGATGTCGAGCACCACCGGCGCGAGGTCGGCCAGGCCCAGGCAATCGTCCACGCCGTAGGTCTTCTCATCGTTCTCGAACGTGATGACGTTGCGCGCCTCGCTGGACAACCGTGGCCACACGGCGCGGATGCCGTCGGCGCCGAGGCGACCGGCGATGTGGAGGTTGCATTTGAAATCCTGGAAACGCTGGCCGTAGCCCATCCAGCGAATCATGTCGGCGTGGTACTCGAACTCCGCCAGGCTGTTCTCGACCACCTCGGGACGGTCCGAGCCAAGCACGCAGTACTGGCCTGGGTGAAACGAAAGGCGGATGTCATGGGCACGGGCGAAGGCGCCGAGGGTAGCGAAGCGTTGCTGCAACAGCGTTTGCACGTCGGCGTCCTGGTAGAACGCGGCGACGTCGGGATGGCTGTACAGCGGCAGCAGGTCGCTGGACAGGCGCAGCATGTGCAGCATCGGCGGCAACTGGGCGACGTGGGCCAGCAGGCGCAACTGGGCGTCGAGGTTGTGCTCCACCAGTTCCAGCAATTTGGCCCGCGCCGCCTCCTGGCTGGCGCCTGACAGCCAGCGCAGGGTGGTGGTGCGCGGGTTGAAGGCGCGTTCGATGGCTTCCAGTGCCTTGATTGACTGGTCGCGGTGGGGATGGCGGTACTGGCAGGCAAAACCGAGGCGCGGCATGAACTGTGTCCTGAGCGGGGCAAGGAGGTCTTTGTCTAGGACAGCGCAGCGGGGTCAGTCGATCCACTGAGATTGCGGGTCAACTCTCGCTGACCTGCACGCGATTGCGTCCGCTGTGCTTGGCCAGGTAGAGGGCTCGGTCGGCATGGCTCAGGGCTTGCGCGGGATCGTCGACGCCACCGCTCCAACGCGCCACCCCCAGGGAAATGGTCACCGCGCCGACAGGCTCGATGGGCGTGTCCTGCACCACCAGTCGCAGGCGCTCGGCCACCAAGGCTGCGACTTCCAGGCTGGCATCTGGCAGCAGCATGAGAAATTCCTCGCCGCCTGTACGGCACAGCACGTCGCCTTCGCGGCAGCAGGTGCGCATGAGGCCGGCCAGTGCGCGCAGCACCTGGTCGCCGACATCGTGGCCGTGCTGGTCGTTGACCCGCTTGAAATGGTCGATGTCGAGCACGATGGCGCAGAACGGGCGCTCGTCGGCCTGCAGCAGCGACAGGGTGAAGTCCAGTCGACGGCGGTTGCCCAGGCCCGTGAGTGGATCGGTCTGCGCGTCCTGGTTGAGCCGGCCGATGCGTTCTTGCAGCAGCTTCAGGCTGAACAGCAAGGCGCGCTTGAGCTCGGCGGCCTCGAAGTACCAGGCGCGCACGCCATGGATACGTTCCAGGGTGTCAGGTCGGTCGAATGCGCGCGCGCCTGCGGCCAGCTCCCAGAGGGGCCGGGTGATGGTCAGCGCCAGCCACCACAGGGCGATACCGGCCAGCAAGGCCAGAGGCACGGAGATTTCCACTACATCGAGGATCAAGCGCTTGGTGGGCGCCAGGGTCTGCGTCAACGGCTGCTGGGCAACGATACCCCAACCGGTGCTGGGGACCGTGGCGAAGCCGGCGAGCATGTCCACACCGAAACTGTTGGTCACCTGCTGCACCCCATTGCCGCGGCTGTGCAGTTCGTTGATCAGGCTGTTGGTCTTGATCAGCATGCCCACGCGGTTGGGGTCAGGGTGGTAGAGCATGCGGCGCTCGGCATCGACCACGTAGATGTACGAGCCGTCCTGGTAGAAATGCTCGCCCAGCAGTTTCTCGAGAATGTTGTGCTGGCGCAGGTACAGGCTGCCGCCGACGTATCCCAGGTAGCGGCCGTCTTCGCTGAAGATGGGCTGCGAAGCCACTACGATGAGGTTGTTCGCTGCGGACACGAAGGGCGAAGACACCATGGCCCGTTTGACCCGCAGCGCCTCGGCAGTGCCGGGACTGTCCATGCGCTGGCCGATGATCCCGCGCAGGGGCGCTGGAGAGATGCTGCGCAGCACGCCTTGGCTGTCCACGACGAAGGTGGAGTTGAACGCGTTGCTCTGAGCGAGCAGCCGTTCGGTTTCGGCCAGCATCGAGGTGCCGTCGATCAATGCCTGCGACAAATCGTGGGCACTGAAGGCCAATTGCTTGAGTGCGTTCTGCATGAACAGCTCGGTAATCGACGCCAACTTGGCCGCATAGACTCGGTTGGACTCCAGCGCGTGATCGATGAGCAACTGGCGCTGCACTCGGTAGCTGGCGAAGTAGCTGCTCAGAAGCATCACAACGGCGGTGAGCGCCGACAGCAGGAGGATGAGCGTGCGCAGATCCATGCGCAGGCCTTTTTTAGCGTATGGCAATCCTAGGCTCGCTGATTGGGTGGTCGGAATAACCTTACTCGGAATGTGCGGTGGCAGCTATGGGGGTTGATTAATACGCCGCCGGATAGCTTCGCCGATCATCAATGGCTCCCCGCCGCCAGACGCGCCACCACTTGCCCGCTACAGTCGCCTTCATGGGGTCAGAAGTGATTGATGATGTAGGACAAATTTGCCAAGAAGGCGTGCAGGCAAACTTCAAGTTTTTGACCGGCTGGCAAGCGGAACCGTTAATGGCGCTTGTTCAACTTCAACGCGCGGACATGGGGGATACAGGGATGACATCGATCAGGTCTTTAGTTTATCGGCGTTTTGCAAAAGGACGCGAGCGCGGCACGCAGAGCCAACCTCGGGTCGATCACGAGACGCAGAACGGACGTCAGTGCAATGTGCAGTGAACAAAGGGCGCAATCGATTCGTCTGCTCAGTAGTACCGCCAGGCAAGTACTGTTCGTCTCGGCGGGGTTGCTGGCACCCAAAAAGCGGGATCACCCACTCGCCCGGCGTCAGCTTTACCTCAACTACGGGGCTTTGGCCTTGGCCACGCGCTGCGATCTCAATGGAGTGCCCGCCAAACTGGTGCACGGTGGGCATGAATGCCCTGCCACACTGGCAATGAGTTTGTATCGGGCGGGCGATGTTCGAAGCGATGCTCCTCTGATGCTGTCGATTCCCAGTTTCTATGCGTTGCCCTGGGCACAGGCATTCTGCGCAGCGATGGTCAAGCTAGAGCCGGGGTTACGGATTGTCGTGGGCGGGCGATGGGTGACGGGACCGGACAAAGCGTGGCTTGCAGGCAAGCTTCCATGGGCCAGCGAGATCGTGCAAGGCTTGGCGGAGGAGCAGTTACCTAGGCTATTAGGCTCTCCTCTTATCTGTCGTCCAGGGCAACGAGACACGGGTGGTTTTTTAAATCACCGTCTTGTCCAGGATTACCTCACCTATCAGCCCAGTATCGAAGCGTCTCGGGGTTGTGGCATGCGTTGCGCATTCTGTGAGGAGCGCGACATCCCTTTATCCGATCTTCAAACACCGTCGGTAATCGTAGAACACATGCAACGTCTGGCCAGTGACTACGCCACTACCGACATTCATCCTTATCTGCAGTCTTCATACTTTTTGCCCAACCGCCGTTGGGCGCGGCAGTTGGCTGATGAAGTCGAACAGCGGGACATCCGGCTTGCCTGGCGCACTGAAAGTCGCGTGGACAGTATCACGCCCGAAACGCTCGGTATGTTGGCGCAGGCAGGTCTGAAGGTCATTGATCTGGGGTTGGAGTCGGCCTCGCAGACGCAGATCAAGGCGATGAACAAGGCGCGCGATCCGCAGCGCTATCTGGAGTCGGCGTCACGATTGCTGAAAGCCTGCGCCCATCATGGCGTTTGGGCCAAGGTCAACGTGATGTTGTATGCGGGTGAGTCTGCGCTGACCTTGCGCCAGACACAAGATTGGCTCGATGAGCATGCGCATTGCATCAAAGGCGTATCAGTCGGACCGGTGGTCGTTTATGGTCCGCCCAGCCATAGCGCAGGCTTTATACAACAGTTAAGTGAGTGGGGCGCGCGTCCGGTAGACCCGCAAAGCGCAGAGGGTTGTGGGGTCACGGCGATGCATTTGAGTTCGACGATGAGTCAGCAAGACGCTGAAGCGCACGGCATGGCGCTGTCGCGACGTTATATGTCGTCTGCCGACTATTTTGACTTGAAGTGTTTCTCATACTACCCGCGTGATTATCGAGCAGACGAGTATGCCAAGGACATTGCAGAGAGTGATGTGCAGTGCCTGCCATTCCGCTTATGATGAGCGTCATTACCCACGGATCTGTATCAAGCAAAGGAATTAGTATGTTCGACCGCGACGCCATCGATTATGCGAAAGCGCAGGAAATCAAAATCGCTCCATTAGAGTATCGCGTCTTTGAACACAAAGATGGGCGCACAGTGGGCCGTAAAGAGTTGATGCGAGACTATGCGAGGATTCTCTACTCGTCTTCGTTCCGCCGCTTACAGGGAAAGATGCAACTCTTGGGCATCGATGCGGGACGCTTCAATCGCAACCGTCTCACCCACAGTCTTGAGGTCGCACAGATCGCCCGTTCAATTGCCAGCGACCTTGAACTGAACGAAACCGTGGTTGCAGAAGCGGCCGCCTTGGCCCACGACATAGGCAATCCTCCCTTCGGGCATCACGGCGAGACCGTGCTCAATGAGCTGTGTCATGGGTGTGGCGGCTATGAGGGTAATGCCCAGGCGTTTCGCATACTCCGTACACTCGAACGCAAGCATCACCTCTACGATGGCCTTAATCTCAACGTCCGCACGTTGATGGGCGTGACAAAGTATTTTCATACCCGACAGCAAAATCCGCGCAAATTTCTTTACGACGATGATTATGCGTTTTTAAACAACGCGTTGTCCGAGCGCGAGGTGGATGTCAAGAAGAGCATTGACGCCGAAATCATGGATCTGGCTGACGAAATTGCCTACGCCGCGCATGACCTCGAGGACGCCCTGTCTTTTGGCTTGATCAGCCTGGGTGAAATCATCCATGAATTCCATATCAGCGCTGAGTTTTCCGCTGCGCACGCGACCATCGAGAACCTTTGCAGAGATGTGGAACGGGATGCCATGAAAGCCAAACGTTCCGGATCGTCGGAAGAATACACGATGGTCTTGAAGAAAGAGTTGACGTCGAAGATCGTCAACACGCTGTGCGCAGATATCGGTTTGGTGGAAGGCAGTGATGGCCCCCGACTCGGCTATAAAAGCCACGCCAAGTTGGCAGAGGGCCTGAAGAAATTACTGTTCAAAGCGATCCTGCGAAAAAAGGATGTCCAACTCTATGAGAAGCGTGGCGAACGTGTGATCCGTGGATTGTTCGAGGTTTACAGTGACGAAAGCTACAATCGCGACAACCGCCTGCTGCCGCCCGAGCTTCGGTCGGTTTCAGCATGCAAGAGCCGACTGGTCACCGACTATATTGCGGGCATGATGGACCTTTATTCTATTCAAGAGTATGAACGCTACTTCGGCAAGGGCAGCCTGGACGGCTATTACTTCGCCGAACCCAGGCGTTGATAACGCCCCCGTTGCTTTGACGGAGTCATTTCGCGCCGTGCAGTCTCAGCGATTGGCGGCGCTTAAGCTCGCCAACTCATCCTGAACCTGTTGCATGCGCTGAGCGGCCAGGGCCTGGACCTGCTTGTCCTGGGCGGTGGCGCGCATCAGCCCGGTGAGCTTTTCGCTCAGACGCTTGCCTTCTTCGCTTTCCCCCAGCGCCCGTGCCTTGGCCGGGTCCTGGGTGGCCGCGACGATGGTGTCGAATTCGGCGTCGGTGAAGTGCTTTTCGCTGTAGAGCTTGAACAGGTCGTTGCGCTGGTCTTCCACGGTCAGATGCTTGCGCAGCACCTGCTTGATGGTGTCCTGCGGCACGGATGGGTGGGTCATCGCCAGCAATTGGGCCATGCGCTCGATATTGTGGTCGTAGGCTTGCTGCAGCGGCAGGTTGGCCAGGATCCGCTCTTCGCGGGTGGGTTTCTGGTCGCAGGCGGTGAGGGCGGCGAGCAGCAGCAGGGGCAGCAGCAGTTTCGGCAGGCGGGGCATGGAAGAGGCTCGGGTAAGTTCTCGACAGTGTACTGCAAGGCAGTACGGACGACAGCGTGGGAAATGTCCTTGAGAATCGACTGGCAGCGCTGCCGTGCTGCTCGACACCGCGTTTTTGACGCACAGGGCGGTGCGCCGGATTAATGCAGCTCGACTTTCAAAAGGAGCGCTTCATGCACATCGACGAACTGATTGACGCCATTGTCCCGCATCTGCCTTTCCGTTCGGTGGAGGCCGCGCAAGCCTTTCTCTCGACCCTGGCGCCTGACGATCAGATCGCACTGATCTCGGCCCTGTATTTCGGCCGCTCGCACTTGGGCAGCGACTGCGTCAACGAGGACTTCCTGCCGTACCTGCGCTCTGGGCAGATGAACCGGCTGTGGGAACAGGACTCCATTGTTCCGGCCGACTTCGCCACCATCCTGTACGAAAAAGGCAGCAATCTGGCCAGCTACTACGACGCGTTCCTGCGTGCCACCAACGGTTCAGGCTACGACCGCGCTGCGTACTGATGCCGCCAGGCGGCGCGTCTCATTCCTTCAGTGGATTGCGCAGGCGCACCCAGACGATGGCGGGCAATGCCATCAGCAGCCACTTCAGGTACTGGTTCACGGCGAAGCGTTCGCACAGCACGCCGATGGCCGTACACAGCACGACGACCACCAGGAATTGAATCATTCTGCTCATCTGACCGGCCTCGGTTGTTTGCGGGAGGGCGATGGTAACCCCATCGCCCGTCTGTCGTCGCCCCGGCTCACAAGTACTTGAGCCAGCGAATGTCGCGGCGCCGCGCCTTGAACCGGGCGAAACGCTGCACCGGCGGATACAAGGCCACGGCCAGCAGCACCGTCATCGCCCAGACGTCTGCGACGCTGCCGAAGCCGAAATAATCGCCGTGATTGCGCCCGAACATGCCGAGGGCGATCAGGTACAGCGCTTTCAGCACATAAAGGTGCAATAGATAGAAGAACATCGGCGCGCTGCCCAGCACCGTCAGCACAGTTATCCAGCGTGTATCACCCACGCGCTCGAACGCGCGCAGCAATAGCAGACCGATGCCGAGGGTGAGCAGCAGGAACAGCAGCGACGGTGGGTACTTGGTGATGTTGAGCAGGCTCATGACGGTGTGCGTGAGGTCGGGATACACACGCCAGGCCGCTTCGCCGTAACCATTGATCGCGCGTAACACGACAAAGCCCAACAAGGCGCCGCAGCCGGCCATCAGCAATTTGCTGGCGCGCGATGCGGCATCGCTGCCGCGCGCGAACCAGGGGCCGAGGCCGTAGCCCAGGGCGATCACGCCGATCCAGGGCAGCAGAGGGTAGGTGACGCGCAGGCGCAGTTGTGGCGCCACCTCGAGCCAACTGCGTTCATGCAACACCGCCCAGGGTGCGTGCCACAGCGAATCGGGGGGGACATGCAGGCCGTCGAGCAGGTTGTGTCCGGCCACGATGAGCACACCCAATGCCAGCAGCATCGGGCGTGGCAGCCAGATCAGCAGCGACAGGGCGATCATGCTCAGGCCGATGGCCCAGATCACCTGCAGGTAGACCACGCTGGGCGGCAGTTGCTGGCTCCAGCCGAGGTTCACCAAGGTCAGTTCGAGCACTACCAGAAACAGGCCGCGCTTGAACAGGAACGCCGAAACGTCGCCCCGGCCCTGATATTTTTCGCCATACAGCCACGCGCTCAGACCGGTCAGCAGCACGAACACCGGCGCGCACAGGTGCGCCAGGGTGCGGCTGAAGAACAGCACAGGCTCCGTGGTGTCGATGTCCATCGGGTCGCCGACCTGGCGGTGCAACAGGAACGTCTCGCGCACGTGGTCCAGCAGCATGAACAGCATGACCAGGCCACGCAGGGCGTCGATGCTGTGCAGGCGAGTAGCAGGAATGTTTGAGTTTGGCATGGGGGAAGTCTGAAAAAAGCGAGATGTTATCTTATTTCTTTTGGCGGTGTGGCGTTGTCTTGCCGCTTCGCAGGCCTTTTCCCAGCGAAGCGGCACAGCGTCAGAAGCGGTAGTCCAGCGTCGCGAAATACGACCGCGGCGTGCCCAGCAGCCACTGCTCGCCACTGTGGGCCGCGACCACATACTGGCGGTCGAACAGGTTGTTCAGTTGCAGGCCAAGACGCACCTCGGGCAGCACCTGCCAGCCAAGGTTGGCGTCCACCACGGTATAGCCCGGTACGCTGGCCAGGTTCGCAGTGTCGGCGTAACGCTGATCGACGTAGCGCAGGCCGACGCCGGCATCGACGCGCTCGCCGAAGCCTTTGCTCAGCCATAGATTGGCGGTGCGCCGAGGCACATTGGCCGGTCGATTGCCGGCGCGATCCTGGAACACGCCATCGACGCGTTCATCGAAATCGTCGTACCGGGCGCGCACCACCGCAGCGTTGGCCGACAGTTGCCAGTGTTGGCCCAGGTCCAGCTCCAGGCTGGCTTCCAGTCCGTCCGAGCGCTGCTGGCCGGCCTGCTGCTTGTCATGGGTCAGCGGATCGTCCACCAGCAGCTTCTTCTTGACGATGTGGTACGCCGCCAGGGTCCACTCGCCACGCCCCTCCCAGAAGCGCTGCTTGAGTCCTAGCTCGGTTTGCCTGGACTCGGTGAGGTCGTAGCCGATACGGCTGGCACTGAGGCTGACCAGGTCGCCCACGCCGTCCTCACTGGTCGAAAACTGGCCGTACAGCGACAGGTCGTCGCTGACCGCGAACACCAGTCCTGCACGCCAGTTGCCGCCGTTCAGGCTGCGGTCGACGCGGCTGTCGTCCACCAGGCTGTCGCGCTCGATATGGTTCTGGTCGCGGCGGATGCCGGTGACCAGCGACAAGCGCTCGCTGAGTTGGGTACGGTTTTCGGCGAACAGGGCGAAGGTGCGAGTCGTGGACAGGGTTTGCGGGCGGGTCGCGCTGGCGCTCTGGAAACGCCCGGGCGCTGGACTCCAGGGGTCGATGAAGTCGCCGGGTTGCAGGTCGTCGTAGGGCGAATTGCTGTCGACGTTGAAGCGGATCCGGTTGTACTCGGCGCCGACCACGGTCTTGCTGGTCAAACCGAACAGGGTGTGATCGAAACTCAAGCTCTGGCGGTCGCCGACCTGTTCCTGGTTGTGGCGGATTTCAAGGTAGCTTTGCCGGGCCAGCAGGTCGCGATCCGGGTCCCAACGGTAATCCTCGGCATTGCGCCAGTGCCGACGGCTCTTGACGTAGTACAGCTGGTTGCTGGCACTGACGCTGTCGCTGATGGCCCAGTCGGTGTTCAGTCGCGTCCACTCGTCGTGGTAGCGCTGCACATCGTTGCGGATGTTGTAGTTCTTGTCGCGCAGGCTGCCGTGCAGGCGGCCGTCGATCAGCGGGGTGCCGAAATAGTTCGCCGGCTGGTCATCGCCACGGTCGTGGGCGAGGGTGAAGCTCAGGTCGTCGCTGGCGTCGAAGCGCAGCGCCGCGTTCACCGCGAGGCTGCGCGAATCGGTGCGATCGACCCAGCCATTGCCCTGCTGCTGATCGAGGACCAGGCGGTAGCTGAGCCGCTCGCTCAGGCTACCGCCGCTGTCCAGGCCCATCTGTTGGCGGTCCCAGGAGCCGTAGCCCAGGCGCAGGTGGTTGCGAACTTCGCCTGCCAGGGGCTTTTTCGGGATCACATTGATGACCGCGCCGGTGGCACCTTCGCCGTACAACACCGAGGCCGGACCGCGAATCACGTCGATGCGCTCGACCATCCATGGATCGACCGGAAAGCTCTGGGTGCCGGCACCGGTGTACAGGCGCGAGCCGTCGAACAGGGTCATCACCGAGCTGTGGCCGGTGAAGCCTCGGGCGGAGAGGGCGGTGTTACCGTTGCCGGGCGTGCCGATCGAGGTGATGCCCGGCGCGCGGGTCACGGCGTCCTGTACGGTGCGGTTGGCGCGCTGCTGGATCTGCTCGGCGGTCAGGCTGCTGGTGCTGGCCGGGGTGTCGAAGGCGCTGAGGTTCAGGCGCGAGCCGGCCTGGGTCGGGGTGGCCAGGTCGATGCGTGATTCTTCCAGTGTGTCGGTGACGGCCGTTGCCGGCAGTGCGAGCACGCCGCCGGTGGAGGTTTCGGCCAGGGACGGCAAGGAGACGGCCATGCAGGCGGCCAGGGTGTGAAGGGTGAAGTGTCGGGACATGTCGTTCCACTGTTGCAGGAATGAATGGATCCCGGTGGAAACAACGCAAAGACGCGCGGCCCCGCACGCAAGCGCGGGGCACCGGCCTGCGCCCGCCCACCGCGGGTTTGCCAACTGAAGCTTCAGGCCGGTCTCCGGGCTTGCGAGGATCGTGAAGCCTTCACCTTCCCATGCCGATGCATTGCCGGTGCAATGCCGATGCACAGTGGTGTGTTGAAGGATTCGCTCGCTTACCGTTGCGGGGGCAGCGCCGGACTTGTCCACATGGACGCACCGGCTTCCCGTTTCACCCTGCGCACGGCGGCGCAGGACACCTGAAACTGGCGCGCATATGACCACCTGCCTGTGGGCGAGTCAATCGTTTGAGGGGATGGCGATGTGACAGACCGCAAATTCACGCTTTTTTCTCATATTTTTTTCGAACTTTTCTGCTGCACGTTGTCTCGAAACGACCGTTCGCCCTATTTATTCAGTCATGGAGACTTCTGCGAATGTTTACTGCAAAACTGCTGCGTCACGCTTGCGCATTGGCCCTGGTCGGTACGCCTCTGGCAGCGATGGCTGCGCCCAGCACCGATCCTCTGTTCACCTTTGGTCTGCTGGGCTCGTACAACAAGTTCAAATTCGAAGGCGGCAGCGACTCCGACAAGGAGCACATGGGTCAAGGCGGCGTGTTCGCCAACTTTGGCAACAAGATGACCGCCGAATCCGGCTTCATCTACCAAGTGGGTGCCGAAGCCAAGTACGGCAAGAAAAACGACGACAAGCTCAAGGAAGCTCAGGCTGACCTGGACCTGGGCTGGCGCGCCGCGCTGGATGCGCGCAACTTCGTCGACGTGATCATCGGTGGCGGCTACAGCTGGACCCGCTTCGAACCGGAGATCAACGATCTGGACACCAAGCTGACCTACAAGTCGCCGTTCGCCAAGGCCGCGCTGGGTTACAACCACCAGTTCGACGCCTCCACCCTGCGTGTGGAAGTGGGCGCTCGTCGCAGCATCGACGGTCGCGCGCGTCTTAAGGTCGAAGACTTCGAGAGCGACAGCGTCGACATGAAGGACCGTACCAACCCGTACGCCGAAGTGTCGCTGCTGATGAACCAGCAAGGCGCCATGCCGATTCAGGCCGGCCTCTACTACACCCGCACCGAATACAAGATCGACGAAGATTCGCCGGCTGCCGACAACACCAAGCTCAAGCGTGACGAGTTTGGCGTGAAGGTCGGTCTGGCGTTCTGACCCCGCGTGCCCCCGCCGTCCGGCAGGGGCGCAACGTACGTGATCGGTAGTGGCTGTGCGACAGCCTCTACCGACCGCGTCGCCGTGACACTTTTGCCTCGATGTTCTTGCGTCCGATCAGCAGCGCAGGTTTTTCCGTGACCGGCTCATCGGCCAACCACTTGTACATCACCAGGCAGTCCACCAGTCCCAGGTGGGCATGGCGATAGGCCTTGGGCAGGCGCCCGACGATCTCGAAGCCCAGCTTCTGCCACAGCGCCACCGCCACCTCGTTGCTCGACACCACCGAATTGAACTGCAAGGCCAGAAAGCCTTCCTGGCGCGCCAGCTTCTGCGAGTGCTCGCACATCGCCCGGGCCACACCGCGCCCGCGCGCCTGCTCGGTGACCATGTAACCGCAGTTGCCCACATGGGCCCCGGGGCCTGCGGCATTGGCCTTGAGGTAGTAGGAACCGAGCAACTGACCGTCGGCCTCGGCCACGTAGGTGTGCAGCGGCAGGTCGAGCCAAAGCTGGCGAGCCTGCTGCTGGGTCAGTTGCGGGTCGTAGGCGTAGGTTTCGCGCGCTTGGACGACGTGCTGGAAGGTCGGCCAGAAGCGCTCGAAGTCCTCGGCGGTCATGGGGCGGAGCTGGATCATGGGAATTCCTGCCAGGGCTGGGCAGGCAAGTCTGGCGGCGTGGCTGGCCCCTGGCAAGCCTGGATGAGGAGTCCAGGGCTGGCCAGAGGCGATCAGACCGGTGCTGGGGCTAGGCGCGCGCGTCGGCCGGCAGGCAGTGCAGCACCAGGCGTGCGCCGCCCCATTCGCTGCCACCGACTTCAAGGGTGAAGCCATGCAGGTCGACGATCGCCGCCACGATCGACAGCCCGAGGCCGAAGCCTGGATGACGATGGCCTTCTTCGCTGCGATAGAAGCGTTTGAGCACGGCGGTCCGTTCCTGTTCGGGGATGCCCGGACCGCTGTCCTCGATGGCCACATGCACGCCTGCGGCGTCCTGCACGGCCTGGATGCGCACCTGTCCGCCTTCGGGAGTGAACTTGATGGCATTGCCGACCAGATTGGCCAGGGCCTCGAACAACAGTTCGCGGTCGCCGTGCAAGGCGGGCAGGTGCGCGGGCTGTTGCAGTGTCAGGCGAATACCGCCGTCTTCGGCCAGGGGCAGGTAGAAGTCGTGCAGTTCGACCAGCAGGTTGTGCGGATCGAGCTCGACGAAGCCGGCGCGGCGTTGGCGGTCTTCCAGCTCACTGATGCGCAGCAGCCCGCGAAAGCGCGCCATGAGCGTGTCGGTCTCGCCGATGGCCTGGTCGAGGGCCTCGGCCTGGGCGGAGTCGGCGCCGCTTTGCTGGCGGATGCGGTAGAGCTGGGCGCGCAGGCGGGTCAGCGGGGTGCGCAGGTCGTGAGCGATGTTGTCGCACACGCCCTTGACCTCGTGCATCAGTCGTTCGATGCGGTCGAGCATGGCGTTGACGATGGCGGCCAGCATGTCCAGCTCGTCGCGCCGCGCCGACAGCGGCAAGCGGTGGGTGAGGTCGCCGGCGACGATCAGCTCAGCGCTGGCCTGCACCGCACGAATGCGCTTGAGCGGCCGTCTGCGCAGCAGGTACCAGCCCGCGAAGCCTGGGATCAACGTCAGCGAGATACCCCACAGCAGCGCGTGCAGGATGATCCGCGTGACCACGAACAGCGAGCCGTTATCGCGCACCAGGACCAACCAGCGGCCATCGGCCACCCGCAGACCCACGGCATCGCAACTGTCGCGCGGCAGGTGCGGATCGTCGGCGTCCAGGCAGCGCTTGAGTTCGTGGACCTTGCCATCGAGGGCGAGCTCGGACGGGACCGAGCGGATGCGCCCGCCCAGCGGATTGAGTTGTGCATCGAACAGGCCATAGGCATCGAAGCTGCGCTCCTCGAAGGCCTGGCTGGCGATAAGGGCGTCATCGAGTTGCTTGCCGGACATGTGCACGAACAGGTGCTGACGTTGCAGCATCGAGTGGCGGGTCAGCTTGTTCAGGTAGCTGGTGACCTCGAAGTACAGCACGCCCATGAGGATGCTGCTCCAGGCCACGAACAGGAAGCTGTACAGCGCCAGCAGGCGGCTGGTGGAGGAGCTCCAGCCTTTAGACGGGTTCGGCAATGGCATAGCCGGAGCCCCGTACGGTGCGGATCAGGGGCGTCTGGCCGGGGGGATCGATTTTCTTGCGCAGGCGGCCGATGTGCACGTCGATCAGGTTGGTGCCTGGGTCGAAGTGATAGCCCCAGACTTCTTCGAAGATCATCATCCGGGTGATCACCTGGCCGGAATGGCGCATGAGAAACTCGAGCAATTTGTATTCGGTGGGCAGCAGGTTGAGGCTGCTTTCGCCGCGGCGGGCTTCGTGGCTGATCAGGTCCAGCTCCAGGTCGGCGACCTGGAGGCGGGTCTGGGTCATGGGCACGCTGTTGCGACGCAACAGCACTTCGACGCGGGCGGCCATTTCATCGGAGGCGAAGGGTTTGGTCAGGTAGTCGTCACCGCCGGCACGCAGGCCGCGCACGCGTTCGTCGACGTCCGAGAGGGCGCTGATCATGAGGATGGGGGTGGCGATCTTCAAGCTGCGCAGGGTGGTGACGATGGTCAGGCCATCGACCTCCGGGAGCATGCGGTCGACGGTGATCATGTCATAGCCGCCGGCGATGGCTTTGGCCAGGCCTTCGCGGCCGTTGTCCGCCCAGTCGACTTCCAGGCCGTGGCTGGAAAGCTCGGCGACGATTTCCTGGGCGGTGACGGCGTCGTCTTCGATGGTCAGTACGCGGGGCATGCTAATAACCTGATCGGCGGGTGGATGGAGGGATTGTGCCAAAGAATAGAAAAGCAGGAATTTAAGAAAAATTCATCTTGGGTGGGGTGGGGGTGTGCTACTTCGGCGCTTTGGCCTTTTTTGGGGGGCTGCTGCTGCTGCTGCTGCTGCTGCTGGGTTTGGGTGGATATCCGGTGGCTTTGGTGAGGCTTAGTCACCTTTTCGCCCTTACGGCGACCCCCTTTTTTTCTTGGAAAAAAGGGGGGCAAAAACCGCTTGCTCCCGCATCCGGCCCCTGCGCTGCGCGCAGGGGTTCCCTCGCGCCGGTGGCACTCCGGGGGTACCGCGCTTAGGGGCCATCCATGGCCCCAAGCGCTTGACGGGCATCCATGCCCGTCAACCCCCTCCGTGCCACCTCTGCTCGGCCTCCTGAAGTCGCGATGGGCGGCGTCTGCACGATTGCGCGCTTAGAAGCGGGGCGGTGGGGCAGATGTGCGGGTGCGCTGCGCGATCGAATCGCCGTTGCCGTTGCCGTTGCCGTTGCCGTTGCCGTTGCCGTTGCCGTTGCCGTTGCCGTTGCCGTTGATCTTGATCTTAGTGCGCGGTAGTTCAAACACCGCCCATCGCGACCTCAGGAGGCCGAGCATAGGCGTTGCGCAGGGAGGTGACGGGCATGGATGCCCGTCAAGCGCTTGGGGCCAGGACGGCCCCTAAGCGCGGTCCTCCCGGAGCGACGCCGGCGCGAGGGAACCCCTGCGCGTAGCGCAGGGGCCG